>NZ_CP011505.1:699336-1049005 GCF_001028665.1 Burkholderia pyrrocinia
CCCGCGTCAATCCCTGAGCGCCGAGCCAGTCCGGCAAACTCGTTCCCGAAGGTACGTCGATGCGAACGAATTCGTTCTCCAATCCGCTCATCCAATAGCCGATCAGGGCCCTTGCATGCGCGTCGTCGGTCGAACGCCGTGCGACCACCGGGCCGATCAGGTAACCGCGACCGAAGTGGCGCAGCACCGAAAATCCGACGATTTCGCCGTCGCGCTCGAGCACGACGCTTTTCCCGCGCTTCGACAATGCCGACAAAAGCGCATCGCGCTCGAGGCCGGAAGCGCGCGTGTCCAGTTCGACGAGGCAACGCAAATCGGCAGGCGTCCCGGCCCGCAGTCTCTCGCCATCGAGCAGTGCAACCGCGGCAGGCCGACTCACGTTCCCTTGATACTGGTCCAGCGATCCGCACACGTTGAAACCGAGCCTCTCGTAGAGTGGCAGGCCGGCCGGCGTCGCATGCAGGAACGTGATGCGCGGCCCCAGTTCTTCGAGGAGCGCCTCCATCAGCTCGCGGCCGATACCTCTGCCCTGGTGCGCGGACGACACGATGACGTGCCCGATGGAAGCGCGGTCCGAGCCGAACTTCCAGCACATCGCCGTACCAATGACCACACCGCGTTCCTCGGCCACGAACGCGATCGACGTGTCGGCGGAAAACTGCCAGTCTTCCAGTCTGAAGGGCCAGCGAAGCGCCATGGACAGCGCGTGGGCCGCGGGTATATCGGCCGCGGTGAACCTTCGATAGCGAAGCTCCGTCGTCGAGCGGGAATCGTTCATCACGTGTTCCTGTTTCATCAAGCAATCCTTCCAGATGGCGCCGTTCCGCAACCGGGTGCGCGCGACGAATCGATCCCGGTCACGATGGATCGAACCGCCGCGTCAAACGGTCCCGAAGTAATGCTGCGCCAAGGCGACCCAATACCGGACGCCGGCCGGAATGATGTCGTCGTTGAAATCGTATTTCGGGTGATGCAGAGCCGGCGCGGCCGTTCCGGCCGGCGCATTGCCGATCAGCACATAAGCGCCGGGCCGCTCCTCCAGCATGAAGCCGAAGTCTTCGGACGTCATGTTCGGCGGCACGTCGCGGTAAAGACGTTCGTCGCCGAACGTCTCGCGAATGACCGTTTCGCAGAGCGCAGTCTCGGCCGGCGTGTTGACCGTCGCGGGGTAGTACTGAAAAAACTCGACCTCGACTTGCGCGCCATAGGCACGGGCCAGCCCCTCGCACATGAGCTGGACGTCGCGCTGCAGCTTCTGCTGCAATGCCGACGATAGCGTGCGAATCGTCCCGCGCAACTCGGCGCTGTCCGGAATGACATTGTCCGTCGTTCCCGCATGGAACATGCAGACGGAAATGACGGCGGGATCCACGGGATCCTTGTGCCGCGCAGCGATGGTCTGACACTGCAGCACCACCGAACACGCGAGGGGGACGGGGTCGACGCCCAGATGCGGCTGCGCCGCATGCGCGCCCTTGCCCGTTACCGTAATCCTGAACCGGGAGCCCGCGGCCATGATCGGGCCGGTACGCAACCCGAAATGCCCGGCGGGCAAACCGGGCCAGTTATGCATGCCGAATACCGCATCCGTCGGACATTGCTCGAACAGCCCGTCGTCGATCATCTTCCGCGCGCCCGCGCCCCCCTCTTCTCCGGGCTGGAACACGAAATGAACCGTGCCCGGCAACTGCCGTAGTTCCTTCAGGATTCGCGCGGCCCCCAGCAACATGACGGTATGCCCGTCATGCCCGCACGCGTGCATGACCCCGTGGGCGCACGATGCGTGCGCAAAGTCATTGGCTTCCTGGATCGGCAACGCATCCAGATCGGCACGGAGCACGATGCCGCGGCCCGGATTCGCACCGGGCAGGCTCGCGACGACTCCCGTGCCTCCGATCCCACGTGAAACCGCGTAGCCAAGATCTTCAAGCTCACGGGCGACGACGTCGGCCGTCCGGTGCTCTTCGAATCGCAACTCGGGATGCGCATGCAGATCGCGGCGCAATGTCGCCCAGTGCGCGTGATGCGTTTTCAGCGACGCCTCGGGGATGACGGGGGTTTCCAATCTCGGCACCTTTACCAAGCAAACGGATTCAAATCTGTACTGCCGTCGCATCGCGTGCAGCAGCTGCTTCAATCATGGAAACCCAGGATCGACTTGATCTCCATGTACTCTTCCATCCCTTCGATCCCGTACTCGCGACCGTTCCCCGACTGCTTGTACCCGCCAAACGGAGCCTGCGGGTCCCATGCCGGGTAGTTCAGATGCACCTGACCCGACCGGATGCGCGCAGCCACCGCGCGCACGCGTTCCTTGTCGGTGCCCTGCACATGTGCGCCAAGCCCGTAAACCGTATCGTTCGCGATAGCGATGGCTTCTTCGACGGTGTCGTAGGGAAGGATCGCGAGGACCGGACCAAAGATCTCTTGCTGCGCGATCGTCATGCCGGTGCCGACATCGGAAAAGACGGTTGGCCGCGCATAAAGGCCTCGATCGAAACCCGCGGGCCGTCCGGGCCCACCGGCGATGAGCTTCGCCCGTTCGTCGATGCCCGCGTCGATCATCTGCCCGACGCGATCGAACTGCGCGCGATTGGCCAGCGGGCCATGCGTCGTCGCTTCGGCGAACGGATCGCCGACGACCATCCGTTCCGTTGCCGCGACGACCAACTCTTCGACGCTACCCAGAAGGCTGCGCGGTACGATCAGGCGGGTCGGCGCGCTGCACGACTGGCCCATGTTCCGGAACGCTGCGGCAACGCCCGGCGCGACGGCACGCGACAGGTCCGCATCGGGCAACACGATGTTCGGCGACTTGCCTCCAAGCTCCTGCGCAACGCGCTTGACGGTCGGAGCCGCCGCTTGCGCAACCAGTACGCCCGCACGCGTCGACCCCGTGATCGAAACCATGTCGACCTCCGGGTGCGATGCGAGCGCCGCGCCCACTTCCGCTCCACTGCCGCTCACCAGGTTGAATACGCCCGCGGGCACGCCTGCATCGGCGATCACTTCCGCAAACAGCAACGCGCTGAGCGGCGACAGCTCGCTAGGTTTCAGGACCACGGTACAGCCCGCTGCGAGAGCCGGGCCGACCTTCGCCGTGATTTGATAGATCGGCCAGTTCCACGGCGTGATCAGCGCGCACACGCCGATCGGCTCGCGCACGACCGCGGTCGTCCCCCGCCGGGTCCGGAACGGGTAGCTGGCCAGATTGTCGCGCGCGACCCGGATATGTTCGGCCGCAAGCGGCACATGGGCACCGCGCGCATAGCTGATGGGCGCGCCCATTTCCATCGTGAGCGCCATGGCGAACAGTTCGGCACGCTCGAGTATCAGCGCATGAACGCGGTCGAGCAGCGCGGCGCGTTGCTGCGGCGACGTCGCGGCCCAGCGTTCGAAAGCGTCGCGCGCGGCCTGCACCGCGCGGTCGGCGTCGCGTGCGTTCCCAAGCGGAATTTCGCACAGCCTGTCTTCAGTGGAAGGGCAGACGACCGCGAACCGATCGCCGCCGTCGGGCATGACCCAGTCTCCGTCGATGAAGAATCGATCCAGTCTTCCGGCTTGCATCAGGTGATGAACAGGTGAATTCATTGCAGGGTGTCCTTGAGTCGGTACCACGCGCCCACGAACGGCAAAAACCATGCTTTGCCGAAGTGGCCGGGAATAGCGGGCCAGTCGAAGCTGTTCCACGGGTTGAGATCGGCTCGCCCGTCCATGATCTCTGCCATCAGCGTGCCCATCAGCGTGGCCATGTGCGTGCCGTGGCCGCTATAGCCCATCGAGTAATAAACACCTCGTCGCTGGCCCGCGCGCGGCAGGCGGTTGGCCGTCATGTCGACCATGCCGCCCCAGCAGTAGTCGATGCGCACGCTGGCCAGTTCCGGGAACACGGCGGCCATCTGCTGTCGCAGGATCAGCCCGCTCTTTTCGTCTGAACGGGGGTTGGACGTCGCAAAACGCGCACGCCCGCCAAACAGCATCCGGTTGTCGGGCGTGACGCGAAAGAAGTTGACGAAGTTCTTCGTGTCGGTGGCCATCCGGCGAGTCGGCAGCAACCGGTCCAGAAGTTCGCGCGGCAAAGGCTCGGTGACGATGATGAAAGCGCCGACCGGCACGATCCTGCGTCGGATCCAGCCGAACGGCCCCACCTGCGAAATGCCGCTCGCCAGAAGAATCTGGCGCGTACGGATCTCACCGAGCGGCGTTCGCAACGCGTATGCGCCACCCGGCTCCCTCTTTAACCCGAGTACCGGCGCACGCTCCAGGATGTGCGCACCGCGCGCTTGCGCGGCGTTCGCAAGGCCGCGCACATAGCGGCCGACGTGCATCCCGGCACTCTTCTCGAAGATCAACCCGCCGTGATAGCGGTTCGAGCCGATCTCGTCGCGCAGTTCCGCCTTCGTCACCACGCGCGTGTCGGGATCCACGCTCCCGGCGAGCAGCGCCTGACTTCGTACCAGCTTGTCGTAGTGCTCCGGCTTCGCCGCGAGCTTGAGCTTTCCGCAGCGCACGAAATCGCAGTCGATCGACTCCTCCCGGACCAGCCGCTCGACCGTGTCGACACCCGCGTCGAACGCAAGATACAACCGGTTGGCCAGTTCCGTGCCGATGCGCTGCGACAGTGAAGCGTAATCCTGCGCGAAGCCGTTGTTGCACATGCCGCCGTTGCGTCCCGACGCCGCCTGCCCCACGGTGCCGGCTTCGCAGACGACGACGCGGGCGCCTTTTTTCGACAGCGCCAGTGCCGCCGCCGAACCCGTGATTCCGCCGCCCACCACGACCACGTCGCAACTTCCGTCAGGCAGATCCGGCGAGCTGCTCACGAATGGCTCGGACGTATCGAGCCAGTAGGAACTGAAACGCATCACACACTCCAAAGCTGGCGCACCAGGCTGGAAAGGCGGCGGGCATTCGCCGCACCGATCCGGCTGGTCGCGCACGATCCGAACCGAAGCGCATCATTCGAACGCCGCCACCGCCTTCCGCGTGACGGCCGCAAACTAAAAATCAGCGACCTTGCCCCAGGTGGATTCGCCGAATCGGCCGGGCCGATACGGTATCGGGTCCACGATCGGCCGCACACCGGTGGCGAGATCCGCGATCAAGTGACCCGCGCCCGGGCCGATGCCGAAGCCGTGCCCGGAAAAGCCCGCTGCCAGGATCAAGCCCGGCACGCCCGGCACTTCGCCGATACCCGGGACGCCGTCCGGCGTGCTGTCGACGAACCCGGCCCAAGCGTGAGTGATCGTCGCTTCACGAAGTTCGGGCAGCAGTTCGACGGCACGGCGGTACGTTTCGGTGACCGTCGGCATATCGGGCTTCGGATCGAGAATGCGCACCGCCTCCATCGGTGTCGGCGCATCGAGTCGCCACCGCTTCAGCGATTCGTGGCCGCCGCGCATGCCTTCGAGGCCTCCCGGAAGAAGGCTGCGCCAGCGCTTCGCGAACATCGGCACGAAATGCGGGGCGAATCGCAGGAACTGCGGCGTCACATCCACGCGCGCGCGGCCGCTGATGGCCAGTGCGTAGCGTCCGTCGCTCCGACGCGTAACGGACACGCCGGAGGTGTACAGCGCATCCGGCAAGCGCTGTTCGACAGGCGACACGCTCAGGATCGACTGGCGGATCGACGCCTGAGGAAAACGGATGCCGAGCTGGCGGCAGAACGACGACGCCCACGCGCCACCGGCGAGCACGGCCGTTCTGGTCTTGATCACCCCGGCTTCCGTGACGACGCCGGAAACCCGCCCGCCCTCGAGTTCGATGCCGCGGGCCGCGCAGTGCTGGTTGACGCTGCCGCCGAGCTTCATCAGTGCAGCGGCCACGGCCGGCGCGGCCTTCGCCGGGTCGGCGGTGCCGTCGCTCGGCGAAAAGACGCCGCCCTTCCAGGGTCGCCCGGTTGGCTGCCCGCGCTGGCTCGCTTGCCGGCTGTCGAGCATGTACGTCGTCACGCCCGCGGTCTTTGCGAACTCGCCCCAATGGGACCAACGCGACAACTCGGCTTCGTCATTGCTCAGATACAACAGCCCGCAACGATGAAAACCCGTGTCTTCGCCGGATTCGGCGGCAAATCGTTCCCAGAGATCGAGGCTCTTGCTTGCCATCGGCAACTCGCGCGCGTCGCGGTTTTGCTGCCGGCACCAGCCCCAGTTGCGGCTCGACTGCTCGGCTCCGATCCTGCCCTTCTCGACCAGCGCGACCGAAACCCCGCGCAGGGCCAGGTAGTAGGCGGTAAAAACGCCGATGATCCCGCCTCCGATCACGACGACGTCAGCCGCGGCCGGCAGCGTGGGCGAAGTTTGTATGTGCTGCAGTGGAGGCGACATGATCAATGTTGCTCGGTAGATACCTGGACGTCTTGCACGACGTAGAACTTCGCCACGCGATCGCTGCTTTCCCACCCGATCGATGCACCCTGCGGGACGAAAAGCGCGTCGCCGGCGCCGACCGACAGCACGCTGCCATCAGGCGCGGCGAACCGTACGCTGCCGGCCAGCAGCTGCATGAACTCGTTCACCCGATGCGGGCGAACGATCCGATGGTACGGCGTCGAATCCCACGTACCCGCGCAGTAACCTGCGCCGTCGTCGGTGAAGACGTTGTCACTGCGGCATTGCGGAGCGGGACCGAGCAGCACGTCGGCAGGCAGCGATGCAGACGGCTTGAAGTCGGCATCGGCGCGCAGCGCAAAGAGGCCGCGTTTCGTCGGATTCCTGCAAGCCGCCGCGCAGAACATGAAAAGCACCGGCGATGCTGCACTGACGCGGACCGTCGTGCCGCTGCCGATGACCGCCCCCGCTTGCGGGCCGAGCACCAACGGCGCCGCTCCGGGCACTTCGAGCGTAAGCTCTCCTTCCACGACGACGATGGTTTCAATGTGCGGAAAGCTCGGCACGTCGAGCTCGCCCACGAAGCCGATACGGCCCGCGGCCATCGAGCCGCGGCCTTCCCATGCGATCTCCCGATGTCGCCCGAACGGGTCGTTCTCGCCGAATGACTCCCTGCGGAAGACGGTTGACAAAGGCGTGCCGTCGGCACGGTGCAACACGAATGCTACGGTCATTTCTGCTCCTGCGCATTGCGCGACGATCTTGTTGAGATGCCCTGGGGCGGTACCGGAAATCGTTGTTCTCGCGACTTCGTTTCCGGAAACCGTCAGGAGTATTGATCTGTTGGATAAAGCGTATTCGTTGCGAAATAATTCAATCGCGCGGCTGGTGGTTCTTGCCTGCAATTATGCGTCTCGGACCTTCCCGACTGGTTAACATCCAGAAAATCGATCGTTAAACACGGTTTAATGACCAAGCCACAGGCCGGCAGGCGGCTTCACCGAGCAGCCAGGGCCGGTCGCAGCCGCGCGCGCTCCGCTTTCGCCTACACGGCGTGACAGGACACGTCGCGGCGTTCATCGTGCGTGCGCACCGACGACGTTCGCCCCTGCGCCCCGCCCGACCGCGCGCTCACGTAATCGCGCGGCGTAATCCCGAGCACCCGCCGGAAATGCCGGCACAGATGGCTCTGGTCGAAGAAACCGACCTCGGTCGCCACGACCGACGGCGCCACGCCGCCGCGCAGCAAGTCCTGCGCACGCCGGACACGCACCAGACACAGATACCGATGCGGCGACAGCCCGATTTCGCTGCGAAAACGCGCGGTGAAACGCGACACGCTCAACCCGGCCACCGCCGCGAGCGTATCGAGATTCAGCGGCTGCGCGAACGATGCATCGATCGTGCGCAGCACGTCGCCGATGGCCGGCGATACGGACCGCCCGACGCCAGCAGCGCGGAGCGCCGCACTTTCGACCGAATCGTGGAACAGAGCGACCATGTTCGCCATCCTCATGCGGCCGCCTGCGCGGCCGTTACCGGCGCGACGAAGCGCGCGATCGCGAACGACTCGATCGGCGTGCCGGTCGCGCCGGTGTCGATCAGTTCAATCACCGTCAAGAAGCGCAGTTGCAGCGTATTCGCGCACGGCGCACGCCCAATCCACCGTTTTTCGCGACTGCCGCGGCAGCCTGTGCGGACAGCCGATCGCCGGCCTGCGCGAGCGCGGTGAACTCATGGCGCGGCCCACTACAGGCGCACCGGCTGCACCGGCGCGACGACCGCCGCCGGCTCCGCCTGGAAGCGCGTCAGGTCGTCCTCGCTGCGGTGGCACAGCACCTGCGCGCCGTTGTCGAGGGTGCGCAGCACGGGTGCCGTTTGATTGCATACGCCGTCCACGCGCATCGGGCAGCGCGACAGGAACGGGCACAGCCCGGCGTTGTCCGCGCTCGCGCCGATCGGCACCAGCGGCCGGTGACAACGCTCGGCTGCATCGTCGAGCCAGCCCGCGCGCAGTTCCGGCGCCGACGACACGAGCAGGTGCGAATACGGGTGATAAGGCGGCGCGCACAGCGCGTCGCGGCTGCCCGTCTCGACACGGCGGCCCGCGTACAGCACGACGATGTCGTCGCTGATCGCGCGCACCTTGGCGATGTCGTGCGTGATGAACACGTACGACACGCCGAGCTTTGCCTGCAGTTCGCGCAACAGGTCCATGATCGCGGCGCCGACCACGGTATCGAGCGCCGACGTGACCTCGTCGCACAGGATCAGGTCGGGCTCCGCCGCGAGCGCGCGCGCGAGGTTCACGCGCTGCTTCTGCCCGCCGGACAGCTCGCCGGTGCGTCGCCCGGCGACGGCCTGCGGCAGCCGCACGAGC
Source organism: Burkholderia pyrrocinia (assembly GCF_001028665.1). NCBI lineage: Bacteria > Pseudomonadati > Pseudomonadota > Betaproteobacteria > Burkholderiales > Burkholderiaceae > Burkholderia > Burkholderia pyrrocinia. Next base: position 708,046 of record NZ_CP011505.1, read on the forward strand.
TCGAGCAACTCCGCGACGCGCCGCCGTGCGCGCTCACCCTTGATCCCGTGATAGAACGCGAGCGGCCGCGCGAGCGTGCGCTCGACGGTATGCACCGGATTGAGCGCGGTATCCGCGTTCTGGAACACGATCTGCACGCGCCGGTGCTGCTCCTTCGTGCGTTTGCCGATGTCGAGCGCGAGCGGCTCGCCGTCGAGCAGGATCTGCCCGCCGGTGGCCGGCACCAGGCCCGCGATCACCTTCGCGAGCGTCGTCTTGCCCGAGCCCGATTCGCCGATCACGCCGACCGTCTGCCCGCGCCCGATGCGCAGGTCCACTTCGTGCAGGATCACCTTGGCCGGCCAGCCTTTCGCGGTGCGGCCGCCGTAGCCGGCGATCGCGCCGCGCACGTCGAGCAGCGGCGCAGGCGCGGCCGGTGCGAGTTTCGCCGCGCGTTCGGCATCGCTCGGCGCGACCGCCGCGATCAGGCTCTGCGTGTACGGATGTACGGGCGCATGCAGGATCTGCTCGGTGTCCCCCGACTCGCGGATCACGCCGTCGCTCAGCACGATGATCCGGTCGGCCATCTGCGCGACGACGGCCAGATCGTGCGACACGTACACCGCGCTCATGCCGTAGCGCCGGATCACGCTCTTGAACGCCTGCAGCACGTCGATCTGCGTGGTCACGTCGAGCGCCGTCGTCGGTTCGTCGAGGATCACGAGCTCCGGATCGGTGATCAGCGCCATCGCTGCCATCAGACGCTGCAACTGGCCGCCCGACACCTGGTGCGGATAGCGTTTGCCGATCGTCTCCGGCTCCGGCAGCGCGAGCGCGCGGAACAGCTCGACCGCCTTCGCCTGCGCGTCGCGCTTCGTCAGCGTCCGGTGGATCAGCGCGCTCTCGATCACCTGGTCGAGGATCGTGCGCGACGGGTTGAACGCGGCGGCCGCGCTCTGCGCGATGTACGCGACCCTGCGGCCGCGCAGCGCGGTCAGCGCCTGCGAGGACAGCGTGCAGACGTCCGAGCCGTCGAGCTTGACCGAGCCGCCGGCGATCCGGCAGCCGGCGCGCGCATGGCCCATCAGCGACAGTGCGATCGTCGTCTTGCCCGAGCCGGATTCGCCGATCAGCGCGAGCACCTCGCCGCGCCGGACGTCGAAGTCGACGCCGTCGACGATCGTCGTTTCCGCACCGCCCGGCCGGCCGCCGACCACGCGCAGCCCGCGCACCTCGACGAGCGGGTTCGATTCGTGTCGCATCAGTGTGCTCCCGCGGCAGCGGCCGCGCCCTTGCGGCGGCCGCGATGCGGCAAGCCGTCGATCAACAGGTTGACGCCCACCGTCAGGATCGCGATCGCGACCGCGGGCATGATCGCGACGGCCGAGCCGTCGCCGAGGCTGGCGATGTTCTCGCGCACGAGCGAGCCGAGGTCCGCGTACGGCGGCTGCACGCCGAGCCCGAGGAAGCTCAGGCCGCTCAGCAGCAGCACGACGAACGTGAAGCGCAGGCCCGTGTCGGCGAGCATCGGGTGAATCATGTTCGGCAGCATCTCGACGCACGCGATGTACAACGCACTCTCGCCGCGCGCTCGTGCGACCTGCACGAATTCGAGCGTGCTGATGTTGACCGCCAGCGCACGGGCAATCCGGTACGAGCCCGGCATGTAGCTGATCGCGGCCGTCACGATCAGCAGCGGCAGCGACGAGCCGAACGCGGCGACGATCATCAGCGCGAACATCTTCGACGGGATCGACGTGAGCGCATCGAGCACGCGGCTCATGGTCTCGTCGACCACGCGGCCCGACACCGTCGCGAGCAGCCCGAGCGTCGTGCCGGTCAGCGCGGCGAGCAGCACCGCGGCGAGCGCGAGCAGCACGGTCAGCCGCGTGCCGAACAGGATCCGGCTCAGCATGTCGCGGCCGAGGAAGTCCGAGCCGAACGGCAGCTTCGCGCTGAACGGCGCAAATACGTCGGGTGTCACGATCGTGCCGACTTCATGCGGCGCGAGGAGCGGCGCGAACACCGCGATGAACAGCATCAGGCTGGCCATCGACAGGCCGATCCAGCCGCCGGTGGTCAGGGCCGGGCGCATCGCGCGGCGCTTGCGCGGCTGTTCGGGGGAAGGTGCGGCAGGCGGCGTGTCGCCCCACGACGGGCGCGGATCGCCGGGCGGCGGCAGCGCGCTGCTGCGTTGTACGGGTTCGGTCGGGTGCATGTTCGGCATCTCGGGAGAAGGACGGGACGGTCAGGTCCGCAACCTCGGGTTCGACACGATCGAGCACAGGTCGGCGAACAGCACGAGCGTCAGGTAGGCCACGCAGAAGATCAGCGTGCACGCCTGCACCAACGGGAAGTCGCGGTTGCCGACCGCATCGACCATCAGGCTGGCGAGGCCCGGATAGTTGAAGATCGTCTCGACGACGATCACGCCGCCGAGCAGGTACGACAGGCTCAGTGCGATCGCATTGGCGATCGGCCCGATCGCGTTCGGCAGCGCATGGCGCAGCACCACGCGCGCGGGGCTCGCGCCCTTGAGCACGGCCATCTCGACATACGACGCGCTCAGTTGCTCGATGACCGCCGCGCGCGTCATCCGTGCCATCTGCGCGATCACGACCGCGCAGAGCGTCAGCACCGGCATCGCATACGCGCGCAGGAAATCGTGGACGCTTTCGATCGGCCCGCTGTACGACAGCGCGGACAGCCAGTGCAGCTTCACCGCCAGCACGAGCACGGCGACCGTCGCGATCAGGAATTCCGGCGTCGCGACGAGCGACAGCGTGCCGAGGCTGATCGCGCGGTCGATCGCCGACTCGCGCTTGACCGCCGCGAGGATGCCGAGCACCAGTGCGATCGGCACCGACACGCAGGTCGTGATCGCCGCGAGCGTCAGCGATTTCGGCAGGCGTCCGCCGATCATGTCGGACACCGGCATGTCGCTCGACAGCGAGCGGCCGAAGTCGCCGTGCAGCAGGCTCGCGAGCCAGTGCACGTAGCGCACGTGGGCCGGCATGTCGAGGCCGAACTGCTGGCGCAGCGCGGCCACCGTTTCCGGCGTCGCGGACTGGCCGAGCGCGGCCTGGGCGGCATCGCCGGGCAGCAGGTTCGTGATCGCGAAGATGATCACGGACACGATCAGCAGCGTCAGCGCGGTGACCGCGATGCGGCGGCCGATCAGTCCGAGCAGGATGCGGTTCATCGCGCGGCCCTCCGGGAAAGTGTGAGCGTGTCCGGCGCGGCAACCCGCACCGGCCACGCGGCGGCGGCGGGCAACGGCGTCACGCGTTCCACCACACGTGCTCGGCGAACATGAAGCCCATCATCCCGCCCGTCGGGATCGAACCCAGGCCGCCGAGGCGCTTGTCGTAGCCGTCGAGGAAGCTGATGAACGCCGGGATGCCGACCCTGCCCTGCTGCGCGACGATCGCCTGCATCTCGCCGTACATCTGCTTGCGCTTCGCATCGTCGGTCTCGGAACGCGCGGCCAGCAGCAGCTGATCGAACTTCGCGTTCTTCCAGCCCGACTCGTTCCACGGCGCATCCGACTTGAAGAACTGCGTGAACAGCACGTCGGCGCTCGAGCGCGGATTGATGTTGCCGAAGCCGAGCGGATGCTTCATCCAGTGGTTCGACCAGTAGCCGTCGGCCGACACGCGGTTCACCTGCAGGTTCAGTCCGATCTTCTGGCCGGCCTGCTGCAGCAGCACGGCCATCTCGATCGAGCCGTTCGCGTCCGACGTCGCGTAGATCGGCGGCAGCGCGACACCCAGCGCGCCCGCCTTCTGGAACAGGAATTTCGCCTTGTCCGGATCGTGCGGCCGTTGCGGCAGCGACGCGTTGAAGTAGCGATGGCCCGGCGGAATCGGCTGATCGTTGCCGATCACCGCGTAACCGCGGAACACCGCCGAGCGGATCTGCTCGCGGTCGAACAGGTACTTCATCCCCTCGACGAAATCCGGGTTGGCGGTCAGCGGGCTTTCGCTGCGCATGATGAGGTCGGTATAGAGCCCCGACTTGGTTTCCTTGAGCGCATAGCCGGGCGTCGACGCGACACGCTGCGTCGAGCGCGGGTCGACCGCGTTCACGAGGTGCACGTCGCCCGACAGCAGCGCGTTCAGGCGCGCGGCGCTGTCGCTGATGCCGATCAGCTCGATCTCGTCGAGATACGGCATCCCCGGCTTGAAGTAGCTGTCGTTGCGCACGCCAACCGTCGACACGCCCGGCTTGAACGTCTTCAGCTTGTACGGGCCGCAGCCGATGCCGGTCGTGAAGTCGGTCGTGCCGTCCTTGACGATCACGAGCTGCGGCGTCGCGAGGATCACCGGCAGGTCCGCGTTCGCGCTGGCGAGCGTGAGCGTGACTTCGTCGGGCCCGGTCGCCTTCGCGTCGGTGAACTGGTCGGCGATCGTCTTGACCTTCGACGCCGTGGCCGCGTTCTTGTGGCGCAGCAGCGAGAACACGACGTCGGCCGGGCCGACCGTCTTGCCGTCGTGGAACGTGACGCCCTTGCGCAGCTTGATGACCCAGGTCTTCGCGTCGCTCGTCCGCAGCGACTCGGCCAGGTTCATCTGCGGCGTCAGGCTGGCATCCAGCTGCGTGAGGCCGCTGTAGAACATGAAGAAGCGGATGTAGTCGGCGCCCGTCGAGCCCTTGGCCGGGTCGAGCGTGTCGGCCGTCGAGCTGGATTCATTGGCCACGCGGATCTTGCCGCCGCGCTTCGGCGCGGGCGCGGCGAACGCCGGGTGCGCGCCCATCAGCAGTCCGCCGGCGCCGGTGGCTATCATGCCGCCCGCCGCCATGATCCGCATCATGTCGCGGCGCGTGAAGCCGCGGTGATCTCCGCCGTTGTCGATATCGTCGCTCATCCGAACTGCTCCTGACTGTGGAAAGTGGGTCCTGGGATCCAGCGTGGTTCGAGATTCCCGCCGCGCCCGCCTGCTGGTAGCGAGTGCAACGTCGTACGCATTGAGTTCATTTAAGCACCGCCAAAATGGCGGTTATCGCGATTCGGGGCGCCTGCACGACACGATTCGACCGTTTTGGGCCGGCCGCGCAGCATGATTAGCTGCGCGCTCGCGTGTGCCGCCGCACCTTCCTGCTCAACTCGCGACAGATGCGTGACAAAGGGAATCGTAAAGCGGCGTCCACCGCAGATTTCACCGACAAAATTGCCCGTTCGGCATCCGAAACGCGTTCGGCGGCCTCAAACCGCATGTTGTGCGTCGATTGCGCGCTCACGGGCCGGCGCGGGTCGAAACGAGCGAAACGTCCTGGTCGCCGGCCGCGCGCGCATGCGACAGCGAGCCGCCCTCGCAGCCGCTGCGCCGGGGCGCTTTCCCATCACCTCCAGGACACCCACGCATGAAAGTTCAGAAGATTTCCCGCTCCGTCGACACCGCGTTGCCCGAAGACTGGGGCACGGCCGGATTGCCCGGCACCGAGCCCGCCCGCGTGTCGGGCCGCCAGGTCGTGATCCCGGGCAGCGAGGCATTCGACACCGGCGTGTTCGAATGCACGCCGGGCACTTACCGGCGCGGCGTGAAGGAAGCGGAGGTGATGCATTTCCTCGCAGGCGCCGGCACGTTTGCGCCGGACGGCGAGGAAGCGATCGAGTTCGGCGCGGGCGACACGTTGTTCTTTGCCGCGAACACCGAAGGGCTGTGGGACGTGCGCGAGACGATGCGCAAGGTGTATGTGATTTTCTGACTCGGGCGGGCCGCGCATGCGCGCCGCGCCCGCTTTCCCTCCCGGGCAGGCCGCTCAGCCGGCCAGCCGGAACACTGCTACCGCGGACCTCAACCGTGCCGCCTGTTCATCCAGCGACGAAGCCGCAGCGGCAGCCTGCTCGACGAGCGCGGCGTTCTGCTGCGTGACTTCATCCATTTGCGCCACCGCCTTGCCGACCTGTTCGATGCCGGTACTTTGCTCGGCCGAGGCCGTGGAGATCTCGCCCATGATGTCGGCAACCCGGTCGATCGAGCGAACGATCTCCGTCATGCGCGCCCCCGCCGCCTCGACGAGCCGGCTGCCGCTGCCGACCTTCTCGACCGACACCCCGATCAGCCCCTTGATGTCCTTCGCCGCCGCGGCGCTGCGCTGGGCGAGCGAGCGGACCTCCGACGCCACGACCGCGAACCCGCGCCCTTCCTCGCCGGCTCGCGCCGCTTCGACGGCCGCGTTGAGCGCAAGAATGTTGGTCTGGAACGCGATGCTTTCGATCACGACGGTAATGTCGGCGATCCGCACCGACTCGTCCGAAATCTGCCGCATCGTTTCGACGACTTCCTGCACCGCGGCCCCGCCGAGTTCGGTCGCCTCCTTGGCCGTGGTGACGAGCACGTTGGCCTGACGCGCATTCTCGGCATTCTGTCGGACCGTCGACGTGATCTGCTCCATGCTGGCGGCCGTTTCCTGCAGCGACGCGGCCTGTTCCTCCGTGCGTTGCGACAGGTCCAGGTTGCCTTGCGCGATCTCGCCGGTGCCGACGGCAATCGAGTGCGTCGTGGTCTGGATTTCGGCGATGGTCTCGGTCAGGCGCGCCTTCATTTCGCCGAGCGCCGCGAGCAGGCTGCCCGGCGCGGCCGTTGCCGCATCGAACTCGACGTCCAGTTCGCCGGCGGCGATGCGCGCGGCGATATGCGTCGCGTGCGCCGGCTCGCCGCCGAGCGTGCGCCTGACGCTGCGCAGGACGCCCCATGCGATTGCCGCCAGCGTCGCGGCGATGACGAGCGCAATCGCGCCCAGCACCATCGCGAGCCGCGTGAAGGCCGCGTCGATATCGTCGTAAAAGAACCCCGTGCCGATCCACCAGTTCCAGTCCGGAATGGCGACCACGCCCTGGAGTTTCGGCACCGCATCCGCGTCGGGGCTGCGCTTGACCAGCACGTCGACGAGCGCGAAATGCGCCGCCGCCATCCCGGCGCGGTAAGCCTCGCTATCGGTCAGGCCGTCGGTCGTGCGATTCCCCTTGGCCCGGGTGCCGATGAATTTCGCGTTCGGATGAACCAGGTTGACGCCGTCGGCAGTCGTGACCCAGTAGTAGCTTTTCGTATCCGCGTTGAGCGCCGACAGCGCGGCTTTTGCCTGCTGCTGGGCCTGATCCGCCGTGAGCGTGCCGCTCGCCTGCAACGCGCGGTACGAATTGACCAGATGTTCGGCCTTCGTCAAAAGAATGACGATCTCTTCGCGACGGCTGTCGATCAGCGCGCCGCGCAGCGTGTGCAGCGACATGGCGGCAAGCAATACGACACCGAGCAGGGCGGCTGCGACGAGCATCAGCAGTTTCGTGGACAACTTCATGCGGGAGCCTCGCGATATTAACCATTCGGTACAGATATCGGCGCTGGCGGCTCCACCTTGAATGTCACTGCATCGGTATTTACCCTCGATTCGTGCGCTGATCGTACGCACCCGAGCGAACGGCCGGGCCGGCCGCTCACTGGATTCGCCCGGGCGTGCCCGAGCGGCGGCGCGACGCACGACACGTGCGCGCGCCGCCGACGCGGCGCTTACAGGCCGAGCTGCGTCGCGAGATCGCCGATGTCGGACACTTCCGTGTAGTTGTAGTACGGCGTGCCCGGCTCGTGGCCGCGATTGACGAACGCCTTGTGCTTGATCCCGAGATCCTCGGCCGTCATCAGGTCGTAGCGCAGGCTCGACGACACGTGCAGCACGTCCTGCGGCTGGCAGCCGAGCTTGTCGAACATGTACTCGAAGCCCTGCATGCGCGGCTTGTACGACTGCGCCTGCTGCGCGGTGAACACCGCGTGGAACGGCGCGCCGAGCTTGTCGACGTTGCTCATGATCTGGTCGTCCGACGCGTTCGACAGGATCACCAGCTTGTACTTCTTCGCGAGCCGCGACAGGCCGGCCGGCACGTCCGGATGCGGGCCCCAGGTCGGGACCGCGAGATAGAAGCGCTCGGCTTCGGCTTCGTCGAACTTCACGCCGAGCCTGTTGCAGGTGCGGCGGATCGCGTTGACGACCACGTCGCGATACGGCTTCCACGCGCCGAGCACCTCGTCGAGGCGATAGCCGGCGAACACACGCACGAATTCCTCGAGATCGACCGGCGACAGCCGGTCGGCGTAAATCTCGCGCGCCATGTCGCCCATCCGGAAGCGGGTCAGCGTGCCATAGCAGTCGAACGTGATGAATTTCGGTTCAAATTGAATCATGGTGACGTCCTGTCGGTGTGAAGCCCCGGCAGGGCCGGGGACGGGCTGGGTTGAACACAATTGAATCAGGGCAATAAATCCTTCGCGCATCGTTCGGCGCCGCTCGAAACGCACGATCGCCGCGTGTTGCGGGGCCTGCACGGCACGAACTGCGGCGCGATCCCGGCGCGGCGCGCGCCGGCCGGCCGACGGGATCGCCGAAGCGGCAACGCGCCGCTCGTGCACACTTGCCATGCGATCCCGCCGGGCGGCGAGCGCGCCGCGCTGCTTCAATCGTACGGGCGTTCCCGTAGCAGATGCTGCCGGATTGACCACCCGCGCCGGCACGGAACGCGCGTTGCGTCGCGCCGTTCGAACCGGTTTGCGTCGATTTCGCGCGACGGGCCGCCGCCGCCGAAAAACAGGCGAATCGTCCTATCCGCACCGCGCCGGCGCTGGCAGAGTGGGGCGTCATTCCTACCGATCCGGAGTCCGGCGTGGCCGACCTCAATTCTTCCCGCACGCTTACCTATCGTCCGTTCGCCGAAAGCGACCTGCCCGCCGCCCATCGGCTGTCGGAAGCGTTCAACTGGCCGCATCGGGTCGACGACTGGCGCTTCGTGCTGCAGCTCGGCAGCGGCTTCGTCGCCGAAGACGAGACCGGCGTCGTCGGCACCGCGCTCGGCTGGCGCTTCGGCGAATCGCATGCATCGCTCGGCATGGTGATCGTGTCGCCCGAGCGCCACGGCCGCGGCATCGGCCGCGAACTCCTCGCGCGGCTCGTCGACGGCTTCGGCACGCGCACGGTATTCCTGCATGCGACGCCGGCCGGCGAGCCGCTGTACGCGAAGTTCGGCTTCCACGCGATCGGCACGATCGACCAGCACCAGGGCACCGTGTTCCAGCCGCCGCTGATCTCGCTGCCGCCCGGCGAACGGCTGCGGCCGCTCGGCACGAACGACGGCCCGCGACTCGCGGCGCTCGCGTCGCGCGCGGCCGGCTATCCGCGCGACGCGGCGACCGAGGCGCTGCTCGACGTCGCCAACGGGATCGCGCTCGACCGCGACGGCGAACTGCTCGGCTTCGCGCTGTTCCGCCGGTTCGGCCGCGGCCATGCGATCGGCCCGGTGATCGCGCCGGACGCGCTGCGCGCGCAGGCGCTCATCAGCCACTGGCTCGCGCTGCACGAGGGCATGTTCGTGCGGCTCGACGTGCCGGGCGACAGCGGCCTGTCCGACTGGCTGCAGGGGCTCGGGTTGCCGCGCGTCGACACGGTCGTCGCGATGGTGCGCGGCGACGCGCCCGCGCGCGACCCGGCGCTGCGTGCGTTCGCGATCGTGAACCAGGCGCTCGGCTGAGCGACGCGGGCCATGAGCTTCGTCTACAAGGCCGACCCGGTGCGCGGCGCGTTATGGGCGCGCCGCTTCGCGCAACAGGCGCCCGACCTCGCGTTCCGGATCTGGCCGGACATCGGCGATCCGCACGCGGTGCGCTACCTCGCCGCGTGGCAGCCGCCCGACGATCCGGTCGCGCTGCTGCCGAACCTCGAGATCGTGTTCTCCGTCGGCGCCGGCATCGACCAGTTCGACCTGTCGCGCGTGCCTGCGCACATCCCGGTCGTGCGGATGATCGAGCCCGGCATCGTCGACGGCATGGTCGAGTATGTGACGCAGGCCGTGCTGACGATCCATCGCGACCTGTTCGACTACGCGGCGCAGCAACGCACGCAGGTCTGGCACGAGCGGCCGGTGCGCGCGGCCGCGTCGCGCCGCGTCGGCGTGCTCGGGCTCGGCACGCTCGGCCAGGCCGTGCTCGACATGCTGCGGCGCTTCGGCTTCCCGTGCGCCGGCTGGAGCCGCACGCCGCGCACGCTCGACGGCGTCGAGTGCCATGCGGGCGATGCGGCGCTGGAAGCGTTTCTCGCGCGCACCGACATCCTGATCTGCCTGCTGCCGCTCACGGACGACACGCGCGGGCTGCTCGGCGCGCGCGTGTTCGACGCGCTGCCGGCCGGCGCGTCGCTCGTGCAGGTCGGCCGCGGCCCGCAGCTCGACGCGGCCGCGCTGCTCGCGGCGCTCGACAGCGGCCGGCTCGACAGCGCGATCCTCGACGTGACGGAGCCCGAACCGTTGCCGGCCGGCCACCCGTTCTGGACCCATCCGCGCATCCGGATCACGCCGCACATCGCCAGCGCGACGCGGCCCGACACCGCCGTCGATGCCGTGCTGGCGAACCTCGCGCGCCATCGCGCGGGGCAGCCGATGATCGGCGTCGTCGATCGCGCGCGCGGCTACTGACCGCTCATCCGCACCGGCGCGCGGGCGCAGCAGAAAATGCCGAAGCGCGCCGTGCAAACGCCGCGCCCGTACGTTTCAGCCGGCAAATTGAAGGCACGCGAGAATTTCTCGCTCGTTAGGATGACTCCATCGCTGACACCCGACGAGAGTCCCGCCCTGCCATGACCTACTCCGCGCTGATCGAAGCCGATCGCCAACACCTGATTCATCCGGTCGTCAATTACCGTACGCACGAGGCGCGCGGCGTCACCGTGCTCGACTCCGCCGACGGCGTGTTCCTGCGCGATGCGCAAGGCCACACGCTGCTCGACGCGTTTTCCGGCCTGTGGTGCGTGAACGTCGGCTACGGCCGCGACAGCATCGTGAAGGCGGCGGCCGACCAGATGGCGAAGCTGCCGTACGCCACCGGCTATTTCCATTTCGGGTCGCAGCCCGCGATCGAGCTCGCCGAGCGGCTCGCCGCACTCGCGCCCGCGTCGCTGAACCGCGTGTACTTCACGCTCGGCGGCTCCGATGCGGTCGATTCCGCGGTGCGCTTCATCACGCACTATTTCAACGCGACCGGCCGCCCGACGAAGAAGCACATGATCGCGCTCGAGCGCGGTTATCACGGCTCGTCGTCGATCGGCGCCGGGCTCACCGCGTTGCCCGCGTTCCATCGCCATTTCGACCTGCCGCGCGCCGACCAGCACCACATTCCGTCGCCCTACCCGTATCGCCACCCGCTCGGCGACGATCCGCAGGCGCTGATCGCCGCGTCCGTCGCCGCGCTCGAAGCGAAGGTCGCGGAACTCGGCGCGGACAACGTCGCGGCGTTCTTCTGCGAGCCGGTGCAAGGCTCCGGCGGCGTGATCGTGCCGCCCGCAGGCTGGCTGAAGGCGATGCGCGACGCATGCCGCCGCCTCGGCATCCTGTTCGTGGCCGACGAGGTGATCACCGGCTTCGGCCGCACGGGCCCGCTGTTCGCATGCGAGACCGAACGCGTCGAGCCGGACCTGATGACCGTCGCGAAGGGCTTGACGGCCGGTTATGCGCCGATGGGCGCGGTCCTGATGTCCGACGAAATCTATGAAGGGATCGCGGGCAGCCGCACCGAGTCCGCGGTGGTCGGGCACGGCCACACGTATTCCGCGCATCCGGTCAGCGCCGCGATCGGCCTCGAGGTGCTGAGGCTCTATCACGAAGGCGGGCTGCTCGCGAACGGCCAGGCGATGGCGCCGCGCTTCGCGGCGGGCCTCGACGCGCTGCGCGACCACCCGCTGGTCGGCGACGCGCGTTCGGCGGGCCTGCTCGGCGCGCTCGAGCTGGTGGCCGACAAGGCGCGCAAGACGCGCTTCGACCCGGCGCTGAACCTGCCCGACCGGATCACGGCGGCCGCGTACGCGAACGGCATCGTGTTCCGCGCGTTCGGCGACGGCGTGCTCGGTTTCGCGCCGGCGCTGAGCTTCACGGCCGGCGAGTTCGACCTGCTGTTCGATCGCGTGCGCAAGACGCTCGACGACGTGCTGGCCGACGCGGGCGTGCAGCGCGCGCTCGACGCCGCCCACGCGCAGCCGGCGTAAAACGGGCGTGAAGCGGGCGAGGGAAAGCCGGGCTTGTGGCGGCTACCGTTCGACTCTAAAGTAACCGGACATTCCATTTCTGCCTTCTCACGCGAACATGACGGACAGCAAGCTAGACCGGATCGACCTGCGCATTCTTTCCCAGTTGCAAAAGCGCGGGCGCATGACCAACGTCGAACTGGCCGATGCAGTCGGACTGTCGCCGAGCCCGTGCCTGATCCGCGTGAAGCGGCTCGAGAAGGCCGGCTACATCGCCGGGTACGGCGCGCACATCCAGCTCGAGAAGCTCGGCGACGTGCAGGTGGTGTTTACCGAGGTCACGCTGGCCGACCACCGGCGCGAGGACTTCGACCGGTTCGTCGCGGCGATCCGCGATGTCGACGAGATCGTCGAGTGCCATCTCGCGAGCGGCGGCTACGACTATCTGCTCAAGTTCGTCACGCGCAGCGTGAGCCACTACCAGACGATCGTCGAAGGGCTGCTCGAGCAGAACATCGGCATCGAGAAGTATTTCAGCTACGTGATCATCAAGTCGCCGTTCGTCAAGCGCCACTACCCGCTCGAATCGCTGTTCGGCGAGCGGCACTGACGAACAGCGGCGGCCATCGCGAGCACAGCAGCGGCGCGCCGGACGCGCGTCGCCGCGACGCACCCGCCTGCCGCCGTCTAGCCGACCTCATTCAAGGACCTGCCATGTCACTTACCCTTTCCCGCACCGAACTCGTTCGCAGTACAAACCTGATCGACGGCACGTGGCGCGACGCGCTCGACGGCAGCCGCTTCGCGGTCACCGATCCGGCGACGCTCGAGCGCGTGGCCGACGCGCCCGACAGCGGCGCGGCCGACGCGCGTGCCGCCACCGACGCCGCCGTGCGCGCGCTGCCCGCGTGGCGCGCGACGCCGGCCCGCGAACGCGCGGCGATCCTGCGCGCGTGGCATGCGGCGATCGTGGCGCACACCGACGATCTCGCGAAACTGATGTCGCGCGAACAGGGCAAGCCGCTCGCCGAAGCGCGCGGCGAAGTCGCGTATGGCGCGTCGTACGTGCTGTGGTTCGCCGAGGAAGCGACCCGCACGTACGGCGACCTGATTCCGCAGCAGCAGCGCGGCAAGCGGCTGAGTGCGGTCAAGGAGCCGATCGGCGTCGTCGCCGCGATCACGCCGTGGAATTTCCCGCTCGCGATGATCGCGCGCAAGATCGCGCCCGCGCTCGCGGCCGGCTGCACGGTCGTCGCGAAGCCGGCCGAAGACACGCCGCTCACGGCGCTCGCGCTGGCGTTCCTCGCGCAGGAAGCCGGCGTGCCGCCCGGCGTGCTGAACGTGATCGCCGCATCGCGCGAGCACGGCATCGACGCGGTGGCCGACTGGCTCGCCGACGGCCGCGTGCGCAAGATCACGTTTACGGGATCGACGCCCGTCGGCAAGCTGCTCGCGCGCGAATCGGCCGCGACGCTCAAGAAGCTGTCGCTCGAGCTCGGCGGCAATGCGCCGTTCATCGTGTTCGACGATGCGGATCTCGACGCCGCCGTCGACGGGCTGATGGCCGCCAAGTTCCGCAACGGCGGCCAGACCTGCGTGTCGCCGAATCGCGTGTACGTGCAGGCCCGCATCTACGACGCATTCGCCGCGAAGCTCGCCGCGCGGGTCGGCGCGTTGAAAGTCGCGCCCGCGACCGACCCGGCCGCGCAGATCGGCCCGATGATCAACGCACGCGCGACCGACAAGATCGCGCGCCATGTCGACGATGCGGTCGAGCGCGGCGCCCGCGTGCTGACGGGCGGCAGGCGCCTGCCCGAACTGGGGCCGAACTATTACGCGCCGACCGTGCTCGCCGATGCGGCCGCCGGCATGCAGCTCGGTTGCGAGGAGACCTTCGGGCCGGTCGCCGCGCTGTTTCCGTTCGATACCGAGGACGAAGCCGTCGGCGCCGCGAACGACACGCCGTTCGGGCTCGCCGCGTATTTCTACACGCAGGACGTGCGGCGGATCGCGCGCGTGTCGGCGCGGCTCGAAACGGGCATCGTCGGCATCAACGAAGGCGCGCTCGCGAGCGAAGCCGCGCCGTTCGGCGGCGTGAAGGAATCGGGCTATGGCCGCGAAGGTTCGCGCTACGGCCTCGACGACTACCTGTCGATCAAGTACCTGTGCCAGGGCGGGCTCGACTGATCGCGCGCCCCTTCCTTACGTTTTCGTTACCCGGTACGCCGCCATGACCGCTTTCACCCCCTACCCGATCGAGGTTTCGTTTCCCGACCTCGCGCCGCACCGCGCGGGCAATACCGGCGTCGACCACGTCTACCGCTTCGCGTCCGGCGAGGCCGGCCCGAACGTGATGGTCAACGCGCTCACGCATGGCAACGAAGTCTGCGGCGCGATCGTCGTCGACGCGCTGCTGGCGCTCGGCGTGCGGCCGCGTCGCGGCACGCTCACGCTGTCGTTCGCGAACGTCGCGGCCTATGCGCGCTTCGATCCCGCGCAGCCGGACGCGGCGCGCTTCGTCGACCAGGATTTCAACCGCGTGTGGACGCCCGCCGTGCTCGACGACCTGTCGGCCCGCTCGGTCGAACTCGATCGCGCCCGCGCGCTGCGCCCGTTCGTCGATGCGGCCGACTGGCTGCTCGACCTGCATTCGATGCATGAGCGCAGTGCGCCGCTGATCGTCGCGGGGCCGCTCGACAAGGGCGTCGCGCTCGCGCGCCGGGTCGGCGCGCCGGCCACCGTGATCCGCGACGAAGGCCACCCGGAAGGCACGCGGATGCGCGATTACGCGGCATTCGGCGAGCCGGGCAGCCCGAAATGCGCGATGCTGGTCGAATGCGGGCAGCACTGGGAAGCACGCGCGGTGGACGTCGCCCGCGACTCGACGGCCCGCTTCCTGGTCGCGTCCGGCGTGATCGAGCGTGACGACCTGCCCGCGGACTGGTTCCTGCCGCTGCCCGACACGATGCGCGTCGTGCAAGTGACGGAGCCCGTGGTCGCGACGAACGGCGTGTTTCGCTTTGCGGGCGACTATACCGGCCTCGAACATTTCCCGGACGCCGGCACCGTGATCGGCTGGTCGAACGAGGTCCCCGTCGTGACGCCCTATCCCGATTGCGTGCTCGTAATGCCGTCGCTGCGGCAATTGCGGCCCGGTGTCACCGTCGTCCGGCTCGGGCGGCTCGTCGACGAATCCGGCGCACCCGCCTGACGCATCGGCTTCGACGGAACCGGCGGGGCGGCCGCACACGTTTGCGGCAACGCCCCGTCGATTCGCTTCGCATGCAGGCCTCGATTTCCCCGCTTACCTGCCGTTAACCCGGATTTGAGCGCAGCCTCGGTCATCGCACCGGGCATTCCCCACGAGCGCGAGCATGTCCGCATCCACATCCATCGAAAAAATCGCCGACTGGGCGGGACGAAACCATCTTGTCGTCGGCGCGCTCGGCACACTGATGTCGCTCGCCGCGCTGAGCATCAGCGCAATCACGCTGTGGGCCACGAGAAGCGGTGTCGTCGAGCATGCGCACGAGACCTCGCGCAACGTCGCCGCCGTGCTGGTCAGCGAGATCGCGCGGACCGTCGAAACGTCCAACAACGCACTGATCGCGCTCGCATCCAATCTCGGCAAGCCGGAGGTCCAGCATATGGACACCGGGCTTCGGCACGACCTGCTGTTCCAGCGCGCGGCCGCGCAATACGTGACCGGCATGGGTGTGACGGACCAGTACGGCCGCCTGATCGACGGGTGCTGCGGCCCGTCACATCATTGGGACTTCAGCGATCGCGACTACTTCAAGGTCCATCGCGACGCGGCGAACGTCGGCCTTTACGTATCGGAGGCCTATCGCGCGCGTTCGCGCAGCGGCACGGAGTCCATCGCGCTGTCCCGGCGCATCGAAGGTCCGAACCACGCGTTCAACGGGATCGCGATTGTCGCCATCGATATCGCCTACTTCGATCAGCTGCTTGCCCGCCTGGACGTCGGGCGGAACGGCATCAGCGCGATCCTGCGCACGGACGGCACCATCCTGGCCAGAAATCCGCCGCTGAGCGAACACCAGATGGTTCGCCTGAGCCGATCGAAGACCTTCGATCGCATGCTGAACCAGGATTCGGGGTTCTATGCGTCCTACTCGCGCATCGACGGAATCTTGCGGCTCTATACGTTCCAGCGGGTGCCCGGCACCCCGCTGATTGCCGTCGTCGCCCCTGCCGAGCGCGACGTGCTCGCCGGTTTCACGCGCATGTCATGGTCGGTCGGTGTGTCGGCATCGTTCATCTGCGCGCTGTTCTGCGCCGTCGTCTGGCTGCTCGCATTCGCGTTGCGGGACAATCTTCGCAAGCAGACCCTGCTGACCGATCTCACCCGCACCGATCCGCTGACGGGCCTGTGCAATCGCCGCGCGCTCGACGTCGCGCTGGCCGACGAATGGAAACGACTTCAGCGCAGCAATGAAGGCAGCCTGTCCGTGCTGTTCATCGATGCCGACCACTTCAAGCAGTACAACGACCGATACGGGCATGCGCAGGGTGACACGGCTCTGAGATTCCTGGCCGAATGCATCCGGACTCACACGCGGCGGCGCGCCGACATCGCCGCGCGTTACGGCGGCGAAGAGTTCGTCGCGGTGCTGCCGGACACCGACGAAAGCGGCGCCGCGAAGGTCGCGGAGGCCATTCGCGCGGAAGTGGAACGCAACCGGCTCCCCGAGTTCGCCGAGACGGTTCCCCCTTTCACGGTCAGCATCGGCTACGCGACCGGGCATCGCGCACGCCCGGTGTCCGTCGACGCGCTCACGCATCAAGCAGACCTCGCGTTGTATACGGCGAAGCGCCACGGTAGAAACCGCGCGTGCCGCGGCGACACGGGATCGCTTGCGCATCCGGTTTGACGGGCGTTGCGGTCGACCGCGACCGCTTTTCGGACAATGACAATTTCGTGACGGTGCCGCCTCCGACATCACGCACTCCATAACATCTGACGTAAAAACCTCTCCGGACAACGCTCAGAACGGCGGGTTCTTTTCCATTTCGAAGTTTCTCATCCCGCAAACGATTGCGTTTTTCAAGCACCCTCAATCCTTCTTTAACCAATCCGATAATAAGGAAGGCTATTCAACATCAACGCAAGAGGTCCTTACAGATGCATGGCAAACAGTTAACGGTTCGCACGAAACTCACCCTTACATTTGGCCTCCTGACATGCGTGGTGCTGCTCGTTTCGTTCCTCGGCATCGTATCGCTCAGCAACGCGAACGCGGTGTTCGCAAACTACGTCAATGGCATCAACGCTCGCGCGGAACTGGCGGCCAAGGTCCGCGTCGCCGTCGATCGGCGCGCCATCGCGGCTCGCAACCTGGTGCTCGTGACGACGCCGCACGACCTGGACCTCGAGAAGGAAGCGGCGCTGCAGGCCGATCGCGACGTCGGCACACGGATCGCCGCACTCAAGAACGCCGTTGCCGAAGGCACCGACGCAACCGACAAGGCGCGCGAGCTGGTGCGGCAAATCGACCAGATCGAGGCCAGGTATGGCCCGGTGGCACGGGCCATCGTCGACGCCGCGCTGAACAACCGGCGCGATCAGGCCATCACGATGATGAACGAACAATGCCGACCGCTGCTGGCGCAGCTGGTCGACGCATCGCAGGCCTATATCGTGTACACGCGCGAACGCGCCGGGCAGATGGTGAAGGAGTCGGAAGACCGCTATGCGTCCCGGCGCGCGCTGCTCATCGCCATCTGCGTCGCCGCCGTCGCGGGCGCGGTGGCGGCGGGCTTCGTCATCGTGCGAGGGCTGACCCGTTCGCTCGGCACGGAGCCTGCCACGCTCAGCGACATCGCGCATCGCATCGCCGGCGGCGACCTCGCCGCCGGCTCCGCCACCGCCGACGCGCCGAGCGGCAGCGTGCTGGCCTCCATGCGCGAAATGCAGGCCAACCTGGTGCGCCTGATTGCGCAGGTCCGCATTGCGTCCGGCAATGTCGCGACAGGCGCGAGCGAAATCGCGTCCGGCAACCAGGATCTGTCGTCGCGCACCGAACAGCAGGCCGCATCGCTGCAGGAAACCGCCTCCAGCATGGAAGAATTGACGTCCACCGTGCGACTGAACGCCGACAATGCGCAGCAGGCGAGCTCGCTGGCCAATAACGCGTCGGAAGTCGCGCAGCGCGGCAGCGCCGCGGTCGGCCTGGTGGTCGAAACGATGACGGAGATCAGCGACAGCTCGACGAAAATCGCCGATATCACCGGGATGATCGAAGGGATCGCGTTCCAGACCAACATTCTCGCGCTCAACGCGGCCGTGGAGGCCGCACGCGCGGGCGAACAAGGCCGCGGCTTCGCGGTCGTGGCCAGCGAAGTGAGAAGTCTCGCGCAACGTTCATCGACCGCCGCGAAGGAAATCCGGCAACTGATCACGCAATCGGTCCATAAGATTCAGGACGGCTCGCGTCTCGCGAACAATGCGGGCGACACCATGAACCAGGTGACGCAGGCGGTGGCGCGCGTGACGGACATCATGGGCGAGATCGCCGCGGCATCGGACGAGCAGAGCCGCGGCATCGAGCAGGTCAACCTGGCCATCACGCAAATGGATGAAGTCACGCAACAGAATGCGGCGCTCGTCGAAGAAGCCGCCGCCGCATCGAAGTCGCTCGAGGAACAGGGCAGCCAGCTTGCCGAGTCGGTATCGCTGTTCCGGCTGGAAGCGGGCGCATCGCACGCATAGCCGCGTCGCACCACTGCCGACATCCATATTGCTGTCGATACCCGTCCCGTTTAGGAAGTCAAACTAAACATCATCCGCCGAACGCGGGACGGGCTCGCTCACGCCGCATGACGTTAAACGGTTTCGTAACCGTCGCGTAACGATCGGCCACCACAATGCTCCATCTTCTACCCTCAGGATGGAGTTTGCATGTTTGCGTCACCGAGCCGTCTCCCGCTGCACGTCGCAGCCCTATCGACCGCGATCGTCCTGGCTGCCTGCGGCGGCGGCGACGATGTCGTCGCAACGAACTCGACGAACGCCTCGGTCGCGGCGCCGCCGGCCGACCCCGGCTTCGTCGACAGCGCGCCCGTTCCGAGCGTGCCCGCGTTCGTCGACAACGTCGCGACCAACCAGCGCGGCGACGCTCGTTATGCAACGCTGTCGACCAACGCCGCCGTGCGCGTGGTGAGCCGCTTCCTCGACCTGTGGCAGCCGTCGACGATGCTCGTCGATGCCGGCGTGACCGCGGCGGCCAACGGCGCGTTTCCGGCCATCTCGCCTTCCACCTGCACGGGGCTGCCCGGCAACGGCACGCCGTGCGGCACGAGCCTGAACGACACGGTGCTGTCGGCGAACGTGCAATACGTGGTCAACGCGACGACCGCGCGCACGCCGCAGCAAGCCGACGCCGCCTACTTCGACGACCGGCGCGGCAAGGGCTACAGCGTGACGGACGGCATGGGGCCGCTCACCGCGGCATGGCGCACCGCGGCCCAGCAGACGACCAGCATCACCAGCGTGCCGGCCGACGCCACGACCGTCCTCTATAACGACACCGGCAACAACGTCGGCGTGGGCAGCAGCGGCAACGCGAATTTCGGGAAAGTCGTCGACCTGCTCAACGAGATGGGCAACAACGCGTCGACCGAACCCGCGAAGCGCTTCTACAAATATGCGCGGCCGTATCGCTGGAGTTCGAGCGTCGTCGTCGCGCCGACGCTCGTGCCCGCGGAAAGCACGACGCCGGCGACCGACGGCGGCTTCATCAGCGGTCACCAGGCCGAAGCGATGCGCGACGCCGTGACGATGGCGTGGCTCGTGCCCGAGCGTTTCCAGGAAATGGTCGGCCGCGGCCTCGAGCTCGGCGAGAACCGGATCCTCGCCGGCATGCACTCGCCGCTCGACGTGATCGGCGGCCGCATGCTCGCGCTGGCCGTCAGCGCGGCCAACCTCGCCGCATACGCGAGCGACGCGCAGGCCGCGTATGGCCAGGCACACCAGACGCTGCAGCAGCTTACCGGCACGACCGATGCGACCTTCGCCGCATTCGCGCGCTCGGGCACGACGGCGACCGACCGGTTCGCCGACTACTCGACCAACAAGGCGGCCTTCACGCGCCGCATGACGTACGGCTTCGGCGCGATCGACGCGACCGGCGCGCCGCCGGTCGTGCCGAAGGGTGCGGAGATCCTGCTGCAGACGCGCTTCCCGTATCTGGGCGCGGACCAGCGGCGTGTCGTGCTGAAGACCACCGAACTGCCGTCCGGCTACCCGGTGATGAACGACGCGGAAGGCTGGGGCCGGCTGAACCTGTTCGCGGCCGCCGACGGCTACGGCGCGTTCAACGGCAACGTGATCGTCGCGATGGACGCGTCGAAGGGCGGCCTCAACGCCGCCGACCTGTGGCGCAACGACATCGCGGGCGCCGGCAAGCTGACGCTGCAGGGCAGCGGCACGCTGACGCTGGCTGGCAACAACAGCTATACGGGCGGCACGCAGGTCAGCGGCGGCACGCTCGCCGCGGCTTCCACGATGGCGTTCGGCAACGGCGACGTGTATGTCGGTTCCGGCGGCGGCATCCGGATCGCGGCCGGCGCACCGGTGACAATCGCGACCCGCTACACGCAGCTCGACAACACGACGCTCGAACTCGACATCGACGGCAACGGCGGCGGGCGCCTGCGCGTCGGTGGTGCGTTCACCGTCGCGGGCGGCACGCTGCACGTGAAGTTCGTGAACGGTTATACGCCGAAAGCCGGCGACACCATCGCGCTGATCGACGCGGCAGCAGGCGCCGCGAAATTCTCGACGGTGACGGTCGACGGCTTCAAGGCGACGCCGGTCTATACGGCGACGGGTGTGTCGATCACGCTGTCGGCGGCATAACCCGGCAGCGGGCATCGATCCGTGCAACGGCGCCGCCCGCCGGCGGTGCCGGTCAGGCGAAGCGGCCGGAGGCCCCTGCTTCGTCGCGCATGCCGGCTTCGCCCGACGGGCGAGGCCGCGTACCGAAGCGCCGTTGCAGATCGATGATCGCGGGCAGGTTGAAATCGTGGACGTCGGGCACGGCGCCGCCCTGCCGCCGGGCCACCTCGGCACAAAGCTCCGGCGCACGGGCGGTTCGCGATGTTGCACGCGCAGCACGCCGGGGGATTCGCAGATCACGCCGAGCATGTCGGGTTCCTTACGATCAGGTCATGCGCCGCTGCTCGCGGCGTCGATCCGGTAGAAACGGCGCGCGTTGCCGCCGAACAGATCGGCGAGCGCCGCCGAGCCGAGGAACTGCGCGCAGTCGTCCTCGCACGCGGCCAGCCAGTCGCCGTAGCCGCCGCACGCCGACGCCACCCGCAGCACCGGCCAGTCGCTGCCCCACATCAGTCGCGTCGGCCCGAACAGGTCGGCCAGCGCATGCACATAAGGCCGCGTGCGCGCTCTTACGGCGTCCGCGCCGTCCGACGGCCCGGCCTCGGTCCACAGGCCCGACAGCTTGCAGTGCAGGTTCGGCAGGCTCGCAAGGCGGCGCATCGCCGACAGCCACGGCTGCAGCTCGCCGCGCTCGATGAACGGCTTCGCGCCGTGATCGATCACGATCTGCAGATCCGGGTGGCGCTGCGCGAACGCATGCAGCGCATCGAGATGGCGCGGCATCACCAGCGCATCGAAACGCAGCGCATGTTCGAGCATCGCGGCGACCGCGCGATCCAGCACCGGATCGTCGATCCACGCATCGTCGGGCAGATCCTGCAGCATCGGTCGCAACCCGCGCGCTTTCGGCGCCGCCGCAAAGGCCGCGATCCGCGCCGGCGCGTCGGCAGCCTTCAGGTCGACCCAGCCGACCACCGCGCCGACCGTCGGGGTTTCGTCCGCGAGATCGAGCAGGAAGCGCGTGTCGGCGTCGCTCGGCAGCGATTGCACGAGCACGGTGCCGTCGATGCGCGCCGCGTCGAGCAGCGGCGCCAGATCGGCGGGACCGAAATCGCGGTGAATCGCGTCGAGTTCGGCCGGCGGCCAGCAGCCGGCCCGCGCGCCCATTTGCCAGTAGTGCTGATGTGCGTCGATGCGCGCCGTCATGCGCGCGCTCCCGGGACGGGCGCGCGCGCCGCGATCAGCCCTTCGTCGCGCAGCGCGGCCCACAGTTCGCTCGGCACGGGGCGCTCGAACCATGCGATGTTCTGTTGCAGCTGGGCCACGCTGCGCGCGCCGACCACGCACGACACGACCGCCGGATGGCCGAACGGAAACTGCAGCGCGGCGGCGGGCAGCGGGACGTCGAAGCGGTTGCACAGCGCGCCGAGCCGCGTGGCCTTGTCGATCACGTCGGCGCTGGCGTCCGCATAGTTGAACTTGCCGTTGCCGGCCAGCACGCCGGAATTGAACACGCCGCCGACCACGATGCCCGTCCCCGCGCGGCCGCACGCGTCGAGCAACGGCTCGAGCGCGGTCTGTTCGAGCAGCGTGTAGCGGCCGGCCAGCAGCACGGCATCGAGCGCGGCCTCGTTCAGCGCAGCGGCGGCGACTTCCCATTCGTTCACGCCGAGGCCGAACCCGCCGATCTCGCCGCCCGCACGCAGCGCGTCCAGCGCGCGAAACCCGCCGCCGCGGGTCAGTTGTTCCCAGTAGTGCGCGTGACGATCGCCGTGCGTCATCGCGCCGATGTCGTGCACGTACAGGATGTCGATCCGCGCGAGCCCGAGCCGCTGCCGGCTGTCCTCGTGCGACCGCATGATGCCGTCGTAGCTGTAGTCGTAGACGGGCCGGAACGGCAGCGGCTCGGCCCAGCCGTCGTCGCCCGGGCGCACGCTCGCGTCGGCGCGCATCAAGCGCCCGACCTTCGAGCTGAGCGTGAACGCGCCGCGCTCGCGCGGCGCGAGCCCCGCGCCCACGCGCCGCTCGGACAGCGTGTAGCCGTAATACGGCGCGGTGTCGAAGTAGCGCAGGCCGGCGGCCCACGCGGCTTCGACGAGCGAATCGGCGTCGGCGGCCGACATCGGGCGATACAGGCCGCCGAGCTGCGAGCAGCCGAGACCGAGCGCGGACATCGTCAGACCGCTGCGCGGCAATGCGCGCATATCGTTTGCGTTCATGAGTCGTGACAGGGTGCGGGAAAGAGGCACGGCCGGCAGTCGCCGCCCGTGCGCGGGCGGCTTGCGCGGTCGCTCAGTACAGGACGTTCCTGGCCGCCTCCGAATCGAGGTTCTGCTTGTCGACCATCACGACGCCGGTATCGATCAGCTTCGGCGCCGGCTTGCGTTCGACCACGTCGAGCGCCGTGCGCACGCCCTGGTTCCCCATCTGCCACGAGCCCTGCACGGCGATCGCCTGCACCGTGCCGTCGCGCACGAAGCCCTGCAGGTCCTCGTTGCCGTCGAACCCGATCGCCACCACCTTGCCGGCCTTGCCCGACTGCTTCAACGCACGGCCCATCCCGACCGCGGTCGGCTCGTTCGCGCCGAAGATGCCCTTCAGGTCGGGGTTCGCCGACAGCACGTCGGTCGTCTGGTTCAGCGCGTTCGCCATTTGCGATTGCGAGTAGTACGGGCCGACGATCTGCAGCTTCGAATGGCTCGCGATGTACTTGCGGAACCCGCCGACGCGGCTGACTTCGGAACCCGCGCCCGGCACGTACGACATGATCGCGACCTTGCCCGACTGCCCGACCCGGTCGATCAGCGCCTTCGCGCACAGCGCGCCCGCCTTCTCGTTGTCGGTCGTCAGGAATGCCTGGTAATACGGCTTGCCGGCGTCCGAGATCGCCGAGTCGATCAGCACGACCGGAATGTGCGCTTCCCACGCCTTCTTGATCGCGGGCACGAGCGCATCGGGATCGGACGGCGCGAGCACGATGCCCGCCACATGACGCGTGACCGCGTTGTCGACCATGTTGACCTGCCCGCTGATGTCGGACTCGGCCGCGGGGCCCTGGAACGTCATCGTGTAGCCCTTGGCGCCGTCGAGCGCCGCCTTCGCGCCTTTCTGCACGTTCTGCCAGTAGTTCGAATTGACCGTCTTGACGATCACGGCGATCTCGCCGCCCGCCGCGTACGCACCGCTGTTGCATGCCGCGAACAGGCATGCCGATGCTGCCAGCAGGATGGATTTGTTCATGTCTCGCTCCGCTTCTCGTTGGTGGGAACTGCTGCCGGTCAGTGCCGGCGATTGCGCAACTGGTCGATCCAGACCGTGCCCAGGATCACGACGCCGATGATGATTTGCTGGATGAAGCTCGACACGCCGTTCATGTTCAGGCCGTTGCGCAGCACGCCGATCACGAACGCGCCGATCGCCGTGCCGGAAATCGTCCCGACGCCGCCCATCAGCGACGTGCCGCCGATCACCGAGCTGGCGATGGCGTCGAGCTCGTACATGACGCCTTCGTTCGGCTGCCCGGTGACGAGCCGCGACATCAGCACGCAGCCGGTCACGCCGGCGAGCGCGCCGGACAGCACGTAGGTGAAGAGCTTCACGCCCTGCACGTTCACGCCGGACAAGCGGGCCGCCTCCGCGTTCGACCCGACCGCGTAGATATGGCGGCCGAGCGACGTTCTCGACAGCAGCACGGAAACCACGACGAACAGCACGACCATGATCACGACCGGATACGGAATGCCGGGAAACGTCGTGTCGGGGAACCCGTCCGCGCCGATGCGCGAGATGCGCAGCAGCGCGCCGTTGCCGAGCGCGCCGAACGCGTCGCCGAGATCCGATACCGGCCGTGCGCCGGTGATCTGGAGCGCGATGCCGCGCGCGACGAGCATCATCCCGAGCGTCGCGATGAACGGCGGCAGGCCCATGCGCGTCACGCAAATGCCGTTGACGAACCCGCACAGCGCGCCGACCAGGATCCCGGCCGCCATGGCCGCCGGCACCGGCACGCCCGCCTTGACCAGCAGCGCGGACGAGACGCCCGCCAGCGCGAGCACCGAGCCGACCGACAGGTCGATGCCGCCCGTGATGATCACGCAGGTGGCGGCCACGCCCAGATAGGCGATGGAGGTCACCTGCAGGCCGACGGTCATCAGGTTGTCGACCGAGAAAAACGCCGCGCTCGATACGGAAAACGCGAACACGAGCACGACCAGGCTGCCCAGCGCCGCGAACTTCTGGATCAGGTCGCGGCGCCGCTGTCGCGCCGCCCGCTCGTCGGCCTGGCTTCGATCCGATGTCATTTCAAGCATGGGGACGCCCCGAAGCGTAGTGCATGATCTCCTCCTGACTGGTGTGTTGGGTGTCGAGAAACGCGGTCAATCGACCTTCGTGAAAAACGGCGATCCGGTCGGTCATGCCGAGCAGCTCCGGCAGTTCCGAACTGATCAGCACCACGCCGACGCCGTCGGCGGCGAGCCGGTCCATCAGCCCGTAGATCGCGAACTTCGCGCCCACGTCGATGCCGCGCGTCGGCTCGTCGAAGAACAGGATCTTCGAGCCGCGGTAGAGCCATTTGCCGATGACGACCTTCTGCTGGTTGCCGCCGGACAGGTTGCGCACGAGCTGCTGCACCGACGGCGTGCGAATCGCGAGGTCCTGCACGTAGCGCCGCGCCACGTCGAGCTCGTCGTCGAAGCGCAGGAAGCCCAGGCGCGACGCGATGCCGCGCACGTTCGCGAGCGTGAGGTTCGCCGCGACGGGCATCGGCAGCGCCAGCCCCTCCTTCTTGCGGTCCTCCGACAGATACGCAATGCCGTGGTGGATCGCCTCGCGCGGCGAGCGGATCGCCACGGGCCGGCCGTGCAGCGTGATCGCGCCGCCGTCCGGGCGGTCCGCGCCGAAGATCGCGCGCGCGACTTCGGTGCGCCCGGCGCCCATCAGTCCCGCGAAACCCAGGATCTCGCCCTTGCGAAGCGCGAACGACACCGGCCCGAACACGCCATCGCGGCGCAGATCCCGCACGTCGAGCAGCACTTCGTCGGTCGGCGTCGATTGCCGCGACGGATACGCGTCGTCGAGCGTCCGTCCGACCATGCGCGCGACGATGTCGTCGATGCTCACGTCGGCGAAATCGTCCGTCGAGATGTGGCGCCCGTCGCGCAGCACGGTCACGCGATCGACGATCTGCGCCATTTCGTCGAGCCGGTGCGAGATGTACAGAATCGCCACGCCGTCGGCACGCAGCTCCTCGATGAGGCGAAAGAGCTGCACCGTTTCCGATTCCGTCAGCGACGACGTGGGCTCGTCCATGATCAGCACGCGCGAATCGTGCGACAGCGCCTTCGCGATTTCGACCATCTGTTGCTGCGCGATGGACAGCACGCCGACCTTCGTCGTCGGTGCGACGTTCAGGCCGATCCGCGCAATGCAGCGTGCCGCATCCGCATTGAGCCGTTTCGTGTCGACGAACGGCCCGCGCCGCGGCTCGCGCGCGAGGTACAGGTTCTCCGCGACGCTCAGGTGCGGCACGAGATTGAGTTCCTGGTGGATGATCGCGATGCCGGCCGCCTGCGCTTCGGAGGCCGAACGAAACCGCACCGGCGCGCCGCGATAGTGAACGACGCCCTCGTCGGGCAGGTACTGACCGCTGATGATCTTCATCAGCGTGGACTTGCCTGCGCCGTTTTCGCCGCACACCGCATGCACCTCGCCGCGGCGCAGGTCGAGGCGAATCCCGTCGAGCGCGAGGACGCCCGGGAAGCGCTTGCGAATCCCTTCCAGGCGCAGGATCTCCCGGTCCGCTTCGTCCTGTGCGGCCTGACCGGGCAGATTGCGAGGCATTGCCATTACGTCTCCTTGGGAAGGGCCGACCTCGTCTCCGTTTGGTCAGTCCAATTTCGAAGAATTACATCAAGTCAGCCACTTTTTGGTCTAGCCAATTTATATATTTGCATCCGATCTTACCAATGGTGAAAACCCGGACATCTGCACTAACGGGCCGCCGTATAGAGCGATGAGGCGAGCGTGATAGACTTTGCGACGCGCGCTTGCGCGGAAAGCGCATTGACCAAGATCCATCGGATGAAATCGACAGAACCCAAGCGGCTTTACCAATCGGTCGCGGCGCAGATCGTCGCGTTGATTCGTCAGGGCGAATTCGCAGTCGGCGAGCGTCTGCCGCCCGAGCGCGAGCTGGCGCTGACGCTCGGCGTATCGCGCCCGTCGCTTCGCGAGGCGCTGATCGCGCTGGAAATCGGCGGCCAGATCGAGATCCGGATGGGCTCCGGCGTCTATGTGCGCGACACGGCGGCCGACGATGTCGGCACGATGGGCACGCTCGGCGACAGTCCGTCGGAACTGATGCAGGCGCGCGCGGCCATCGAGGGCAGCGTTGCCGCGCTGGCCGCGGCGCGGATGACGGCCGCGATGCTCGATCGCCTGCGCCGCACGGTTCAGCGCATGAAGCGGCTCGCGGAGTCCGGCAAATCGCCCGTCGAAGCCGATCGGCAGTTCCACATGCTGATTGCGGAAGCCGCCGGAAATTCGGTGCTCACCCGCTACGTCGGCGAGCTGTTCGACAGCCGCCACGACCCGATCGCCGCGGCCATGCGCGGCCACGCGGAGAATCCGCAGACCTGGACCGCCGCCGTGCAGGAGCACGAGGACGTGCTCCACGCGTTGCAGGCCGGCGACCCGATCGCGGCCCAGACGGCCATCCGCGCGCATCTTCGCGCGTCGGAAGCGCGATGGATCGACGGTGGGCTGAAAGCCGACCCGGATTGACCGGCACACGGGCGCCTTCGCGCCCTTGTCGCCCTTCGCGCAATGCGTCGCGCGGCACCGTGTGTAAACCCCATCTCGGAATTAAATTGAATCCCCTATAATGGGATTTCAATAATTCATTGCACCTTCATTCACAACCAATTTTCTGAATTGTCCCGCATTTCGGGCTTTTATTTCACGTTCCTTGCGCTCACCCGTCGCTATCCGCGACACGACGCTTGCAGGTGACGCGAAGTGCGGCAACGGCGTCTTGCCGACGCGTCACCCGACGTTTTTTTTCTGGATATGATCGTCGGCACGACTGGTCGGGCCGCACGGCACCTTCCGGGAGATTCCGGGCGGATCGCGCGCATTGCGCGATCGCGCTGCCCGCGCCCGGGCAGCATGAGCCGGCTTCGGCCGGCATCGAATTTGAGAAGGGACGCATTAGTCAGACCATGAACCTGCACGCTGAAACACTGTGCTTCTCGGATGTGTTCCTCCATTCCCAGGCGATCGTGAACTGGTCGCAGCACTACGACCAGATCAGCCCCGGCACCGCCACGACCACGCTGCGCCAGGTCGCCGGCCAGCGCTTTCATGTCTTTCGCGAACGCATCAACCAGCGTGTCATGCAGCACGGGCTGGCGCCGCGCGATCGCCTCTGCTTCGCACTGCCGATCGCAAGCGCGGTCGCGCCGGTGGTCCAGGGGCGCACCGTCGAGCGCCCGAGCCTGCTGACCTTGCGCGGCGGCGAGGAGTTCGTCGCCCATCTTCCGTGCGATACCGAAGTGCTCGCCTTCACGATCGATCGCACGCTCACGGCCGATCACGAACTGGACGAACTCGCGAACCTGCCCGCGCGCATCCTGAAGCAGCCGGTGCTCCCCATCTCGCCCGCGCGTTACCGCAATGCGCTGGACGGCCTCGAGCGCGTGCTCGGCCAGGCGCTCGACAGCGGTTCGCTCACCGCACGCGACGCGTTCGACGAACGCGTGCTCGCGCACAGTGTCGTCGGCATCCTGCTCGACCTCGTACAGTCCGACGAATCGGATGCCGGTGCGCTGCCGTCGGCATCGACGCAAAGCTACATCGTTCGCCGCAGCCAGGAGATCGCGCTGCAAAGCGACGACGTGCCGACGGTCATCGATCTCTGCCATCACCTCCGGATCAGCCGCCGCACGCTGCAATACAGCTTCCAGAACGTCGTCGGCACCACGCCGACGGCCTACCTCCGCTCGATCCGGCTGAACGCGGTGCGACGCTTCCTGATGACGACACCCGAGACGATGCGGATCGGCGACGCGGCAGCGCAATTCGGCTTTTGCCACTTCGGGCGCTTCTCCGCGTACTACCAGCAGCATTTCCACGAGCTGCCGTCGCACACGCCGCGCCTGAGCTGACGTCGCGCATACGCGGCGCCGCGCGCCGCGGCGTCGCATCCGGGTAATCCCCTGCCACCCGGCGCACGCGGATTGCCGATAGCGGACAACGTCCGGCTTTTCGGCACCGTAAATTTTGTCGTCGCCCCGCTCGCGCGCTCCGTGCGCGTCACCGGGCGGACGTCGAAGCGCATACCTGTGTCGTCGGCGGACGGCAGCACCCACTGCCGGATCGTCAGGATCGGCCCGCGGCGCAGGGATATTGATCAGGCATGCCGGTGTCGACTCCTGACGGACGATCCGGTCAGCGGGACTACCTATGAACGAACTGTCATCCCGGTCCGAAGCAGGGCTCAGCAAAAACGCCGTCGGACTTTCACACATCGTCTTCTTCGTCGTCGCCGCGGCCGCGCCGCTCACCGCGATGGTCGGCGCGACACCCGCGGCATTCTCGCTCGGCAACGGCCCCGGCGTGCCCGGCGTATTCGTGCTGGCGGGCGTGATGTACCTGATCTTCAGCATCGGCTACGCGGCGATGAGCCGGCACATCTCCAATGCGGGCGCGTTCTATGCGTATATCGCGAACGGGCTCGGGCGCCCGGCCGGCGTCGGCGGCGCGTTCGTCGCGATCGTCGCGTACAACGCCGTGCAGATTGCGATCTACTGCATGTTCGGCTTCTTCCTGAACAACGGCGTCCAGCAGCACTACGGCATCGACGTTCCGTGGTGGGCGTTCGCGCTGGCCTGCGTCGTCGCCGTCCACTTCTGCGGCGCGCGGCACATCGAATTCAGCGGGCGGCTGCTCGGCATGCTGATGATCGGCGAGATCGCGATCGTGATGCTGCTCGATCTCGCGATCGTCGTGCACGGCGCGAACGCCGGCGGCTTCAGCGCGAAGCCGTTCAGCCCCGCGATGGTGTTCACGCCCGGGCTCGGCACCGCGCTCGTGTTCGTGCTCGGCTCGTACATGGGCTTCGAGGCGACGGCGATCTTCTCCGAGGAGGCCCGCGACCCGAAACGCACGATCCCGCGCGCCACGTACCTGGCCGTGATCCTGATCATGGTGTTCTACGCGCTGTCGTCGTGGGCGATCGTCGAGGCGTGGGGCGAAGGGCAGATCGCCGCGCAAGCGAACCGCGATCCGGCCAACCTGTGGTTTGCCGTCAGCGGCCGGCTGCTCGGCGGCATCGCGACGGACGCGATGAACGTGCTGCTCGTCACGAGCCTGTTCGCGGCCATCCTGTCGTTCCACAACACGATCACGCGCTATTTCTACGCGATGGGCCGCGAACGCGTGCTGTGGCGCAAGCTCGGCCATACGTGCCCCGTGCATCGCTGCCCCGACGTCGCCGGGAAAGTGCAGACGCTGATCGCGCTCGCGGCCATCGCCGGCTCCGCCGCCTTCCGCCTCGATCCGTTCGCGGTCGTGTTCTCGTGGATGAGCGCGCTGGCCACGATCGGCATCATCGCGGTGCAGATCCTCGTCGCGGCCTCGGTCATCGCGTTCTTCGCGCGCGACCACCGCGACGCCAGCCTCGTGCACCGCCTGATCGCGCCGCTCGTCAGCGTGATCGCGCTCGGCGCATGCCTCGTGCTGGTCGTGCGCAACCTGTCCGTGCTGAGCGGATCGGATTCGACCTTCGTCGCGATGTTTCCGTATTTCCTGCTCGCCATCGGCGCGCTCGGCATCCGCGCCGCGCTGCGCCTGAAGCGCAGCGATCCCGACCTGTATCGCGAACTCGGACGCGCCGTCCAGTAGTCGCCCGGTAGTCGCCGCCCCGCCGGTGCCGTGCGCGGCGCCGGCGTCGCGTTGCCCTGCCCCCCGACGCTTTCCCGTTGCCGGCGCGACACGCATCGATGCGTCGCGCCGGCGCCGCCGCGCGGGTATTCCCTATCCCGATCGCGCGGCAACGATTGCCGATAGCGGACAAGGCCCGCCATTTCATCGACATACAGTGGATCCGACGTTGAAGCCGGGCCGTGGCAGCCGCCATCGCCTCGACCGGCCCGGCCCGACGATTCGCCCCTGGGAAATACGGACACCATGATGAAAATTCAGAATCTGATCGGCGGCCGGCATTGCGATGCATCTGCCGGCCGCACCTTCGAAAAGCTGGCGCCGGCGACCGGCGACTATGTCGCCGCGGTGCCCGCGTCGACCGCCGAAGACGTCGATCGCGCGGTGCGCGCCGCACACGGCGCATTGCACGACGACGCATGGGCGCGCGCGGGCGGCTCGGCCCGGGCCCGCTGGCTGCTTCGGCTGGCGGACCTGGTCGAGCGCGACGGCGACGCGCTGGCAAACCTCCTGGCCGTCGAACAAGGCCGTCCGCTTGCCGAGATGCGCATGATGGACATCCCGATGAGCATCGACACGCTGCGCTACTTCGCCGGCTGGGCCGACAAGCTCGAGGGCCGCACGATTCCGACCGACGGCTTCATGGGCCGCCCGACGCTCAGCTACACGCGGCGCGCGCCGGTGGGCGTCGCCGGCCAGATCATCCCGTGGAACGCACCGCTGATGATCGCCGTGTGGAAACTCGCGCCGGCGCTCGCGGCCGGCTGCCCGGTGGTCATCAAACCGTCGGAGGACACGCCGCTGGCGCTGTCCCGGCTCGGCGAACTCGTCTGCGAGGCCGGCCTTCCCGCCGGCGTCGTCAACATCGTCCACGGCGTCGGTTCGGAAGTCGGTGCCGCGCTGGTCGCGCACCCGCTCGTCAGCAAGATCAGCTTCACCGGCAGCACCGAAGTCGGCCGCGCGATCGCCGGCGCAGCGGCCAAGACCTTCAAGCGCGTCACGCTCGAACTCGGCGGCAAGGCCGCGCAGATCGTGTTCGCGGATGCCGACCTCGACCGCGCGATCCCGTCGCTGATGGCCGGCATGTTCGCGAACCAGGGGCAGACGTGCGCGGCCGGTTCGCGCGTGCTCGCGCACCGCTCGATTGCACGCGCCCTCGAAGAGCGGCTCGCCGACGCCGCCCGCGCCATCCGCGTGGGCCCGCCGTCGGAGCCCGGCGTGCAAATGGGCGCGCTCATCAACCCGCGCCACCTCGCGCGCGTGCGCGCGCACGTCGAAGGCGCGCTCGCCGACGGCGCGGTGCTGCTCGCCGGCGACGAACAGGTGCCGCCGCGCGGCTGCTTCATGCGCCCAACGATTCTCGGCGGCGTGCATCCGGACATGCGAATCGCTCGCGAAGAAGTGTTCGGCCCGGTCGGCATGGTCATGCCGTTCGACACCGAGGACGACGCGGTCCGCATCGCCAACGACACGCCGTTCGGCCTGTCCGCGTCGGTCTGGACGCAGGACGTCGGCACCGCGCACCGCGTCGCCGAGCGGCTCGACGTCGGTGCGGTCGCCATCAATGCGTGGAGCCCGATCGACGCACGCCTGCCGTGGGGCGGCACCAAGCAGAGCGGGATCGGGCGCGACCTGTCGACGGCCGCGCTCGATTCGTACCTCGAGGAAAAGATCATCACCGCAGCCCTGTGATCCCGCGGCGCACGTCGCGCCGCACTGTGTTCAAGCACTTCGTGAGAGAACCACCATGGACTACCAAAAGCGACAAAAGCGATTCTGGCACCCGATGAGCTCGGCGGCCGCCGGGCATACGACCCCCACCGTGATCATCGAGCGCGGCGACGGCAACTACGTGTACGACGTCGAGGGCCACCGCATGCTCGACGGCGTCGGCGGATTGTGGAACGTCAACGTCGGCCACAACCGGCCTGAAGTGAAGGCCGCGATCGCCCGCCAGATGGACGAGCTTTCGTACTACCAGACCTTCGACGGCGTCGCCCATCCGCGCGTGTACGACCTGGCCGACCGCCTGTGCGCGATGTTCGCGCAGGAAGACATGCAGCGGGTGATGTTCGGCAGCGGCGGGTCCGACGCGGTCGAGACCGCGCTCAAGATGGCGCGCCAGTACTGGGTCGCCGCGGGCGAGCCGTCGCGCACGAAATTCCTGTCGCTGCGCAACGGCTATCACGGCGTGCACGTCGGCGGTACGTCGATCGGCGGCAACGGCGTCTACCATTACAATCACGGTCCGCTGCTGCCCGGCTGCGTGCTGCTCGACACGCCGTGGCTCTATCGCAACCCGTGGAACTGCGACGATCCGCAGCAACTCGTCGAGCATTGCATCCAGCAGCTCGAGGAAACGATCGCGTTCCATGGCCCGCAGACCATCGCCGCATTCGTCGCCGAACCGGTGCAGGGCGCCGGCGGCCTGATCGTCCCGCCCGCCGACTACTGGGCGCGCGTGCGCGCCGTGTGCGACCGGAACGGCATCCTGCTGATCGCCGACGAGGTGGTCACCGGTTTCGGCCGCACCGGCAGCCTGCTCGGCAGCCGCGGCTGGGGCGTCGCCCCCGACATCCTGTGCGTCGCCAAGGGCATTTCGGCCGGCTACGTGCCGCTCGGCGCGACGCTGTACAACGGGCGCATC
Organism: Burkholderia pyrrocinia; assembly: GCF_001028665.1. Lineage (NCBI taxonomy): Bacteria > Pseudomonadati > Pseudomonadota > Betaproteobacteria > Burkholderiales > Burkholderiaceae > Burkholderia > Burkholderia pyrrocinia. The sequence goes on from NZ_CP011505.1 coordinate 741,471, forward strand.
GCGCAGGCGATCGAACATGGCGCGGGTTTCTCGCACATGGTCATGCACGGTTATACGTACAGCGGGCATCCGCTCGCGTGCGCCGCGTCGCTCGCGGTGCTCGACATCGTCGAAGCCGAGGATCTGCCGGGCAATGCGGCACGGGTGGGCCAGCGCCTGCTCGAGCAACTGCTGCCGCTGAAAGGCGACTTCGAGACCGTCGGCGACGTCCGCGGCAAGGGGCTGATGCTGGCGCTCGACCTCGTGACCGACAAGGCCAGCCGCACGCCGCTCGATCCGGGCAAGGGGTTCGCGGCGCGCGTGGCCGATGCGGCGCGCAAGCGCGGCGTGCTGGTCCGGGCGATCGCCAACAAGGTCGTGATGTCGCCGCCGTTGACGCTGCAGCAGGGCGAGGCCGACTTCATCGCGGTGACGCTGCGCGAGGCGCTGCAGGAGTGCTGCGCGGATTCGCGATCGATCGCCTGACCGCGCGGACAGCCGGGCGCACGGACTTTTCGTCGAAGGTTCGTGCGCCGCGATCCGGCCTCGGTTCGACGAAGATCGCCGCGGGACGTCGAAGTCGACGATCGGCATCCCGCCTGTCGTAATTTCGCTTTCAAGGAACACAAGCCAAATGGAAAACCAGGCCATTGCATTCACGGTGGAGAAATACCCGCTCGCGCTTCGGCTGCTTCACTGGGCCAGGGCGATCCTGATCGGCGCGCAGCTGTGGACCGGATGGACCATGGTCCGGCTCGACGACAACCTGCCGGCCAAGTTCGACTGGTACTACCCGACCCACAAGGAGTTCGGCGTACTCACGCTGCTGGTGGTCCTGACGCAACTGGCGATTCGCTCGATGAAGCCGTTGCCGCCGCTGCCGTCGAGCCTGCCGAAGCTGGACCGGAAGCTCGCCAAGATCGCCCACTACCTGCTGTACGCGCTGGCGATCATCGTGCCGCTGATGGGTTACTCGATGTCCAGCACGTATACGCAGAGCGACGGCGTGCCGTTCTTCTTCTTCCGCGTACCCGAGCTGCTGCCGAAGAACGACCACTGGTTCGAGGCATTCCAGTGGCTGCACAAGACGCTGGCCTACACGCTGCTTGCGCTCATCGTCCTGCATATCCTCGCCGCACTGAAACACCGGTTCTTCGACTCGAACCGCGAAAACGACGTATTGCGGCGCATGCTGTAACGCCGCGGCAATACAGGGCCGCGATCCCGGCGACGTTCCGCATGCGGGTCGCTCGACCGCGGCGGTCCGGTTTCTTTCATTTCAAATACTTCGTTTTACTAACTACTGACGGACCGTTTCGAGCGTCCGGCGCGCCCGCACGCCATCGAAAACGGTACCGCACGGCCCTACCGGCCCTCACCTGGAGATCGACGATGAAGAAGATGATTGCGGCCGTATCGGCCGCCGGCGCGATGGGATTCAGCCTGACGGCACACGCGCAGAGTACCGTGACGCTTTACGGGTTGATCGACGAAGGCGTCAATTTCACGAGCAACGCGGGCGGCAGCAAGGCCTACCAGATGGTCAGCGGCGACACCGTCGGCAGCAACTGGGGGCTGAAAGGCACGGAAGACCTCGGCGGCGGGCTGAGGGCGCTGTTCCAGCTCGAGAACGGCTTCAACGCGAGCACGGGTGCAGTCGGCGTGACGTCCAGGATGTTCGGCAGGCAGGCGTACGTCGGGCTCGATTCCGACCGGTTCGGCACGCTCACGTTCGGCCGCCAGTACGATCCCACGCTCGACATGTGGAGCACGTTCACGGCCACCGGAAACTGGCTCGGCGACTTCGGCGCCCACCCGTACGACAACGACAATGCCGACTGGGACTACCGCATCCAGAACAGCGTCAAGTACGTGTCGCCCACGTACGCCGGCTTCAAGGGCGAAGTGCTCTACGGCCTCTCGAACCAGGCGGGCGGCTTTGCCAAAAACCGTGTGTACAGTGCCGCGCTGCAGTACCAGATGGGCGCGTTCTCCGCCGCCGTCGCGTACCTGAAGGCCAACAACGGCGGCGCGACCGCGGGCGGCGCGTTGTCGAGCGACGATACGGTCTTCAGCGGCCGCTCGCAGCAGAACATCGATGCCGGCGCGTCCTACAAGTTCAGCGACAAGCTGACGCTGTCCGCCGCGTATTCGCACGTCGACGTGTATAGCCCCGAATCGAATATCTACTTCGCGAACCAGCCGGCGACGGGCTCGCAGCACGCGTGGAAATTCGACAACTTCGAGGTCAACGGCCAGTATTACTTCCGGCCTGACTTCTGGTTCGGCGCCGCCTATACGTACACGCGCGCGCATGTGGCGACGGCGGCGGGCGATGCATCGCCGAGCTGGCACCAGGTGTCGATGATGCTCGACTACGACCTCAGCAAGCGGACCTCGACCTACATCCAGGGCGCGTACCAGCATGCGACCGGCAACACCGGCACCGACTTCGACTTCGCGCACGTGCTCGGCACCGCCGGGCAGTCGTCGGGCCGCAATCAGCTGGCCTTGCGCGTCGGGATGATGCATCGTTTCTGATGGCAGCAGAACCGGGGCTGGCGCGCGGCGTGCGCGGCAGCCCGTGTTTTCCCATGCCGTCAGAACTGATGCCGCACGCCGACGCGCACCGCAGTCTGCGTCGAGCCGGCCGCCGCCCCGCCGAGCGCGGCTTCGATCTGGGCGCCGTACGCGCTGTCGCGCCCGCGTGCGAACACCGCGTACAGGCCGGTACGCTTCGACAGCGAATAGTCGGCGCTCAGCGTGACCTGATTGGCCGGGCCGACGTCGCCGCCGCGCTGCTGGTACTGGAAACCGCCGCCCAGCTGCAACGACGGCGTGAGCGCATAGGTCAGCCCGGCGTCGTAGGTGGTTGCCCGCAGCGGTGCGGCGGCGCTGATCCGGACGTCCGACACCATGCCGAAGATGCGGAACTGGCCGAGGTTGTAACCGGCCCCGCCCGAGAAGTTGCGAAGATTGCCGCCGGAAGCCACGTCGTGCTGGCCGAAATAAGCGAGCGCGGCGCTGAACGCACCCTGCGTGTAGGACAGCATCGCGCTCTGCACGCTGCTGCGCGCGACCGTGCCGGGAACATTGCCGAACCCCCACATGCCGCCGAACGACAGCCCGCCGAAGGTCGGACTCACGTACTTCACCGCATTGTTCACCTGAACGCCCCACACGCGGTTGTCGAGCGCGCCGCCTGCCGACGCATTGGCAGGCAGTCCCCATGCGAGCAGGCCGGCCGGCGTGTTCGCGCCGACCGCGAAGGCCGGCAGCAGATCGCCGACGAAATCGAACTGGCGCCCGAGCGTCACGGTGCCCCAGTCGCCGCCGAGCCCGACGTACGCTTGCGAGCTGAACGCGGAGCCCGGCACGGTCAGCGCGCCGTCCGACGTCTGGAACTGGCTTTCGAGCCGGAACACGGCAAAATTGGCGCCGCCGAGATCCTCCCTGCCCGTCAGGCCCCACACGTCGTTGCGCGCCACGCCCGCCTGCAGCGCGACCTGACGGCCGCCGCGCGGCGCGGACGCCACGTCGCTCGTATAGGTCACGCCGGTGTCCAGCGAACCGTAGAGCGTCACGCTCGATTGCGCGAACGTCGGTGCAACGGCACCGCAACCGCACAATGCCACCATTCGGAACCACACTTTCATCTTCTTCTCCTCATCAAATTTTCCCGGCCGATGCGCGTGCGAACCGACCGGCATGCAGGCGGCATCGACCCGGCATGATTCGCCGCACTAAAATAGGATTCCATATCGATCAAAGTCGGCACGATCCACCCTGCCGCCGGCGGCCTGCATCCCGCACATTCGTTGACGCGAATCCGGTTGCCGCGTGCGTGACTTAAGTTAGACTACGGCCCTGTCGCCGCCGCTGCCGCATTCGTGCCGCAGCCCCGCTGCCCGAACCGCTGCCGATCTTCCCGTTCCATTGCCGCAAGCCGCCTGAATCCCGGATCACGTCATGTCGAGCCTCACCAAAATGCTGTCCATCCTCGACGTCTTCTCTTCGTCCGCGACGTCGATGACGGCCGAGGAGATCGCCGAACTCATGGGCTTTTCGCGGACCACGTGCTACCGCTACGTGAAGGAACTGGCCTCCGTCGGCCTGCTCGTCAGCAGCAACGGCCGCTATACGCTGGGCCCGCGCATCATCCATCTCGACTACAACATGCGGCAGTCGGACCCGACGCTCACCGCCGCGAAACCCGTGATCCAGAGACTGGTCCAGGTCACCGGCGGCGACGCGCTCGTGTCGACGCTGTTCGACGAGCAGATCATCAACGTGATGCACGAAACCGGCGCCGAGAACCTGCAACTGGGCTTCGGTCGCGGCCGCATCATGCCGCTGTTCCAGGGCGCGTCGTCGAAAGTGATCGTGGCCGCGATGTCGCGCGCGCGCCTGAAACGCCTGCACGAACGGCACAACGCCGAGCTCGGCGAATTCGCGGCCGACTGGACGCGGTTCTGGCGCGCGTGCCAGCAGGTCGCCGACGCGGGATACTGGATCTCGCGCGGCGAGCTCGACGAAGGCTTCGTCGGCATCGCCGCGCCGATTCGCACCGCCAGCAGCGGCGAAATCAACAGCAGCCTGTCGCTGGTCTTTCGCGCCGAACACTTCGCGCTGTTCGACGAGCACGTGCTCGGCAAGCTCCTGATCGACGCCACCGCCCAGATCGGCGCAGCCACCTGAACATTCGCGCGGCGTCGCGAACGACGCCGTGCACACCACACCGTCAATTCAATTCATCTGCGTGATGAATTTGGTGACCAGGTAACCGTCGAACGTCTCCGTGCCTCCCTCGCTGCCGAAGCCGCTGTCCTTCACGCCGCCGAACGGGATCTCCGCCGGCCCCATCCCGAAGTGATTGATGTTGACCATGCCCGCTTCGAGCGCGCGGCCGATCCGGTGCGCGTTGCGCGCCGATGCGGTGAACGCGTACGACGCGAGGCCGAACGGCAAGCGGTTGGCCTCGGCGAGCGCATCGTCGAGTTCGTCGAACGGCACGATCCCGACGATCGGGCCGAACGGCTCGTCGTTCATCAGGCGCGACTCGCGCGCCGGGCCCAGCACGACCGTCGGCGCGAAATAGTGCCCCGGCCCCGGCAAGCGTGTTCCGCCCGCGGCGATCTCCGCGCCTTTCTCCTTTGCATCGGCGACGAATGCGTCGATCTCGGACACGCGTCGCGCATGCGCGAGCGGCCCCATCGTGGTCCCCTCTGCCAGCCCGTAGCCGACGCGGATCGTGCCGACCGCATCGAGATACGCGGCGACGAACCGTTCGAACACCGGGCGTTGCACGAAGAACCGCGTCGGCGATACGCACACCTGCCCGGCATTGCGAAACTTGTACGCGGCCAGCATCGTCGCGGCACGCTCGATGTCCGCGTCCGCGCACACGAGCACCGGCGCATGCCCGCCCAGCTCCATGGTCATGCGCTTCATGTGCGACGCGGCAAGCGCCGCCAGTTGCTTGCCGACCGGCACCGAACCGGTGAACGAGATCTTGCGCACCAGCGGCGACTCGATCAGCCGCGTCGACACGTCGCCCGGCACGCCCCAGACGATATTCAGGCAGCCCGCGGGCAGCCCGGCATCGTGGAAGATGTGCGCAAGCGCGACGATCGCGCTCGGCGATTCCTCGGGCCCTTTCAGCACCAGCGTGCAGCCCGACGCCAGTGCGGCCGCGATCTTGTGCATCGCCTGGCTGAACGGGAAGTTCCACGGCGAGAACGCCGCGCACACGCCGATCGGTTCCCGCAGCACCGTCTGCGCAACGTCCGGGGAACGCGCCGGAATGACGCGGCCGTAAGTGCGACGCCCCTCCTCCGCATGCCATTCGAGCTGTTCGGCGGACGACACGACCTCGGCGATCGCCTCGCGCAGCGGCTTGCCCTGGTCCATCGTGATGTGGCGGCCGATGGCTTCGGCACGCTCGCGCACGAGCGAAGCCGCACGACGCAGGATGTTCGAGCGCGCGAGCGGCGACTCGCGCCGCCATGCCGCGAACGCGCGATGCGCGGCGTGCACCGCGGCGTCGATATCGTCCGGTGTCGCATGCGGCAATTCGCCGAGCACGCGGCCGGTTCCCGGATCGAGAACGGGCTGCGTGCGCCGGCCGTCGGCCTGCAGGAACCGGCCATCGATATACAGGTGGAGCGGCGCGTAATCGCGTTGCGCATCAGGCGCCATGCGGGAAGTCAGCGGCGTGAACGGAATCAAGACGGATACCTCGGTAGAGACTGCACGATGGGCGCGGACGGTGCGACGATCGCATCACGCGGCCTGGCTCGGCGCACGCAACAGGCCGCCGATTTCCTGCCGGAGAATCTGGTTTTCCTGCCGGACGAGCAGATGCCGGACCTTGCCGCGAAACGTCCTGAACTCGGGGTCGGCCATCAGCACGGCGCGGCGCCGGGCGCGATCGTCCAGCGAATCGAACGCCCACAGATAGACGAGCTGGTTCAGCGGCCCGACTTCCGTCGCAAAACAGCCGATCATCGTGCCGAGCGCCTGCTCCTGCGCGGCGCGCCCGCATTCCGCGTACAGCCGCAGATATTCGGCGACGCCGCCCGGCACCAGCGTATAGGTGCGTTGCTCAACAAACATGCGCTTCCTCCGGTTGTCGCGGCGCGAACGCCTGAAAGGCCGCGGTCACGCGGGCCATCCCCACGGCATCCGTCTGCGCTGCCACGTAGCGATCGGGGCGCACCACGACGAGCGGGCCGGCATGCCGGTCGAACCAGTCCGCCAGCGCGTTGTCGACGTCCTCGACGCACGTGCTGCCGTGGGCGCTGGTCACCCGCCGCGCGCGGCCGGTCCCGCTGCGCGAACGGCTGACCTGCACGAACGTCGCGCCCAGCGCCGCCCAGTACGCGCGATCGTCGTCGCTCAGGCACGCCTGCGGATCGCATTGCCAGCCGACGATCGAGAACCACGGGCCCAGCACGTCGTCGAGCTTGCTGCGCACGCCGTCGGCCGTTTCGACGTCGGGCTGCGCGATCATCCTGCCGACTGCGTCGCCCGGCGCCCCCGGCAGCACGACGCCCCGCGTATAGCTCGGCATCGGCTTGAAACGCATCTGCAGGATGTAGTCCTTCAGGCCCGGCGCATACCGCGCGAGCCCGAGGAAACGATCGCGCAGGAACGCGACGAGCCGGTTGGTCGGCATCAGCATCGCGCCGAACGTGTCGGCCAGGTCGATCATCGCCTTCGCATGGTCGCGCCGCTCCGATTCGTAGCTGCCGATCACGCCGGGATGCAATGCGCCGTTGACGACGCCCGCCAGCTTCCACGCGAGATTGCCCACGTCGCGCAAGCCCGCATTCAGGCCCTGGCCGACCCACGGCGGCGTCAGGTGGGCCGCATCGCCGACGAGCGCCACGCGGCCGACCACGAAACGTTCGGCGAGGCGCGAATGGTGCGTATAGGTCCGCGCGCGCACGATCTCGATGCGATCGACGTCGTCGACGTACGGCGCGATCAGCGCGCGGATCGATTCCGGTTGCGCGATCGCCTCTTCGTCCTCGTGCGGGAACACGAGAAACTCCCAGCGCCGGAAATTGAACGGCAGATAGATGCAGACGTTCGGGCGCCGCGGGTCGCAGTTCAGCGCCGTGCACGGCTGGTCGAGCCCGGCGTTCTTCACGTCGACCACGACCCATTTGATCGGATGCGTCGTGCCGGCCAGCTTCACGCCCAGCAGCTCGCGCATCGGGCTGCGCCCGCCGTCGGCCGCCACCACGTAGTCGGCCTCCAGCGCATACTGCTGCCCGTCGGCGCGGCGCACCTGCAACGTGACGCGTTGGTCGTCCTGTTCGACGCCGACCACTTCTTCGCTGGTCCGCAGCGACACGTGCGGATAACGGGCCAGCCCGTCACGCAGCGTGCGCTCGGCCAGTTGCTGCATGAAGATGTTGCGCCGCCACCAGCCGAATTCGCGCATCGACGGGCGGATGTCGGCGAAGCATTCGCCGTTCGCCTTGAACATGCGCAGCGGCACGTTCTGGATGATGTCGCGGCTCAGCTCGTCGGCGAGGCCGGCGGTCTGAAACATCCGCAGCGCTTCGTCGTCGATGCCGACCGCGCGCGGAAACTCGACGATCTGCGGCGCCTTCTCGATGACCGTCGTCGCGACGCCATAGAGGCCGAGCAGGTTCGCCATCGCCGCGCCGTTCGGCCCCGCGCCGACGATCGCGACCGACGTCCGTTCCGGATTGTTCGCTCTCATGCGTCAGCCTCCCGTGCGCCACGCCGGATCGTCGAGACGATCGAGCCACGTGCGCAATGCGTGGTTGAACGCGGCGGGCTGATCGTCATGCACGTAGTGCGTCGCACCGGGAATATCGATCCGGTCGATTCCGGCGTTGGCCGCCGCCATTTCGGCCGCCACTTCCGCGGACAGGAAATCCGATGCGCCGCCGCGCAACAGCAGCGTCGGCACGTGCAGGTTGAGGACCAGCGGCCACAGATGGACGAGTTGCTCCGGCGTCGCGGCCAGCCGCGCCGCCGCAATCCCGTCGGCGTCGTGCCGCCACACGATCCGCCCCTGCGGATCCTCTTTCAGCGAGTGCGCGATGCGCGAATCGAGCGCGGATTCCGCGATGTTCGGCCGCTGGCGTCGCCAGAACGCGCGCGCGTCGTCCCACGACGCGAACGCGTCCGGCGTTTCCTTCAGCTCGCGCTTGATCCGCTCCGAACCCTGCGAACCGGCCGACGCGCCCGGGCCCATGTCCTCGATCACGAGGCCGGCGAGCCGTTCCGGCTGCGCCGCCGCGTAGACGAACGCATTGGCGCCGCCCATCGAATGCCCGACCAGCACGAATCGTTGCAGGCCGAGCGCGCGCACCAGCGCGTCGAGATCGCGCACGTAGGCCGCCGCGTAGTAGTCGCGCCGCGGATCCCAGTCGCTCCAGCCGCGCCCGCGCTGGTCGAGCGCGACGACCCGGTAGCGGTCGACCAGCGCGTCGGCCACGGGCTCCCACGTCTGCGCGTAACTGCGCAAGCCGTGCAGCATCACCACGACCGGCGCATCGTCGCGCCCCCAGCTCACGTAGTGCAGCCGCAGCCCGTCGCTGTCGACCCATCCATCCTTGACGGACGCCGTATTCATCATGTGCTCCCCGGCCCGCATCCGCGCTCAGACCAGGCCGTCGCGGCCGACGATCTCGCTCGCCTTCAGCCCGCCGAGCCGCGCATGCAGGCGGCCGCGCGTCGCGAACGCGAAGATCACCAGCACTTCGTCGTCGTTGGGCGCATCGGGGAACAGGCACGTCACCGTGTCGTAGTGCGAGCGCACGTAGAGCGCATCCTTGTGCGCGAGCGGCACGTCGATCACCGTGTTGACCGGGCCGCGCTTGCCGCTCGACGGCACCCACGACTTGCCGCCGCCCAGCGCCGCACGGATCGGCTCCGCGAAGATCGACGTGAGGAACGCGTTGCCGTGTTCGTACTCGCCGGCCGAGCCGACCAGGCACGCCTTGCCGTAGCTCTCGATCGCGCGGCCCGCGGCGAGTTCCTCGATGCGCCGCGCGAACTCCTTGCCGAGCGCCGGCGACGGACGCACGAGATCGTCGAGGTTTTCGCTGAAGCGCCCCGCGTACGGGTTATGGACGGCCGCGGCGATCACGATCTTGCGCAACGGCTCGCCGTCCGCGAGCTGGCCGGATTCGTTCGCGAGCGAATCCTCGATCTGCGTGTACCACTTGCGGATATGAAAGCCTTCGAAATTTGCGATCTTGCTCATCAGGAATCCTCTATGAAATATCGGTTAAGCGGGAATGAAAGACCGGCGCCTCAGTCGAACAGCGGCTCGAGCTGCACGGGATCGCTGGGCGCGTTGTACCGGTGCAGCACGCGCTTGCCTTCTTCGTCGTCCGTGACGGTTTCGCAGAAGAATTCGAGGCGGTTGCCGTCCGGGTCCGTGAAATACACGCCGATCCCGACCTTGTGATCGGTGATCTTGACGATCGGCACGTGGCGGCGGATCAGCATGCCGTACAGGCGGCGCAATTCGGTCAGGCCGCCGGCGATCTCGAGGCCGTAGTGCTGCAGGCCGATCGTGCCGAGCTCCGCGTCGGACGCCGCGCGAATCAGCGCGATGTCATGGTGCTTCTGGCCGAAGGACATGAACACCCACTGCTCGCCGCGCGCGGTTTCCGTCATGCCGAGCACCTCGGCGTACCAGGTGCTCGAGCCCACGGGATCGCGCACGAACAGCGACAGGTGGGTGCGCTGCACGTGCGGCGTCGGCAGCGGCAGCCCGCTCGCGTTCGCGCGCTCGGCGTGTTGCTGGATATCGGACGGTGTCATCGTTCGCTCCGCTCAATTGGTCGACTGCGCGTGGGCGACGAGCGGCGCTTCGAACGGCGTCCACGCGACGGCCGTGATCTCGCTGAAATCGCGCCATTCCTTGCTCCAGTTCCGGCCGCCGTCGCGCGAACAGAACAGGTGCCCGTACTTGGTGCCCGCATAGACGAGCTCCGGCCGGGCCGCATGGACGCCGAACGCCCAGAACGTGGAATTCGGCGGCGTCTGCAGATCCGTCTCATGCCACGCGTAGCCGCGATCGGTCGAGCGGTAGATGCGGCTGCGGATGCCCGGCGTGCCGTCGCCGATCGCCATCAGCAGGTCGCCTTCCGGCGTCGGCAGCTGCACGACCGTGCGCGTGTAGTACAGCCCGTCGAAGCGATCGCGCGACAGCTTGCCGTCCCACGTCTGGCCGTCGTCGTCGCTCACGTGCACCGCGTTCACGGTCAGCAGCACCGTGGTCTTCGGCCGGTCCGGCGTGGCGGACAGCACCGCGATCGCATGAATGTCGCTGTTGCGGATCGCCGTGCCGGGGCCGTCCACGCGCGTCCAGCTCGCGCCGGCGTCGCGGCTGCGCCATGCGCCGCCCTCCTCCACGCCGTACCAGACGTTGCGGGTGTCGTCCGGATCCACGCAGATCGTCAGCAGCCGCGGGCGATTGACGCCCGAGCAGAACTCGGGGAACTCGGGGGCCGTTCGCTCCCAGGTCACGCCCGCGTCGCTCGACTTGTACAGCGCGGCGCGCGACGGTGCGCCGGTGCCCGCATAGAGCACCGCGGGGTTCGCCGGATCGATCGCGATGGACCAGACCGTCTGCCCGTTCAGCAGGTTCCCGGGCCGAAACCAGTGCGCGCCGCCGTCCTCGCTGATGGACAGGCCCGAATCGGCGCCGGCATAGACGCGCGACGGCGTCGCGGGGTCCACCGCGAGCGCGCGCACGATGCCGTCGAACTCGATCGGCTCGGCGAGCCCGAGGCGATGCCAGGTCTTGCCGTCGTCGTTCGAGCGCAGGATGCCTTGCCCGGCCGTGGCGACCAGTACGGTTGCGGTCATGAAATGCTCCTTGTGTCAGAGAAAAATGCCGCGCGTGAGCCCGCCGTCGCAGCCGATCGACTCGCCGGTGATCGAGCCGGATTTCGGCGACGCGAGAAACGCGACGATCCACCCCATCTCTTCCGGCTGCAGCACGCGCCGGATCGGCGTGACCTTCACGTAGTTCGCCTCGACCTCCGCGGCCGTGAGCCCCTGCTTCTGCGCCTCTTTCTCGTAGAGTTCGTGGATGTGCGGCGTCTCGACGACGCCCGGGTGAATCGTGTTGACCGTGATGCCGAACGGGCCGAGCTGGTCGGACAGCGTCTTGGTCAGGTGCACGATCGCCACGTTGCGCATGCCGGACAGTTGCTTGCTGCCGCGGCCCGTCAGCCCGCCGACATTGACGATCCGGCCGAAGCCGTGGCGCCGCATGTAGGGCGCGGCCGCCTTCGCGCAACGCAGGTAGCCGACCACCTTGATATCGATGTCCTGCAGCAGCCCCTGCGGGTCGGCGTGTTCCAGTTCCGCGCGCACGAGGCCGCCCGGATGCGCGGCGCCGTTCAGCAGGATGTCGAGCCGGCCGAAGCGCTCGACGCTCGCGGCCATCGCCGCTTCGACCGACGCCATGTCGGTCGTGTCCAACGTGACGGGCAGGATTGCGCCGGCCGCGTTGCCCAGCGGCGCGAGCGCCGCGCGAATCTCGGCGGCGGCCGCTTCGAGGTGTTCCATGCGTCGCGCGGCGATCGTGACGTTGACGCCTTCGCGGGCCAGCTCGAGCGCGACCGCCTTGCCGATGCCCATGCTGCCGCCGGTGATGAACGCGGCTTTTCCGTGGAGTTGCAGATCCATAGCGATGAAAGGTGAGAGTCGGGATTGAAGGGGAAAGCGGGTTGCGCGATCAGGACACGCACATTTCGATGAGCCTCGGCCCGTCGGTGTGCGCGAGCGCGTCGTCGAGCGCTTGCGACAGCGCTTGCGCGGTGCGCGCGCGCTCGGCCGGCACGCCGTAGCCGCGCGACAGCGCGAGCCAGTCGATCGGCGGATCGTCCAGCAGCGTCAGGCGGCTGGCGTGCGGCGTGTCGGCCGGCAGGCCGCTGCGCGCGAGCTCGGTCTGCAGGATGCCGTAGCGCCGGTTCGACGCGATCAGCATGACGATCGGCAAACGCTCGCGCGCCATCGTCCACAGCGCCTGGATCGTGTACTGCGCGCTGCCGTCGGACTGCAGCGCGAACACGCGGCGTTCCGGGCACGCGACGGCGGCGCCGAGCGCTACCGGCAAGCCCTGGCCGATCGCGCCGCCCGTATTCGTGAGGATCGTGTGACGGCGCGCGCGCGCCGACGCGGTCACGAACGGATAGCCGCACGTGCCGCCCTCGATCGACACGATCGCGTCGTCGGGCAATGCGTTCGCCAGCACGCGACCGACGGCCTGCGGCGTCAGCGGGCCGTCCTCCACATCCCAACGCTCGACCGGCACGCCGTCGGCGTTCGCCGGCGCGCCGATGCGATCGGCCAGCGCTTCCAGCGCGTCGTCCGCCGCGTCGCCCGGTTCGGCCAGCGTCACGATGTCCTCGGGGCGCGCGAGTTCGCCCGGAATGCCTTCATAGCCGAAGTAGGTGACGGGCGCGAGCGCGCCCGCCAGCACCACGCGCCGGTCGGCCAGCGCGGCCAGCGCCGGCTCGGGGAAATAAGGCAGGCGGTCGATGTCCGGCAGGCCGCCGCCGCGCTCCGCGCGCGCCGGGAAGGTCTCGCTGAAGCAGGTCGCGCCGGTCGCCGCCGCGATGCGCGCCGCCGCGCGCTGCCCGCGGGCCGACATTGCGCAGCCGCCCATCAGCAGCACCGCGCGATGGCCGCTGAGCAGCAGATCGGCGACGCGTTCGACCCGTGCGGGATCGAACGACACCACGGCCGGGCGAACGACGGCGGGCGACGCCGCGTCGCGCACCTTGGCCGACTGGAGATCGACCGGCAGCACGAGGGTCGCGACGCCGCGCTGCGCACCCATCGCGGCCGAAATCGCATCGGCCGTATCGGTTGCGAGATCCGTGTCGCGCGCCACGCTGCGATACCACACCGACACCGGGCGGGCGAGCGACTCGATGTCGGACGTGAGCGGCGCGTCGTACTTCAGGTGGTCGCGCGTGTGATCGCCGACGATGTTCAGGATCGGCGTGCGGGCGCGGCGTGCGTTGTGCAGGTTGGCGACGCCGTTCGCGTGGCCGGGCCCGAGATGCAGCAGCGTCATCGCCGGTTTGCCGGCCATGCGGCCGTAGCCGTCCGCGGCGCCCGTGCAGACGCCCTCGAACAGCCCGAGGATCGAGCGCACGCCCGCCACGGTGTCGAGCGCGCCGACGAACGGCATCTCGGTAGTGCCGGGATTGGCAAAACAGACGTCGACGCCGGCGTCGCGCGCCGTCTCGAGCACGATGCTCGCGCCGCTTCGTGTTCCGGTATCGGTGTCCAACTGTGGGATGTTCATGCGGCCGCTCGACGGTTTGAATGAAGTGGGATTTACTGTAATCCCGATATACGGGATTTGTCAAACCTCAAAAACACCACCGACGGGTCGATTCGATCCACGTTTACCCGATTCGTGTCGTGTATTTCCAGCAACAAACACCGCGCCTCGGCTCTCCACGCCTCGCCCAGGCTTAACTGAATTCCCGCAATTCGGAATTTGCAGGAACCGTCGGCCGCACAAGCGCCTACGGTCGCCGCCCCGTTTCCGGCCGCTTCGCATCGCACGCGGCAGCCGCACTAATTTACGATTGCAAATGCCTCTCATTTGCATTAAATTTCGGCGCGAATGTACTGTTTGGAACACAGACGTCGGCGCGAGGCCATCCGCCCTGCCCGAATGCAGATCACATCAAAGGACGGGGTATGAGCAGGAAGAACTGGGCGGCCGCACCGATGGCCATAGTCGTCGGCACGGCCGGCCTGAGCGCCGCCGATGCGCAGGAGTTGTCGCTGCCCGCCATCGAGGTCTCGGGGCAGCGCACGACCGCGCCGTTTCGCGCACCCGATTCGACGAGCGCGACGCGCACCAAGACGGACGTGATGGAGATTCCGTTCGCGGTCAGCAGCGTCGACGCGAAACTGGCCCAGACCGTCGCCGCGACGCGCGGCGAGGACCTGTACGACTGGGTCGCGGGCGTCGCGCGGCAGAACAACTTCGGCGGGCTGTGGGACAACTATGCGGTGCGCGGATTCGCCGGCGACGGCAACACGTCCGGCACCGACTACCTCGTCAACGGCTTCTCGTGGAACCGCGGGATCAGTGTCCCGCGCGACACCGCCACTCTCGAGCGCATGGAAGTGCTCAAGGGGCCCGCGTCCTCGCTGTACGGCCGCGGCGATCCGGGCGGGCTCATCAGCTACACGACCAAGCAGCCGCAGTTCGCGCGCGCGAACACCATCGGCGTGTCGGCCGGCAGCTACGGCGCGTTGCGCGAGACGCTCGATTCGACCGGCCCCGTCACCAAATCGCTCGCGTACCGCTTCGTCGCGATGAACGAGAACAACGGCAGTTTCCGCGATACGGTGTCGAGCAAACGCTACCTGTTCGCACCGTCGTTCACGTGGGACATCGGCGCGGACACGACGCTCCATTACGAGTTCGAAAGCGTGCGCCAGCGCGCGCCGCTCGATCGCGGCGTGGTGGCGGTCAACGGGCAGCTCGGCGCGATTCCCGCATCGCGCTTCCTCGGCGAGCCGCGCGACGGCGACTACGACGTGCGCAACACGGGCCACCAGTTCACGCTCGAGCATCGCGTCGATGCGAACTGGTCGATCAACGCCGGCTTCGCGCAGCGCGACACCGACCTGTCCGGGCGCTCGTCCGAAGCGTTCGCGCTGCAGCCGGACGGGCGCACGCTGTGGCGCCGCTACCGGCAAGTCGCGTTTCACTCGAACGACCTGCAGGGCCGCGTCGAAACGACCGGCAAGTTCCGCACCGGCGGCATCGGCCACACGCTCGTGATGGGCGTCGATGCGTATCGCTTCAACTACGACCAGTTCGTCGCGCGCTCGACGCCGACCGCCGCCGCGCCGTATGCGATCGACATCTTCGATCCCGTCTACGGCCAGCCGACGCCCGCGCTGCGTACCGCGACCAACCTGCTCGAGCGCGACGACGGGCAAGGCGTCTACGCGCAGGACACGCTGGCGTTCGGACCGCACTGGAAAATCCTCGCCGGGCTGCGCTGGGATCGCTTCCACCAGTCGGTCGAGAACCGCCTGAAGGGCGTGACGACCAGCCAGCTGCAGACCGCGTTGAGTCCGCGCATCGGCGTCGTGTACGAAATGAGCCCCGCGCTGTCGCTGTATGCGAACACCGCGTACTCGTTCCGGCCGAACAACGGCGCCGATGCCGGCGGCCAAGCGTTCGACCCGGAGAAGGGGCACGGCTACGAGGCCGGCGCGAAATGGGCCGGCGCGCGCTGGCTCGCGACGGTCGCGGCGTTCTACGTCAACAAGCGCAACGTGCTGACCGCCGATCCGGCGAATGCCGGCTTCTCGCGCGCGGCCGGCGAGGTGCGCAGCCGCGGCGTCGAATTCGAATGGAACGGCGACCTGGGCCACGGCTTGCGCGGCATCGTCAACTTCGCGTACGTCGATGCCGAGGTCACGCGCGATGCCGTGCTGACGCCCGGCGCGCGTCTCGTCGACATTCCGAAGCTGAGCGGCAGCGCGCTGCTCATGTACGAAACCGCGCTGCCGTTCGCGGACAAGGCCGGCATCGGCACGGGCGTGATCTATGTCGGGCGCCGCGCCGGCAACACGGCGAACACGCAGGACGGTTTCGAGCTGCCCGCCTACGCGACCGTCCAGCTCAACGGCTACGTGCAGGTCAACAAGCACCTGCGCGCGTCGGTCGTGCTGAACAACCTGTTCAATCGCACCACCTACGTCAGCTCGTACAACAGCCTGTGGGTCACGCCGGGCGCGCCGCGCAGCCTGTTCGCGTCGCTCGCCTACACGTTCTAGGTCGAATCGGGCGCCTGACGTGCGTCGCGCGTCAGGCGCCGAGCGCAAGCATGCGCGAGCCGTACAGCACGAGATCCGCCGGGTTCGAGTTCGGCAGCACGAAGCTCGCCGCGTTGGCCACGAACGCGCAGATGGTCAGCATCGGCATCGGGTCGGCCTTCGCGCGGCGTGCAGACGCGCAGACGCGCCGGATAACCGAAGTGCTGCGCGAGGACACCGCCCAGCGCGGGACTGAGCGCCGCGCCGGCCCATCCCCGTTGTATTCGGGAAAGGCGGATGAAAGACCGAAACGATAGACTGCCCCCGCATGCATTCGCACCGATCGCGTCGGGCCGCCGCCGCACAATCGGCTTACGCATCGCAAAACAACCATAACCATCGAGGGCCGCATGCGCCATCTGTCGATCCGACCGCTAATAGCAACGTTACTCGCCGTGGCCGCGCTGTTCGGCGCCGCGCCACCGTCGCGCGCATGCGAGGTACCCACCCCCGTGCGGACGATCGATCCGCCCGGCTACTATGACGATGCCGCCGGCTATGCGCGCGCCGTGAAGCCGATGCGCGATTTCGTATCGAAAGTCAATACGGCGGCGGATCATGGCGACTGGTCCTGCGCATTGACGCTGCTCGACAGCTGGGCGCAATCGGATGCGCTGATGGGCCATATCTCCGGTTATCAAGGCTATTACGAGCGCTCGTGGGCCGGCACAGACTTCGCGATGGTGATCCTGCGGATGCCGCGCGGCTTGCGCGAAGCGAACCGCGCACAATTCAACGCGATCGATCCGTGGCTCGAACGCATCGCGATCGCCACCCGCGATGCGGAAGCGATCAACCACCTGCACAACAATCTCGTGTACTGGGCGGGGCTCGACCTGATCGCCATCGGCACCGTCACCGACAATGCGAGCCTGATCGATTCCGGTTTGCTGCGGGTACGCGAAGGGATTCGCGACATCGGCCCGGACGGTTCGCTCGCGCGCGAAGTCAAGCGCGGCAACCGCGCGCTCCACTATCACACCTTTGCGCTGCTGCCGCTCGTGTTCGCGGCGGAACTCGTGCAACGACGCAATATCGATCTCTACCGCGAAAACGGCGGCGCAATCGGCCGCCTCGCGAATCTCGTGATCGACGCCGTGGAGAATCCCGCGAGCTTCACGAAGATCACGCCGGTCAAGCAGGACCTGTTCCCGTGGACGTTCCGCGACGAACTGAGCTGGGTCGAGCCGTACTACGCACGCTTCGGCGATCGCCGCCTGCCGGCGATCATCGCGCCGCGCCGCCCGTTCAGCGAATGGCGGCTCGGCGGCGACGTGACAGCAGCGTGGGGCGTGCCGCTGCCATAGGAAAAGGCGCGCCGCGCCGATGTGCGCGCGCGCGCTCAGAACCGGTGGCGGATGCCGACGCCAGTGGTGGGAATCCGCCGCCTTTAGGCGGCGGAGGACGTCATGTCGTCCTCTCGTTGACGGGCGGCCGGGCGCCGCGTCACCGCCGGTTCGAGCGCGACACCACGTCGATCCACACCGCCAGCACCAGCACCGCGCCCTTGACGATCATCTGCCAGTACGCGTCGACATCCAGCATCGACATGCCGTTGTCGAGGCTCGCCATCACGAGCGCGCCGATCAGCGCGCCGTAGACGGTGCCCGACCCGCCGCGCATCGACGTGCCGCCGATGAAGCACGCGGCGATCGCGTCGAGCTCGCCCATCGAGCCCGCGGACGGCGAGCCGGCCGCGAGCCGTGCGGTGTTCACGATGCCGGCGAATGCGCACATCAGCCCCATCAGCGCGAAGATCGCGAGCTTCACGCGATCGGTATCGACGCCCGACAGCCGCGTCGCCTCGAGATTCGAGCCGACCGCGTAGATGCGCCGGCCGAACACGGTCTGCGTCGCGATCCACGAGAAGATGCCGAGCAGCGCGAGCAGCAGCAGCACCGGCACCGGAATGCCGCCGTATCGGTCGAGCGTCGCAACGAACCCGAACAGCACCGCGCCCGCGCCCGCGATCTTCACGACGTCCTGCCACGGCGGCGCGACCGCGAGCCGGTAGCGGCGCCGCGTGCCGCGCTGCCGCACGACCAGCAGCACGACGAGCGCGAACAGCAGCAGCGCGAGGCCGTCCCCCGCCACGCGCGGCAGATAACCCTGCCCGAGGAACACGATGCCGTCCGACACGGGCGCGATCGTCGAGCCGCCCGTCACGCCGAGCAGGATCCCGCGAAACGCGAGCATCCCGCCCAGCCCGACGATGAACGACGGCACACGCCGGTAGGTCGACCACCAGCCGTTGAAGAGCCCGATCAGCACGCCGAGCGCGAGCACGGCCGGCACCGTCGCGGCGACAGGCCAGTGTCGGTTCACGTCGAGGATCGCCGCGACGCCGCCGAGCAGCCCGAGCAGCGACCCGACCGACAGGTCGATCTCGCCCGCGATGATCACGAAGACCATCCCGCACGCGAGCATGCCGGTGATCGACATCTGACGCAGCAGGTTCGACACGTTGCGCGGCGTGACGAACGCGCCGTCGGTCAGCACCGAGAAGAACGCCCAGATCGCCACGACCGCGAACAGCAGCGCGAGGATCTTGTAGCGCACGAAAACCTGGCGAAGCTGACGACTTGTCGGCCGGCGCACTTCGGCATCCGGCGTCGCCGGGGTAGAGGAAGAAAGTTCGGAATTCATGTCGCACTCGTTGCGGTGGGTTCGGTCGGCCGCCGCGCGGGCTTCAGCGCGGCGCCGAGGATCTGTTCCTGCGTGAGGCCGTCGTTGACGAAATCGCCGCGCAGTTCGCCTTCGCCGATCACCAGCACGCGGTCGGCAAGCCCGAGCACCTCGGGCATTTCCGACGACACGACGATCAGCGCGACGCCGCGCTTCGCGAGCGCGAACACGAGCCGGTAGATCTCGGCCTTCGCGCCCACGTCGACGCCGCGCGTCGGCTCGTCGAGAATCAGCACCTGCGGCTCGGCCAGCAGCATCTTGGCGAGCACGGCCTTCTGCTGGTTGCCGCCGGACAGGCTCGAGATCGGCAGGAACGGGTGCGCGGCGCGCACCGACAGCCGCTGCATCTCGGTGCGGATCGTGTCCAGCTCGGCGGCCGCGTCGATCCGCCCGCGCACCGCGAAGCGCCGCAGCACCGCCAGCGTGATGTTGTGGCCGACGCCGAGCTGCGGCACGATGCCGTGGCGCTTGCGATCCTCGGGCACCATCGCGATGCCGGCGCGGATCGCGTCGGCCGGCGAGCGGATCGTGAGCGGCCGGCCGTTCATCAGCACGGTCGCCGTGCACGCGCCCGGATACGCGCCGAAGATCGCCTGCATCAGCTCGGTGCGGCCCGCGCCGACCAGCCCGGCGACACCGAGGATCTCGCCGCGCCGCACGCTGAACGACACGTCGTCGACCCGCTTGCGGCGCGTGTTCGTCACGTCGCGGCAGGTCACGTTACGCGCTTCCAGCACGACGTCGCCGATCTCGTGCGGCTCGCGCGGATACAGGTCGCGGATCTCGCGGCCGACCATCATCGCGATGATCCGGTCGGTGGTCAGCGCGCGCATCGGCTCGGTCGCGACATGGCGGCCGTCGCGGATCACGGTCACCGTGTCGCACACGGCCTCGACCTCGTCGAGCTTGTGCGAGATATACACGCACGCGACGCCGCGGCGCTTCAGGTCGCGCA
Organism: Burkholderia pyrrocinia; assembly: GCF_001028665.1. Classification (NCBI taxonomy): domain Bacteria; kingdom Pseudomonadati; phylum Pseudomonadota; class Betaproteobacteria; order Burkholderiales; family Burkholderiaceae; genus Burkholderia; species Burkholderia pyrrocinia. Next base: position 761,464 of record NZ_CP011505.1, read on the forward strand.
CGATGTCGAGCAGGATGCGCGTTTCGGCAGCGCTCAGCGACGACGAAGGCTCGTCGAGGATCAGCAGCTTCGCGCGCTTGTTCAGCGCCTTCGCGATCTCGATCAGCTGCTGGTGTCCGCCGCCGTAGTTCGTCACCGGCTGCGCGACGTTGATCGAGTCGATCCGCAATTCGCGCAGCAGCTCTTCGGCACGCTGGACCATCGCCGCATAGTGCATGCGCCCGCCCGGCAACGTGATCTCGTTGCCGAGGAAGATGTTCTCGGCCACCGACAGCTCGGGCACGAGCATCAGTTCCTGGTGGATGATCACGATGCCCGCGCGCTCGGTGTCGCGCACGCCGGACGCGACGAGCGGCGCGCCTTCCCAGCGGATCTCGCCGTCCCACGTGCCGTGCGGATAGACGCCCGACAGCACCTTCATCAGCGTCGATTTGCCCGCGCCGTTCTCGCCGCACAGCCCCACGCACTCGCCCGGCCGCACCATCAGGTCGATGCCGTCGAGCGCCTTCACGCCGTCGAAATCCTTGACGATGCCGCGCATCGTCAGCAAGGGTTCGGTCATTCGCTCATGCCTCGCAGTATGCGCGCGGACGCACCGATGGGCCGCCGCGCGCCGCGCCGTTACTGGCTCGCCAGCTGCGCCTGGGTATAGAAGCCGTCCTTCACGACGATGTCGACGTTGCGCTTGGTCAGCAGCGTCGGCTGCAGCAGCACCGTGTCGACCTTCTTCTTGCCGTTGTCGTATTGCGAGTTGAACGCGGGCTTCGTGCCCTTCGCGAGGTCGACCGCGAGCTTCGCCGCTTCGCTCGCGATCAGCTTGAGCGGCTTGTAGACGGTCATCGTCTGCGTGCCGGCGATCACGCGCTTGACCGCCGCGAGGTCCGCATCCTGCCCGGACACCGGCACCTTGCCGGCCAGGTGCTGCGCGGCGAGCGCCTGGATCGCGCCGCCCGCGGTGCCGTCGTTCGATGCGACGATCGCATCGATCTTGTTGTTGTTCGCGGTCAGCGCATCCTCGACGATCCGCAGCGCGGTCGACGCGCTCCACTCCGGCACCCACTGCTGGCCGACGATCTTGATGTCGCCGCGATCGACCGCCGGCTTCAGCACCTTCAGCTGTCCTTCGCGCAGCATCTTCGCGTTGTTGTCGGTCGGCGCGCCGCCGAGCAGGAAATAGTTGCCCTTCGGCTTCGCATCGTAGACGCCCTGCGCCTGCAGCTCGCCCACCTTCTGGTTGTCGAACGAGATGTACGCGTCGACGTCGGCGTCCAGGATCAGCCGGTCGTACGACACCACCTTGATGCCCGCCTTGCGCGCTTCGGCGACGACGTTGCCGAGCGTCTTCGAATTGAACGGCACGATCACGATCACGTCCACGCCGCGCGAGATCAGGTTCTCGATCTGCGAGATCTGCCGCGCCTCGCTCGCGTCCGCGGACTGCACGGACACTTTCGCGCCGAGCTGCGTGGCGGCGGCCACGAAATAGTCGCGGTCACGCGACCAGCGCTCGACGCGCAGGTCGTCGATACAGAAGCCGATCTCCGGCTTGTCCTTGCTCGCATGCGCGAGCGGCGCGCCAAGCGTGAGAGCCGCCATCGCGGCGGCGCCTGCCAGCGCATTCAATACGGTACGACGCTTCATTGATTTCATGTCTCCGCTCCTCTATTTATTGGACTACTCCACGATCGCCGGGCAGCCGCCGAAGCAGGTCGCCCATCGTCTTGCCACCGCACGGCAAAGTTTCACGCGGCGTGACCCGCGCCTGCCGCAAACACCGGTTCGAGTGCGCGATACAGCGCGCGAAACGTCGGCCGCCGCGCGTCGCGATACCACGCGTGGCGTGCCATGTCGGGCTCGCGCACGGCCACCACCGGCGGCTGCGGACACACCGCGTCGAGCGGCGCTTCCGGTTCGAGTGCGAGATGCGCGAGCCGCGCGGCGCCGAGCGCCGGGCCGACTTCGCCGCCCGCGCGCAACGTCAGCGCGCGGCCGCTCAGGTCGGCGAGCATCTGTGTCCAGTACGCGCTGCGCGAGCCGCCGCCGATGACCGTGATGCCGTCGGGCGCGAGCCCGGCCGCATGCAGCGCGTCGATTCCGTCGAGCAGCGCGAAGCCGACGCCCTCGAGCGTCGCGTTCGCGAGATCCGCGCGCTGCGTGTCGGGTGTCAGCCCGTAGAACACGCCCTTCGCATTCACGTCGTTGTGCGGCGTGCGCTCGCCGCTCAGATAAGGCAGGAACCACGGACGATCCGCGCGTGCGTTCGCCTCGGCGTCGTCGAGCAGCGCGGCAACGCCGTCATAGCCGGCCAGTTGCGCGGTGAAATCGACGCAGCCGGCCGCATTCAGCATCACCGACATCAGGTGCCAGGTGCGCGGCAACGCATGACAGAAGCTGTGGACCGCCGATTCCGGATTCGCACGAAAACCGTCCGACACCGCGAAATAAACGCCCGACGTGCCGAGCGACAGCAGCGCATCGCCGGGCCGCACGATGCCGACGCCCACCGCGCCGGCCGCGTTGTCGCCGCCGCCCGCGACGACCGGGATCTCGCGCAGCCCCAGCGCGCGCGCAACGGCCGGCTGCAGCGTGCCGGTGATGCGGTTGCCCTCGAACACGGCGGGAACTTGCGCACGCGACAGCCCGCACGCGGCGAGCAGCGTGTCGTCGTAGTCGCGCTTCGCGACATCGAGCCACAGCGTGCCGGCGGCATCCGACGGATCGGTCGCGAACACGCCGGTCAGCCGGTAGCGCAGATAATCCTTCGGCAACAGCACGTGTGCGATCCGCGCGAACACGTCCGGCTCGTGCCGTCGCACCCACAGCAGCTTCGGCGCGGTAAAGCCCGGCATCGCGAGGTTGCCCGCGACGGCGCGCAGCGTGGGCGCCAGCCGCTCGAGTTCCGCGCATTCGGCATCCGCGCGGCCGTCGTTCCACAGGATCGCGGGGCGCAGCACGTCGCCGCGCGCATCGAGCAGCGTCGCGCCGTGCATCTGCCCGGTCAGGCCGAGCGCGTCGATGTCACGCGGATCGATGCCGGCCGCACGCGCGTCGGCGACGAGCGCCGCCAGCGCGCCGCATGCCGCGTCCCACCAGTCGCGCGGCGCCTGTTCGGACCAGCGCGGCCGCGGCCGGCTTACCGACAGCGGCCGGCTCGCGCTGCCCCGCACCGCACCGTCGCGGTCGAGCAGCACGGCCTTCACGCCCGACGTGCCAAGATCGAGTCCGATGTACATGGCGTCAGCGCAGCCCGTAGATCGCCTGGTTCACGATGTTCTCGAGCCGTTCCTGCGCGCCGCTCGCATGCTGCGGGTTCACGCCGCGCGCGAGCGCGTCGGCGGCGAGCGACTCCAGCGTGTAGGCGCCCGACAGGATCTCGCGGCCGAACGCGCTGTCCCACTGCGCGTAGCGCTGCCGGCGCAGCGTGTCGAGCCGGTCGTTCCCGACCAGCACGGCCGCGCGCTCGAGCGCGAGCGCGAGCACGTCGATCGCGCCGACGTGGCCGTAGAACAGGTCTTCCGGATCGATGCTCTGGCGTCGCACCTTCGCGTCGAAGTTCATGCCGCCGGTGGTAAAGCCGCCGTGGCGCAGGATCTCGTAGAACGCGAGCGTCAGTTCCTCGACGCTGTTCGGGAACTGGTCGGTGTCCCAGCCGTTCTGCGCATCGCCGCGATTCGCATCGACGCTGCCGAACACGCCGAGCGCGAACGCGTTCGCGATCTCGTGATGGAACGAATGGCCGGCGAGCGTCGCGTGGTTCGCCTCGATATTCACGCGGATTTCGTTCTGCAATCCGTATTGCGTGAGGAAGCCGTGCACGGTCGCGACGTCGTAGTCGTACTGGTGCTTGGTCGGCTCCTGCGGCTTGGGCTCGATCAGCAGCGCGCCTTTGAAACCGATCCGGTGCTTGTGCTCGACGACCATCGACAGGAAGCGCGCGAACTGCTCGCGCTCGCGCACGAGATCGGTATTGAGCAGCGTCTCGTACCCTTCGCGGCCGCCCCACAGCACGTAGTTCTCGCCGCCGAGCCGATGCGTCGCGTCGAGCGCATGGCGCACCTGGGTGGCTGCCCACGCGAACACGTCGGGGTTCGGGTTGGTCGCCGCGCCCGCCGCGAAGCGCGGATGCGAAAACAGGTTCGCAGTGCCCCACAGCAGCCGGACGCCCGTCGCCTGCTGACGCTCGCCCAGGTAGTCGGTCATCCGCGCGAAGTTCTCGACGTACTCGTGCAGGCTGTCGCCTTCCGGCGAGACGTCGGTGTCGTGGAACGTATAGAACGGCGTGCCGAGCTTCGTGAAGAACTCGAATGCCGCATCGGCCTTTTGCCGCGCACGCTCGAGCGGGTCGCCCGGCTGCTGCCATGGCCGCCGGAACGCGCCCTGGCCGAAGATGTCGTGGCCCGGCCACACGAACGTGTGCCAGTAGCACACCGCGATCCGCAGGTGCTCCTCGAGCGTCTTGCCGAGCACCCGCTTCGTGCGGTCGTAATACCGGTAGGCAAGCGGGTTGTCCGACTGCGGACCTTCGTAGCGAATCGCGGGAATATGTTCGAAATACGACATGGCGTCTCCGTCCGGTTTCTTGTTGCAGTGCGGCGTGCATCGCGTTGGCGTGCGAGCCGAATTCGATCTGGCTGGATCGTGCCCGCGCGCCCCGTCGCCCGCAATTGCGAAATTGCGCAGCACGCTTAACGTTTCTTGCCAGCGCGCTGCGCACCGCACGTGTTCCGTCCTACAATCGCCGGACAGCAGACAGACCAGACAGCCGCGCGGCGTTGCCCGCGCGCCCGGAGACAACGGCGCGACGCCACGGACGGCACGCGCTTCGAGACCGAGATGAACCGCGCCCCTTCCACCCAGACGCCGCACCGCATCGCGCTGCTGTTCAACGCCAACAAGGTCTACGACCGCGAGATCATCAGCGGCATCGGCCAGTACCTGCGCTCGACGCGCGTGGTATGGGACCTGTTCCTCGAAGACGATTTCCGCTGCCGGCTCGCCGGCATCGAGCGCTTCGACGGCGACGGCATCATCGCGGACTTCGACGATCCGGCCGTCGCCGACGCGCTCGCCGGTTCGCCGCTGCCGATCGTCGCGCTCGGTTCGTCGTACGAGGATCCGGCGCAATACCCGGACGGCGTGCCGTATATCGCGACCGACAACGCGAAGCTCGTGTCGCTCGCGTACACGCACCTGATCGGCGCCGGGCTGCCGCACTTCGCGATGTACAGCCTGCCCGTCGCGCAGCAGAACCGCTGGGCGCAGCAGCGCGAGCTCGCGTTCGACGGCCTTGCGCGCGCGGACGGCGTCGACGCGCCGATCTACCGCGGGCTGTCGACGAGCGCATCGGGGTGGAACCACGCGATCGAGCAGCTGATCGGCTGGCTGCACGCACTGCCGAAGCCCGTCGGCGTGATCGCGGTGACCGACGCACGCGCGCGGCACCTCCTGCAGGCGTGCCTGATCGCGGGCCTCGCGGTCCCGGAACAGGTCGCGATCATCGGCATCGACAACGACCCGCTCACGCGCACGCTCACGCGCATTCCGCTGTCGTCCGTGATCCAGGGCACCGAGGAAATGGGCCGTACCGCCGCGCACCTGCTGCACCAGATGCTGGGCGGCGCGCGTTTTCCCGACCGGCGGATTCTCGTGCCGCCCGTCGGGATCAACGTGCTCGATTCGACCCGCCACGAGCCGCTCGCGAGCCCGCATGTGATGCGTGCACGCCACTTCATTCGCCAGTACGCGTGCCAGGGCATCAAGACCGAGCAGGTCGCCGACTACGTCGGCGTGTCGCGCTCGCTGCTCGAAGAGCACTTCCGGCGCGAACTGCAGCGCACCGTGCACCAGGAAATCCTGCGCCACAAACTCGAAGCGGCGCAGGCGCTGCTCGCCGCCCGCCAGGCGTCGAGCGCCGAAGTCGCGATCCGCTGCGGGTTTACGTCGCTCCAGTACATGTACGCGGTGTTCCGGCGCGAGCTGGGCTGCACGCCGCGCGAATACCAGGAACGCGCGATCGCCGCGCGCTGAAGCCCGCCGTTTACATCGAATCCGCCCATGCACATCGATACCGATTCCTCCCATCTGACGCCCGGCGTCGCACGCGTGCCTTCCGAGCCGTGGGGCACGCTGCCCGACGGCGACGCGGTGCGGCGCTATACGCTGCGCAACACGCACGGCATGCGCGTCGTCGTCAGCGACCTTGGCGCGACCGTCGTGTCGTGGCTCGCGCCCGACCGCACCGGACGCTTCGCCGATATCGTGCTCGCGCACGACACGCCCGCGGAATATGTCGAATCGGGCGCCTACCTCGGCGCGACGGTCGGCCGCTGGGCGAACCGGATCGCCGGCGCACGCTTCACGCTCGACGGGGTCGACTACCTGCTCGATCGCAACGAGAACGGCAATCTGCTGCACGGCGGCGCAAGCGGCTTTCACCGGCAGCGCTGGGAAGTCGTCGACGACTGCGGCGGGCTGACGCTGCGGCTCGATTCGCCCGAAGGCGACGCGGGTTTTCCGGGCAACGTGAGCGTGCAGGTTCGTTATGCGCTCGACGACGACGGCACGCTGACGATCGACTACACCGGCGTCACCGACGCACCGACGCCGCTCAACCTCACGAATCACAGCTACTTCAACCTCAGCGGCCGCGCGGGCAGCGACGTGCGCGGCCATGTGCTGAGCATCGACGCCGACGCGTTCCTCGAAGTCGACGACGCGCTGATCCCGACCGGCACCGCGGACGTGACCGGCACCGCTTTCGATTTCCGGCAGAGCGCGCCGCTCGGCGCGCGCCTCGACTGGCCGCATGCGCAACTTGCCCGTGCGCGCGGCTTCGATCACTGTTTCGTGCTGCGCGACGGCGCGCGCACGGTCAGGCCCGTCGCCGGCATCTACGATCCCGAAAGCGGCCGCGAGCTGGTCGTATCGACCGATCAGCGCGGCCTCCAGCTCTATACCGGCAACTATCTGGACGGCCTGCGCGTGAGAGGCGGCACGCAGTGCGCGCAACACGCCGCGCTGTGCGTCGAAGCGGGCGGCTTCCCCGATCAGGTCAACATGGCCGACCTGCGCGACGACGTCATCCTTCATCCGGGCTCGGTCTATCGTCAAACGACCCTGTACCGGGTAGCCGTTCGCGCGTAACGCGCGCGCCGGCCGCTTTCGACAGGCACCGGCGGCCGGGCTTCGGCCGCGCCGCCGCCCCGTTGCGGGTCACGGCGCGGCGCGCGGCGTGCGATCCACTACACGCACTACACGCGCCGCATCGTCGATACGAGCGCCGCGTCCTCGCCGGGCTCGGACGGCCGCGCGTGCGCGGTGTCGCGCTTCGGCTGCTGCGCGCCGAGCCCCGTGCCGCCCGTGCGCCGCCGCGTCGCATGCCGCTCGATGACCCGCTGCAGCACGCAGAACACGCACAGCAGCGCGCCGATCACGATGCGCGTCCACCACGAACTCAACGTGCCGTCGAACGTGATCAGCACCTGGATCGTGCCGAGGATGCCGACGCCGAACACCGAGCCGATCACGTAGCCCACGCCGCCCGTGAGCAGCGTGCCGCCGATCACCGTCGCGGCGATCGCGTCGAGTTCCATCCCCTGCGCCTGCAGCCCGTAGCCCGACAGCACGTACATCGTGAACACCACGCCGCCGAGCGCCGAGCACAGGCCGCTCAGCGCGTAGACGCCGATCTTCGTACGTGCCACCGGCAGCCCCATCAGCAGCGCCGAGCGTTCGTTGCCGCCGATCGCGTATACGTTGCGGCCGAAACGCGTGAAATGCGCGACGTAGATCGCGACGGCCAGCGTCGCGAGCGCGATCAGCGCGCCCGCGCTCAGCGTGCCGCCGCCGACCGGCACGCTGATGCCCGCGATCGCATGAAACGTCGGTTCGTTGATCGTGATCGACTGCGTCGTGATCAGGAAGCATGCGCCGCGCGCGAGAAACATCCCGGCCAGCGTGACGATGAACGGCTGCAACCGGAAATAATGGATCAGCGCACCCATCGCCGCGCCGTACAGCGCGCCGAACGCGAGCACCAGCGGCACGATCACCCACACGGGCCAGTGCAGCCGCTCGGCGCCGACCGCGCAGAAGATCGTTGTCAGCGCAACGACCGAGCCGACCGACAGGTCGATGCCGCCCGACACGATCACGAACGTCATCCCGATCGCGACGATCAGCAGGAACGCGTTGTCGACGAGCAAGCCGGTGAGCACCTGCATCGAGAAAAATCCCGTGTACATCACGGATCCGAAGCCGAACAGCGCGGCGAACAGCACGATCGTCACGACGATCGGCAGCGTGCGCGGGTCGGCAAGCCGGCCAAGGAATCGGGTCATCGGGGCGTTGCTCCGGAGGTGGTGCGCGAACGCGCGGAGGGCAGCAGCCGCGACGCGTGCCGGACGACGAGCGCACGCGCCGCGTCCGACTGGATCAGCGTCACGACGATCACGACGACCGCCTTGACGACGAGCGTCGCCTCCGGCGGCACGCCGATCGAATAGGTCGTGTAGGTGAGCGTCTGGATGATCAGCGCGCCGAGCACCGAGCCGGCCAGGCTGAAGCGGCCGCCGAGCAGCGACGTGCCGCCGAGCGTCACCGCGAGGATCGCGTCGAGTTCGAGCAGCAGCCCCGCGTTGTTGCCGTCGGCGCTGCGCACGTTCGAACTCGCGAGGATGCCCGCGATCGCCGCCATCACGCCCGAACACAGGTACACGCCGAACACGACCGCGCCCGAGCGCAGCCCGACGAGCCGCGTGGCGACCGGGTTCACGCCGATCGCGCGGATGAACAGCCCGAGCGCCGTGCGGTTCACCAGCAGCGCGGTCGCGGCGATCGTCCCGACCGCGATCCACACCGAGCACGGCACCGTCGCCAGATAACCGCCGCCGAGCGCAAGGTAGCCGGGCGCGCCGATCGGAATGATCTGGCCGCCCGTCAGCAGTTGCGCGACGCCGCGGCCGGCCACCATCAGGATCAGCGTCGCGATGATCGGCTGCATCCCGACGAACGCGACGAGCAGGCCGTTCCACGCGCCCGCGAGCAACCCGACGCCGAGCGCGGCGGCCAGCGCCGTGCCGACCTGCGACGGATCGGCCTCGAGCACGATCGCCGCGGCCGCGCCGGCGATCGCGACGATCGCGCCGACAGAGATGTCGATCCCGCGCGTCGCGATCACGAGCGTCATGCCGAGGGACACGATCACGAGCGGCGCCGCACGGTTCAGGATGTCGATCGGCGCGCCGAACAGGTGGCCGTCGAGCAGCACGATCGACAGGAAGCCCGGACGATGCGCGACGTCGAGCGCCAACAGCAACACAAGCGTCAGCACCGGCCACGCAAGCGGATGACGAAACAGCGTGCGCACACGCATCATGACTGGCCTCCCGCGATCAGCCGGTAAACCTGCTCCTCGGACGCGTCGGCGCCGGTCAGTTCCGCGACCTTGCGCCGGTCGCGCAGCACCGCGATTCGATGGCTCACGCGCACCACTTCGCCGATCTCCGACGAGATGAACAGGATCGCGAGCCCGGTCGCGCACAGCGCGAGCACGCGTTCCATGATGTCGAATTTCGCGGCGACGTCGATGCCGCGCGTCGGCTCGTCGAGGATCAGCAGCTTCGGGTCCGTCGCGAGCCAGCGCGCGAGCAGCACCTTCTGCTGGTTGCCGCCCGACAGCAGTCCGATCGGCTGCTCCGCGTCGCGCGCCTTGATGCCGAGCCGCGCGATATACGTGTCGGCGATCTCGCGCTGACGCGCGCGCCCGATCAGCCGCCACCAGCCGCGCCGCGCCTGCAGCGCGAGGATGATGTTCTCGCGGATCGACAGCGCGGCGACGATGCCCTCCTTCTTGCGGTCTTCCGGGCAATACGCGATTCCGTGCCGGACCGCATCGTGCGGCGACGCCAGCCGCTTGCGCGCGCCGTCGATCTCGATCGCGCCGGTGTCGGTGCGCTCCGCCGCGAACGCGAGCTGCGCCGTTTCGGTGCGCCCCGAGCCGAGCAGCCCGGCGAGCCCGACGATTTCGCCGGGCCGCACGTCGAGATCGAGCGGGCTCATCATCCCGCGCCGGCCGACCTGCTGCATCGACAGGAACGGCGCGGCCGTGCCGGCGGTGCGCTCGACCGCGGCGGCACCCGCCTGCAGCGTGTCGGACATCCGTTCGCGGCCGGTCATCTTCGCGACCAGCAGATCGACCGGCAGGTCGCGCGCCAGGTACTCGCCTTCGCGCTCGCCGTTGCGCATCACGGTGATCCGGTCGGACACCGCATAGGTCTGCTCAAGGAAATGCGTGACGAACAGGATCGCGATGCCCGACGCCTTCAGCCGGCGCAGCACGGCGAACAGCCGCGCGACCTCGCCGTCGTCGAGGCTCGACGTCGGCTCGTCGAGAATCAGCACGCGCGCATCGACCGACACGGCGCGTGCGATCGCAACCATCTGCTGCACGGCGATCGGATACGCGTCGAGCGAGCGCGTGACGTCGAGCGACAGGTCGAGTTCGGCCAGCGCCGCGCGCGAGCGCGCATGGATCGTGTTCCAGTCGATCGCGCCGCGCCGCATCGGCTGCCGGCCCGCGAAGATGTTCTCGGCGACCGACAGGTTCGCGCACAGGTTCACTTCCTGGTAAAGCGTCTGGATCCCGGCCGCCTCGGCTTCGCGCGGCGCGGCGAAACGCACCGGCTCGCCGCCGACGCGAATCTCGCCCGCATCGTGCGCATGCACGCCGGTGAGCACGTTGATCAGCGTCGACTTGCCCGCGCCGTTCTGGCCCATCAGCGCGTGGATCTCGCCCGGAAACAGCCGGAAGTTCACGCGCTGCAGCGCGCTGACGCCCGGAAACGACTTGTCGATGCCGATCATCTCGACCACCGGCGGACTCGTCATGAACCCTCCCACGAAGCGGTTGCCGGACGACGGCGTGTCACGCGTGTCACGCCGCCGCCCGTGCGGACCATGTCAGTATTTGCGGGTCGGCAGCACCTGCGCCGCGACGTTCATCGGGAACACCGTCTCGTTCGTCACGATGCGCTTGGGCAGCTGCTTGCCGGCGGCGACGTCCTTCACCGCGCTCATCAGCTGCGGGCCGAGCAGCGGGCTGCATTCGACGTCGACGTTGATCTTGCCGGCGATCATCGCCTGGAAGCCGCCCTTCGTCGCATCGAACGACACGACGGTCAGGTCCTTGCCGGGCTTGATCCCGGCCTCTTCCATCGCCTGGATCGCGCCGAGCGCCATGTCGTCGTTGTGCGCGTAGACGACGTTGATCTGCTTGCCGTAGGTCTTCGCGAACGCTTCCATCACCTGCTTGCCGCCGGCGAGCGTGAAGTCGCCGCTCTGCGACGCGATCACCTTGAACTTCGGATTGTTCTTGATCACTTCGAGCAGGCCCGCGCGGCGATCGTTGGCCGGCGCCGAGCCGACCGTACCCTGCAGCTCGACGATGTTGATCGGGCCCGCGTCGTTCTTGTAGTGCTCTTCCATCCAGTGGCCGGCGCGCCGCCCTTCCTCGAGGAAGTCCGAGCCGATCATCGTCACGTACAGCGACGGATCCTTCACGTCGATCCCGCGATCCGTCAGGATCACCGGGATGTGCGCGGCCTTCGCTTCGGTCAGCACCGGCTCCCAGCCCGATTCGACGACCGGCGAGAACGCGATCACGTCGACCTTCTGCGCAATGAACGAGCGGATCGCGCGGATCTGGTTCTCCTGCTTTTGCTGCGCGTCCGAGAATTTCAGGTTGATGCCGGCGTCCTTCGCCGCGCCCTTCACCGACACGGTGTTCGCGGTGCGCCACGCGCTTTCGGCGCCGACCTGCGAGAAACCGAGCGTGATCGGCTTTTGCTGCGCGAATGCGCCGGGCGCGAGTACCGTCGCCGCGGCGACGATCGCACCGGCCGCCAGCTTCCTGATGAATGTCATGGTCCGTCTCCGATGATGTCGTTGTATGCCGCGGCGCTGTTCTGATTCTGCTTGGCGCGCGGTTCAGGGCTGGGCCTGCCGGCCCGGCATGTATACCCCGGACCAGTCTAGGAACAAGTCCGATAACCTTCCAATGAAATCTTGGATTGAAGCGATATCGGAATCGGCATACGTATAAACACCTAAGCGCGCGGGATGCCTGGAGTGGTGGTGGCGTCGGACGGGCCGTCTTGTATGTTTAAACCAGACCAGCACAGTACAGGCTGATCATCGCTGAGGTGACCGGACCGGATCGTGTAGCCTGGAATCGTCTGGAGTCGGCGAGTCCGCTCGCCAGTTCGTACCTGAGTCGATTGCGCACCTCCTCCGTGCTGGTCTTCTTGAAGCCCGAACGGTAGCCGAGTGGTTTGATACCAGTTCGCATGCACAAGAAAGGGATATAAAGACCATGTCCGGATCATCCGTAACGGTGGGCATCGGTGTGGCGAGTACCCATGTCGATGTAGCGTGACCGGGGGCTACCTTGTCAGCCGAACTGACACATATCAGCAACGACACCGAGAGGCACGTCTCGCTAGCTGTGAAGCGTCAAGGAGTTGTTGACCTAAGACGGATCGTGTGGCCGAACGGCAAGTGAGTTCTCTTATCCTAGCAGGCCGTTGAAATACCCATCGACCGGATTCAGACCACTCTCGCAAATGACATGAATTCGCTCAACGGTTCGGCAATTTTGTTGCGTCACGCCGGGTTCAGCGGTAGAGCCCGGCCGGCGAAGGTATTTCCCGCCAGATTTCCTGCATTACGCGCCCTGCGGACGCACGAATCCCAACGTTCTCAGCCGCGTCAGGTTGTAGGCCGCCATCGTCAGCGTGAGCAACTGATCAACTTTCTCCAAGCCCCTCACCATCACCTGCCGGATCGGCCCGATCCGTTTGCCCCAGCCGAAGCACTGTTCGATGCATTTCCGTTTGCGCTGGCTCAGTGCGTAACCGAGATGCCGCGTCGTCCGACCATCGATTGCACTTCCGCCGGTGCGCTTCGTGTTGCGTGCGACGTGCGGCGTCACGTTGTATTCGCGGCAGGCCTTCACAAATCCACGCGTGTCGTACGCCTTGTCTGCGCCCACCGTAATACGCACGTCCGAACCCGACACATCGCGCAACATGTCCGTCGCCACTTTGCGTTCCGCTCGGCCATTCGCCTCGCTGGCCTGAACGTTCACGACCAGACCGTGCCGGTTATCCGTCAGTACATGGCCCAGGTAACTCGGCAAGGCTGGCGCGGCATTGCTCTTGCGATAGAGCCGGCTCTCACCGTCGCTCTTCGATTCGTGCGTTTCATTACTGCGCGATTCGCCATGCCAATTGTCAGGCGGACGATCATCGTCCCCGCCATCCTTGCGCCGGATGCTCTTGTGGCTGGCCCACGCATGGATCAAGGTGCCGTCCACACTGAAGTGCTCGCCCGACAGCAAGCCGCGTTTATGCGCCGTTTCCACCGTCGCGTTGAACAGGTCAGTCACTGCGTCGAACTCGATCAGTCGATCCCGGTTCTTGCTGAACACCGAGTGATTCCACACCGCGTCTTCGATCGACAGGCCGACGAACCAACGGAACAGAAGGTTGTACGAGATCTGCTCGACCAGCTGCCGCTCGCTGCGAATGCTGTACAGCACCTGAAGTAGCATCGCCCGCATCAGCTTCTCCTGCGCGATGCTCGGCCGACCGCCGTTGATGTCCGCTTCGTACATCGCCGAGAACTTGGCATCCATATTCGATAGCGCCTCGTTCATCCAAGTCCGGATCGGGCGCAGCGGATGCGTTTGCGGTACGAACTCCTCCAGTCTGACTGTACTGAACAGGGATTCGTTGTAGCTGTCGGTGCCTCGCATGCTGCCTTCGTGCCTTGGGATCGGGTTGGCTACATCGTGACGGATCGGCGGGGGTATTTCAACGGCCTGCTAGAGGCAAGGAGAACTCGATGAAGAAGCGACACACTGAAGAACAGATCATTCGCATTCTGCGGGAAACCGAGAGCCGTGAAGAGCCGGTGAAAGACCTGTGCAAGCGGCACAGTCCCAACACCACACATCAACCGAATGTTTAATCCACCAGCGATTCGAATTAGTACGGGATCGGGCATTCGTCCCAAATCCATTGAATGTCGCAATGAAGCCATTGTCGGTTTGGTGTGCCCGGGTGGCTGAACTTGAACTGTACTTTGTAGCTTTGGCAATATACCCAATAAACGACCGGAGAATTCGCTGCCGTTGGAGGTCCAGATGAAACCATAGCCTGACTTAATTTCTTTCAAAATCAATACCAGACACCAACAAATGCCAAACAATTCCCATTCTGAAATATTCCGTAATATTACGATGCTTTGACGTGACCCTAGAGCACGTTGTCATTACGGAAGTCGACTGATAGATTGATCTGAAGAGTGATGTGGATCCGCAACCGATAATGCACTATCTACGATCCCGAAATAAAGCTTACGATTCCATGGAGTTATCGAATTTCTAACTTGTTTTCGATCAACAACCAATTTCTTCAGGTAGATTGGCGACCTAGCCATCACCCCAGTACTTGTGATCCGTCACTAGGCAACACACCCTTAGAACATGACGAGGTATAGGTTGATTGAAAAAAAACCAATCTCAAGAAAAATTAATCTCATCCTGCTTTCGGTGATATCGATTTCGCTGCTGGAGATACTGTTGTTTATGCAGTGCGACAAAGTGGGCTGGCTATTCAAATCTTTGGCACAAGTCAATACCATCCTTCTCCTTATATACCCAGCCGCACTTGCAGCGTCACTTATTCTTACAACTATCTCCTACTTTAACCACTTCAAACAAAAATCAATTGGTCGCGAATTATTGCCAAGAAAATTGGCAATGCCATATCTGATTTTATTTATTGCACTAATCTGCATTTCGAGATTGGTGTCAATATCCGTTTGCGTTAAATAATCTAAAAATGAGAGCAAATTATGACCTCCGCGACTGTCGCAGGCTATACGATTTCCGGATTGGATAACGCTGCAGGCGTACAAAGCGCAGCACAGGCGTATCAGAATAATCCAGGTAATGCCACCCTCGTTGCTTATCAGGCTGCTTTGGCGAGTGCCGCCGCCGCCGCGACATCTCTTGTACCAGGAGAAGGTGCTGCTTTTGCAGGAAACTCGATTATCGCCAACATTTCGAATATCATAACAAATGGCGCCTCGATGAGCGCCAACGATTTGTCAAGTGCATTCGCGTCAATTGCCGGGAACATTGCCACTATGGCAGGTCAGGGAGTTGAATTTTTAGGTCTCACTGGATCAAGTATAAACCCAATTTTTGGTGGCGGTGCATTTACATTGGGTGAGCTCATTAATGCAGTTGGTTTTATTGCATCTGCGACCGGAGCCGGAATAGATTCGGCAACGATTGCGAGTGTAATTTCACAAAACTTGCAATCTGCCGGACTATCTCCCGACTCAAGCGGAAACTATAGTCCGGCGTCGCTAAGCAGCTCGAATTTCGTTTGCGATTCCTCCAATGCAGCGACTATGTGGGACATAGTTCAAGGAAATAACGTTGACCAGATTAGCGCAACACAACAGAGCGGGGATGGTGTTGCGACGATTATTTCCAACGGAGGAAATGATGACATTATCGTTTCCCCCGGAATTGCTGGATCCGATTTTAATTTGACTTCCAACGGCGGGAATAGCGCGATAACCGGAGTGAACTCGGGTTCGACATCCGGCGGAAATTTTACCGTCAATGGAAGTCAAAACTCCACTTCTGCATCAAATAGCAATATAAGTGTCGGCGCAAATTCGATCGAAAAAGTCAATGGTTCCGCTAATGACATCACCGTTGCCGGACCCGGCAGCGCTGTCACGATTGGTGGAAACGGGCAAAGTGCAAGTGCTTCTAACGATAACTACGTCAATTTTGCAAGCGGTGTATCAGGAACAGTAACGGTCGAGGGTAATTCCCGCACGGATGTTAGTGGCAGCGGTCTTACGATCTATGCCAGTGGCAACGAAAGCCTGGGTGTTACAGGCAGCGGAAACACCGTTGATGCCACGGGTGTTAATGATGGGATTTGGCTTAACGGAGCGAATGCGGTCGTAAATTTGTCAGGGCAAGGCGATTCGATCTACGGATCGAACGACACGATCTACGGCCAGAACAGCGACACATTTACCGTGAATGGCTCGGGCGACACGATCACGGATGGTACGAGTAGTACTACGCACTGGAAGCTGCGTCCGAGAGTGCAGCCCATAGCATGTCGTTGCTGACACTCGCTCAGCAAGCCTATACCGCGGCCGAACACCGTTACATCGTTGGTGTTGGCAACATCCTTGAATTGCTCAGTACGCAGACAACCTTGGTGGAGTTGCCCCTGTAATACCGGACACAGCGTCACACTAAGGTTGCCGAATCCATCGAGCGCCGGAACTCGCGAGGCGAGCGGTATTTCAGCGCGCTATGGGGATGCTTCTCGTTGTAATGCTCGAACGCGATGGCCAAGTTGCGTGCAGCAGTCGCTGCGTCCGGCTTCGGCATGAAGGCGACGTAGTCGCGTTTCATCGTCTTCACGAAGCTCTCGGCCATCCCATTACTTTGTGGGCTGCACACCGGTGTGGTCAATGGCTTCAGGCCGATGGCCACTGCGAATCGGCGCGTGTCGTCGGCCGTGTAGCCCGAACCGTTGTCGCTCAGCCACTCGATTTCGGATGGCGTATGCAGCTCGTTGCCAAACCGATTTTCCACTGCAGCCAGCATCACGTCTCGCACGATGTCGCCGCTGTGGCCTGCTGTCGTGGCCGCCCAGCTCATCGCCTCTCGGTCGCAGCAATCCAGCGCAAACGTCACCCGCAGCGGCTCGCCGTTGTCGCAGCGGAACTCGAAGCCGTCCGAGCACCATCGCTGATTGCTGCGCGCGACGGCCACCTTGCCATCGTGTCGACGTTGGGGGTGAGGCGGAAGCGGCCGGCGCTGCATCAGCAACCCGTGCGTGCGCATGACGCGATAGATGCGCTTGGCATTGAACGGCACCAGCCCAACCGCGACGCGCTCGTTGCGCAATATGCCCCAAACCCGGCGATAGCCATAGCTGGGCAAATCGCCGATGACCCGGCGGATTTCCTCGACCGCGGTCGCGTCGTCAGTCTGCCTCGATTGACGGCCATCGCGCCACGTCGCCGGACGCGACAGTCGTGCCGATACGTTCGAGCGCGACACGCCGAGAACTTCACAAACCAGTTTCACTGGTCGTCCTCCGGCAGCGAGGGCGAGTGCGCTATCCATTTTTTTGCCCGGCCGTACTCGACTGCTTCGCGGAGAATCTCGTTCTCCATGGTCTTCTTGCCGAGCATCCGTTGCAGCTCACGAATCTGCTTGAGCGCGTCGGCCAGCTCTGAGGCGGGAACCACTTCCTCGCCAGCCTTGACCGCTGACAGGCTCCCGTCCTGGTACAGCTTGCGCCAGTGGAACAGTTGGTTCGGATTCACGCCGTGCTGGCGCGCGACCATCGAAACCGATTTCCCCGGCTCGAAACTCTCGCGAACCATCGCCAGCTTCTGCTCCGCCGTCCAGCGCCGCCGGCGCTCCGGGCCCGTCAACACTTCCATCACTTCCTGCCTGGTGTTAGTCAAAAACACAGTCTTATGCCTACCCGTTATTGTAAGTGGGTGACTGTGTCCGGCGTTTCAGGGGGCTGCTCCACTTGGCTAATGCCAAGGATCGCAGAATTCAGACGCTGACGGACTGGGACAACGCCCGCATTGACTTGGCGTCGAAGCTTGGACGCTTGGATATGTCTTCTGTCTCTACACTTGGCGCACCCTGAAAATGCACAAGACCTGGAAGTCGCGTTTGCTCGTGGCCATCACTAGTCTCTATACGTACATGCCCTTTGCATATGCGGGAGAGACGGATAGCCTGAATGCGCCCGAAGCGACTCTGCGTCACGAACAGATCATCTCGATTCCAAGTGCAGACGGCGAGTCAGTCATGCTGCAAGCGACGCTGGATATACCCGCTGGCCCGGGCCCTTTTCCGTTGGTCGTGATGAACCATGGTGCGAATGGAAGCATGCCGCCGCCGGATCAGCCACGATATCACTTGACCTTCTCCGCATACTATTTCTTGTCGAGAGGGTATGCCGTCGTCCTACCCATGATGCGCGGTTATGCAGGATCGCAGGGACATCTCGAGCATCACGGATGCGACTATGCAGCAACCGGTATCGAGGATGCTCAAGATATCAAAGCCGTTATCAACTACATGAAAACTCAACCGACGATCGACGGATCGAGGATCGTCGTCGCAGGGCAGAGCTTTGGGGGATGGAATACGCTTGCACTCGGGACGATGGATGTGCCCGGCGTGCGAGGGCTAGTCAGCTTTGCTGGCGGCATGAATGAATCGGATTGCCCCTTTTCTAGCCAATCCTTGATCAAAGCAGCGGGAGAACTCGGGGCGCATGGCAAACTTCCTTCAATCTGGTTCTTCGGCGACAACGACAAGGTGTTCTCGAGAGACACATGGCACGCCGTATATGAGCGCTATGTTTCAGCGGGTGGGTCTGCTGAACTGGTGGCGTATGGTGCCTTCGGCCAGAACGCACACAACATGCTCGGTTCTGCCGAAGCGCTTCCGCTCTGGGTTCCGAAACTCGATGCATTTCTCTCACGAATAGGCATGCCTCATACCGAGGTCAGCCCGGAATACATGCCGACACCTGTTCCGCCAGCAAGTGGTTATGCGGCCATCGACGATACGCAAGCTGTGCCGTATCTCGGCGTCGCGGGACAAGCGTATTACAAAAAATTCCTCGAACGACCATTGCCCAGGGCATTTGCGATTGGCCAGCGTGGAGCAGCGTCGACTAACGGCGGATTCGATCCGATCGCACAGGCAATGAACTTGTGCAATCAACGTGGCCCTGGCTGTCGCCTCTATGCTGTGAACAACACCGTCGTTTGGACCAGACCGACACCTGTTCCGCCGCCCAGCAACTTCGCCAAGCTGGAGGACGTGTCAGCGATTCCGTACCTGAGTGATAGCGGAAGATCCGGATATCAAAAGTTCCTGCTGCTTCCTCGTCCTCGCGTGTTCACCATTGCTCCCGATGGAGGCTGGGACGCTTCAGCGCTCGGCCCTGATCCGGTCAAGTACTCACTGGACCAGTGTAGTCAGCGGCATCAAGGGTGCACGGTTTACGCGGTTGACAGTTCGGTCGTGTGGCGTCGGGAAAAATAGCTTCCCTGTGTGTTCGTTAGCGCCGCCACAAACCCGAGCGGAGCTCGGATAAAGGTTAGGTTGACGAACTGCAGAGTGTAGAGACAGTGCCACGGGCATAACCATAAGAACTGTCTCGGATCCGGCCGCGAACCGAGTGCGCCGCGCATCGCCGGAAAAAATCCCGACGACCTCGCGCATGCGTTGTCGATGTTCAAGGCCGGTACGCGCGTCAATCCGACGATGCAGGCGATCGCGCAAAACCTGTCCGAGCGCGACATGCAGATGCTTGCCACCGATTTTTCGAAGCAGCACCCGCCGCTGCTGAAAACGCAGACGCCGCCCGCTCCGGATCTCGTCGCAGCAGGCAGGCATATGGCGGAAACAGAAGACGACGCGAACGTGCCGGTGTGTTTCAGTTGCCACGCGGCTGACGGTCACGGAAACGGCGCGCACTTCCCGGGTATTGCCGGCGAGCCGGCCACCTTCACGATCGCGCGTTTGCACGAATTCCAGACGCGCGCCCGCCAGCCGCCCCCGAAACCGGGCAGCATGACGGCCGTCGCCGCGGCGCTCGACGAGACTCAGTTCCGTCGCGTCGCCGCCTTCCTGTCAGTTTCGCCACCCCGATTCGAGGCAACGCCCGCGGTATGAGCCCGCGCGTCGCCGTTCACCCGCGTCGGGTTCAACTCGCGCAACACGCTGGCGCGCCCGCCGTCATCATCGGGCAGTTGCGGCATCCCGCGCGCAAACGCCGGCGCGACCGCCGCCGCGAGCAGCGCGGCGATCGCCAGTCGGGAAAGGAGCTTCATCGCCCGACTCCCGTTTCACTGCGTGCTGACTGCCGGCACGGACGCCGACGCGGTCGCGGTGCCCTGCTCGCCGTGCGCGATCGCATACAGCTCGCGATTGCGCTCGATCGTCTGCGTGCTCGGCGGATAGTCCCAGTTCGACGTCGGCACGGTGCCGTCGCGCTGCGCCTGGACCAGTTGGGCGATCACGTCGGCACGCGTCAGGCCCGACGACGACGTCTGTGCGAAAGCGGCGACCGGCGTGCCGATTGCGAGTGCGAGCAGCGCGGCGGCTGCGATCAGTCTGCGATTCATGATGAAACTCCCCAGAACGGTTCGATGAAGACGCATCGTCGATGCGCCGCCGGCGGAACCGCGGATGCGATTCGCCGCCTGACACGTTCATTCTGGCGATCGCGACCGGCGCGACGCTGACTGCCGGATGACAATCCTGAAATCTGCGGCGCTGCACGCAGATAACAGCTTCGTAATCTTCGAGTCAGGGCCGGGTCAACGCGGCGCCGGCAGACTGCACGCTCGTCGCATCGAATGCGGCGCCCCTGCCCTGCTTCGAGGAACAACATCATGTGGATCGTCCGGCTCGCGTTGCGCAGGCCCTATACGTTCGTCGTGCTCGCGCTGCTGATCTTCATCGCGGGACCGCTCGCGCTCCTGCGCACGCCGACCGACATCTTCCCGAACATCGACATCCCGGTGGTCAGCATCGTCTGGTCGTACAACGGCTTCTCCGCCGAGGACATGGCCAAGCGGATCACGTCGAACTACGAACGCGCGCTCACGTCCGACGTCGACGACATCGAGCACATCGAATCGCAGTCGCTGAACGGCGTGTCGGTCGTGAAGATCTTCTTCCACCCCGGCGCGGACATCAATCGCGCGGTCGCGGAAGCCTCGAGCAATTCCGCGTCGATCCTGCGGATCCTGCCGCCCGGCACGCTGCCGCCGAACATCATCACGTACAACGCATCGACGGTGCCGATCCTGCAGCTCGGGCTGTCGAGCGACACGCTCGCCGAGCAGCAGCTCTACGACCTCGGCAACAGCTTCATCCGCACGCAGCTCGCGACCGTGCAGGGCGCGGCCGTGCCGCTGCCGTTCGGCGGCAAGATCCGCCAGATCGTCGTCGATCTCGATACGCGTGCGCTGCAGGCGAAGGGGCTCGCGCCGATCGACGTCGTGAACGCGATCAACGCGCAGAACCTGATCCTGCCCGGCGGCACCGCGAAAATCGGCACGCGCGAGTACAACGTGCAGATGAACGGCAGCACGCAGACGGTCGCCGCGCTGAACAACCTGCCGGTGAAAACGATCGGCGGCAGCGTCGTCTATGTGCGCGACGTCGCGCACGTTCGCGACGGCTACGCGCCGCAGACCAACATCGTGCGCGCCGACGGCAAGCGCGCGGCGCTGCTGACCGTCGAGAAAACCGGCAGCGCATCGACGCTGACGATCATCGACCAGGTCAAGGCGATGCTGCCGAAGATCGCGGCCGGCCTGCCGAAGGCGCTGCATATCTCGGCGCTCGGCGATCAGTCGGTGTTCGTGAAGGCGGCGATCCAGGGCGTCGTGCGCGAGGCGCTGATCGCCGCGTGCCTCACCGCGCTGATGATCCTGCTGTTCCTCGGCAGCTGGCGCGCGACGCTGATCATCGCGGTGTCGATTCCGCTCGCGGTGCTGAGCTCGCTGCTCGCGCTCGCCGCGCTCGGCCAGACGATCAACATCATGACGCTCGGCGGGCTCGCGCTCGCGGTCGGGATTCTCGTCGACGATGCCACCGTCGCGATCGAGAACATCACGCATCACCTCGAACGCGGCGCACCGCTCGAAGACGCGATCCTGACCGGCGCGGGCGAGATCGCGGTGCCGACCTTCGTGTCGACGCTGTCGATCTGCATCGTGTTCGTGCCGATGTTCCTGCTGACGGGCGTCGCGCGCTACCTGTTCGTGCCGATGGCCGAGGCGGTGATCTTCGCGATGGTCGCGTCGTATTTCTTCTCGCGCACGCTGGTGCCGACGCTCGCGATGGCGCTGATGCGCGCGAAGGGGCACGGCCGGCCGCCGCGCGGCGTGTTCGCTCGGATCGCAAGTTTCCAGGCGGCGTTCGAACATCGCTTCGAGGCGATCCGGCTGCGCTATCGCGCGCTGCTGTCGGCGGCGATCGCGCGCCGCCGCCGTTTCGCGGCCGCATTCCTGCTCGCGTGCATCGCGTCGACCGGGATGTTCGCGTTCGCCGGGCAGGATTTCTTCCCGTCGGT
The DNA here is from genome assembly GCF_001028665.1 of Burkholderia pyrrocinia. Taxonomy (NCBI): domain Bacteria; kingdom Pseudomonadati; phylum Pseudomonadota; class Betaproteobacteria; order Burkholderiales; family Burkholderiaceae; genus Burkholderia; species Burkholderia pyrrocinia. The sequence goes on from NZ_CP011505.1 coordinate 783,702, forward strand.
CGACACGGGCGAGATCCGCCTGCACCTGCGCGCGCCGACCGGCACGCGGATCGAGGAAACCGCGCGCCTGACCGACGAAGTGGAAGCGCGCATCCATGACGTGATTCCCGCGAACGACATCGCGAGCGTGCTCGACAACATCGGCGTGCCGGTGAGCGGGATCAACCTCACGTACGACTCGTCCGACCCGATCGGCACCGAGGATGCCGACGTGATGATCACGCTGAAGCCGAACCATGCGCCGGCCGCCGCCTACGTCGCGAAGCTGCGCAACCTGCTCGCGCAGTCGTTCCCCGGCGTGACGTTCGCGTTCCTGCCGGCCGACATCGTCAGCCAGATCCTCAACTTCGGGCTGCCCGCGCCGATCGACATCCAGATCGTCGGCAACAAGCTCGACCAGAACCGCGCGGTCGCGAACGCGCTGCTCGCGAAACTGCGCGGCGTGCGCGGCCTCGTCGACGCGCGCATCCAGCAGCCCGGCGACGAGCCCGCCATCAATGTGAACGTCGACCGCACGAAGGCGATCCAGGCCGGCCTCGAACAGCGCGACGTCGCGCAGAACCTGCTGATCGCGCTGTCCGGCAGTTCGCAGACGACGCCGAACTTCTGGCTCGACCCGCGCAACGGCGTCAGCTATCCGCTGCTGGTGCAGACGCCGCAGTATTCGGTCGATTCGCTGCAGGCGCTCGCGAACGTGCCGCTGCCGGCGGGCACCGCACGTTCGCCGCAGACGCCGGCCGGCGGCCCGGCGGCCGGCGCGCCCGCGCAGAACCTGCTCGGCTCGCTCGGCAGCTTCTCGCGCGCGACGCAGCAGGCGGTCGTCTCGCACTACAACGTGCAGCCCGTGCTCGACATCTTCGCGTCGGTGCAGGGGCGCGATCTCGGCGGCGTCACGGCCGACGTGACGAAGCTCGTCGACGCTGCGCGCGCGCAGTTGCCGCCCGGTTCGTCGATCGTGCTGCGCGGCCAGGTGCAGGCGATGCACGAATCGTTCGCAGGGCTGCTCGGCGGCCTCGCGCTCGCGATCGCGCTCGTCTACCTGCTGATGGTCGTCAACTTCCAGTCGTGGCTCGACCCGCTCGTGATCGTCGGCGGCCTGCCCGCGTCGCTCGCCGGCATCGCATGGATGCTGTTCGTCACGCGCACGACGCTGTCGGTGCCCGCACTGACCGGCACGATCCTGTGCATCGGCATCGCGACCGCGAACAGCATCCTGGTCGTCAACGCGGCGCGCGAGCTGATCGCGGGCGGCGCGCCGCCGTGGCAGGCCGCGCTCGACGCGGGTTTCAGCCGCTTCCGCCCGGTCGTGATGACCGCGCTCGCGATGCTGATCGGCATGCTGCCGATGGCGCTCGGCCTCGGCGACGGCGGCGAGCAGAACGCGCCGCTCGGCCGCGCGGTGATCGGCGGGCTCGCGTTCGGCACGCTGTCGACGCTGCTGTTCGTGCCCGTCTTGTTCGGCTTCGTCCATGCGTGGCTCGACCGGCGCCGCGACGCGGCCGCCGCCCGCCGCGCGCAGGACACGCCGGCATTGCCCTGATCGCGGCTTCACATCGACTTCCTTCGACTCGCCCGACCTCGAACCATCATGAACGACACGACCGAACCTCTCGCCCCGCCACCGGCCGCCGAAGCGGACACGGCACCGTCCACCGCACGCGCCACGGCGCCCGACACTTCGCCGCCCCGTCGCGGCCGCAAGCTGACCGTCCCGCTCGTCGCGATCGCGGTGGCCGCCGCGCTGCTGGCCGCCGGCATCGTGCCGCGCATCGACGCGCGCGCCGCACAACGCGTGCAGGTCGCCGCGCAGCAGGCGCTGCCGGTCTCGGTGATCCTGCCGGGCGCGGCGCCCACCGACCAGACGCTGACGCTGCCGGGCGCGGTGATGCCCTATGCCGAGGCATCGATCTATGCGCGCACGAGCGGTTATATCGCGCACTGGAGCGCCGACATCGGCGCGCACGTGAAAGCCGGGCAGACGCTCGCGCAGATCACGGCGCCCGACCTCGACGCGCAGTTGCGGCAGGCGCGCGCCGACGCGGCGACCGCGCAGGCGAACTACGACTATGCGAAATCGACCGCGCAGCGCTGGCAGGACATGCTGAAGACACAATCGGTGTCGCAGCAGGACACCGACACGAAGGTCGCCGACATGAACGCGAAGCGCGCGATGCTGGCCTCCGCGCAGGCGAACGTCGCGCACCTGACCGAGCTGGTGTCGTACGAATCGGTTGCGGCGCCGTTCGACGGCGTGATCACCGCGCGCAACGTCGACGTCGGCACGCTCGTCACCGCGGGCGGCACGCCGGGCAGCCCGGGCCTGTCCGGCGAACTGTTCCATCTCGAACAGACCGGCACGCTGCGCGTGTTCGTCGACGTGCCGCAGGACAGCGCGGCCGGCGTGACGACCGGGACCTCCGTCTACCTGACCACGCAGCAGTATCCGGGGCGGCGCTTCGCCGCGCGCGTCGCGCGCAGCGCGGGCGCGATCGATCCGGTCACGCGCACGCTGCGTGTCGAGATCGACGTCGACAACGGCGACGGCGCACTGATGCCCGGCGCGTATGCGCAGGCGCACCTGCTCGTGCCGAGCGCGGCGCCGGCATTCGAGCTGCCGGTCAGCGCGCTGCTGTTCCGGCCGAACGGCGTGACGGTCGCGACCGTCGCCGCGAACGGCACCACCGCGCTGAAGGCCGTGCAGATCGGGCGCGATTTCGGCACGCGCGTCGAGATCGTGTCGGGGCTCGCCGCGAGCGATCGCGTGATCGACAACCCGGGCGATTCGATTGCCGCCGGCGAGACCGTGAAGATCGTGTCGGCCGCACCGGCGGTGCAGACGGGCCCGGCAAACGGTGCGACGGCAGCGTCTGGCGCGGCTGCGTCGACGCCCGCCGCCGTCGCGGCGCCGGCTTCGATGCCTGCAGCAGCTTCAACGCACGCCCGAGGCTGATCCGCCCATGAAAAACCGCGAGATATCCGTCATGCGCTTCGTTCGTCCGCTTCCGTTCGCCCGCCGCGTCGTCGCGCTCGGCGTTGCCGCCGCGTTGGCCGCGTTGTCCGCGTGCTCGACATTGCCGCCCTATTCGCCGCCCACCGTCGCGGTGCCTGCGCACTATGCGGGCGTACCGGCTCCGGGCATACCGACATCGGGCGTACCGGCTCCGGGCATACCGGCCTCAGGCGTACCGGCTGCGGGCGCCCCCGCCGCCCAGCCGGGCTGGAACGTCGCGGCACCGGCCGATGCCGCGCCGCGCGGCCCATGGTGGACCGTCTTCGACGATGCCGGCCTGAACGCGCTCGAAGCGCGTGTCGACATCTCGAACCAGACCGTGAAGAAAGCCGTCGCCGATCTCCAGCAGGCGCGCGCGATGGTCGACTACCAGCATGCGGGGTTCCTGCCGACCGTCACGGCCGGCGTCGCGCAGAACCGCGCGCGCCTGTCGCAGAACAAGCTCGGCTCGTCGCTCGCCGGCAAGACGACCCCCGACTATCAGGCCGGCGTGGCAGCGAGCTGGGAGCCCGACCTGTTCGGCCGCGTACGCGATGCAGTGACGGGCGCGCAGGCGAACGCCGACGCGAGCGCGGCCGACCTGCAGGCCGTGAAGCTGTCGGTCACGGCCACGCTCGCGACCGACTATTTCGCGCTGCGCTCGCTCGATACGCAGAAACAGTTGCTCGACGATACGGTGCAGGCGTATGCGGACGCGCTGAAGCTGCTGAAACAGCAGCTCGCGGCCGGCGCGATCGACGCGTCGGCCGTCGCGCAGGCCGCGACGCAACTCGAAGCGACGCGCACGCAGGACACCGACATCGATGCGTCGCGTGCGCAGCTCCAGCATGCGATCGCGACGCTCGTCGGCGAAAACGCGTCGACGTTCACGCTGCCGCCGCACGTGCAATCGTTCGACGTGCCGGCGATCCCGACCGGCGTGCCGTCGCAACTGCTCGAACGGCGGCCCGACATCGCGGCGGCCGAGCGTCGCGTCGCGGCCGCGAACGCGCAGATCGGCGAGGCACGCGCCGCGTTCTTTCCCGATCTCGTGCTGTCGGCGAGCGCGGGGCTCGAAAGCGGGTTCTTCGCGCCGTGGCTCACCGCGCCGAGCCTGTTCTGGTCGCTCGGCTCGCAGCTCGCCGGCACGCTGTTCGACGGCGGCCGCCGCAGCGCGTCGCTGCGCGGCGCGCATGCGCAATACGACGGCACGGTCGCCGACTATCGTCAGACGGTGCTCGTCGCGTTCCAGCAGGTCGAGGATCAGCTTTCCGCGCTCGATGCGCTCGCATCGGAGGCCAACAGCCAGCAGCGCGCGACCGATGCGGCCGACCTGTCGCTGCGGCTGACGACCAACCGTTTCAACGCGGGCGCGGTCAGCTACCTCGATGTCGTGACCGCGCAGACGATCGCGCTGACGAACCGGCGCGTGGCCGACCAGATCGCCGCGCGCCGGATGGAGGCCGCGGTCGGGTTGCTGACGGCGCTGGGCGGCGGCTGGCACACGGGTGCGGATGCAACCGCCGCCGGGCACCCGGCCGCTACGCCGTCGGCGTCTTGATGAACGTGAGGATGAACCGCGTCCCGGCCGCGTCGCTTTCGACGCGGGCGGTGCCGCCGTGCAGTTCCATCACCGACCGCACGATCGCGAGGCCGAGCCCGGCCGTGCCGCCCGGCGCGCCGCCGCTGCGCGCGGGGTCGCCGCGCACGAAGCGGTCGAAGATGCGCGGCAGCAGCGCGGGATCGATCGGCTCGCCCGGGTTCGCGACGACGACCTGCACCGCGTCCGCCGTTTCGTCGACGCGCAGCGCGATGACGCCGCCCGCCGGCGTGTAGCGCAGCGCGTTCGCGAGCAGGTTGCTGACCGCGCGGCGAAACAGTTCGAGATCGGCGGTCAGCCGGCCGTGCCCGTCGACAAGCAGCGTCGACCCTGCTTCGTCGGCGAGCCCTTCGAAATAGCCGGCGATGCGCTCCAGTTCGTCGTGAACGTCGAATGCGCGCTGCCGCGTCACGAAGCCGGGATGCTCGGCGCGCGCGAGAAACAGCACGTTCTCGATCATCCGCGCGAGACGGTCGTATTCCTCGAGGTTCGATTCGAGCAGCGCCTGGTATTCGTCGACCGAACGCGGCCGCGCCAATGCCACCTCGGTCGCGCCGCGCATGTTGTTCAGCGGCGTGCGCAGGTCGTGCGCGAGATCCGCGCTGAATTGCGACAGGTGCCCGAATGCCTGCTGCAGGCGGCCGAGCATCGCGTTCTGCGCGTCGACGAGCGCCGTCAGCTCGCGCGGTGCGCGCGATGCATCGAGCCGCGTATCGAGCTTGTCGACGGTGATGCGGCCCGTGTTCGCGACGATCTCGCGCAGCGGTGCGAGCGTCTTGCGGATCAGCCCGTAGCTGAGCAGCATCGCGAACAGCGCGCCCAGGCCGCCGGCGATCTTCAGCTTGTCGCGGTAGCCGTCGAGCAGTTCGGCGCGATCGCTCATGTTGCGCGCGATCGCGATCCGGATCTTCGTGTGGTCGCGCAACGCCGCATCGGTGACGACGCCGCGCACATGCGTGCCGCCGCCGGCGGTCCACGTCGCGATCCGGTCGGCGGTAATCCGCTCGTTCGCGGGCACCGGCGTCGCGTGCGGCGGAAACAGTTCGCCATCGGGTAGCGCCGGCAGCGCGGGCGACGATGCGCCCGCGGCCGTCTCGGGAAGATCCTCGAACTCGGTCCGTTCGACGTTGTGGCGCGCGAGTACGTTGCCCTGCCCGTCGACGACGGCCAGCGACAGCGCCGCGTTGCCGAGCACCTGGCTCGTCAACCGGTCCGCATGCGCGCGCACCGCGTCGAGCGAATCGAGTTCGCCCGCCAGCCGGCGCGTATGCCGCGCGGCGAGCACGATGTCGAGGTCGTCCTGCGTGCTCACCTGCCGCTCGAGGCCGGTGTACACGTACACGCCGACGAGCGCGAAGACAGCCAGCATGGTCGCGCCGAACGCGAGCGCGAGCGTCGCGCCGAGCGAGCGGCCGAGCGTCATGCGGCGTCCTTCGGTTCGAGCACGTAACCGACGCCGCGCACCGTATGAATCAGCTTGACCGCGAAATCGTCGTCGATCTTCGCGCGCAGCCGGCGGATCGCGACTTCGACGACGTTGGTGTCGCTGTCGAAATTCATGTCCCACACGTACGACGCGATCTGCGTGCGGCTCAGCACCTCGCCCTGCCTGCGCGCGAGCAGCTGCAGCAGCGAGAATTCGCGCGGCGTCAGGTCGATCCGCACCGTGCCGCGCTTCACGCGGCGGCGCACGACGTCGATCTCCAGGTCGCCCACCGAAATGCGCTCCGTCTCGCGCGGTGGCCCGCGGCGCGCGAGCGTGCGGATGCGCGCGAGCAGTTCGACGAACGCGAACGGCTTCACGAGGTAGTCGTCGGCGCCGAGTTCGAGCCCATGCACGCGGTCCTGCACGTCGTCGCGCGCGGTCAGGAACAGCACGGGCGTCGCGTGCGTGTCGCGCAGCCGCTTGAGCACGCTCCAGCCGTCGAGCACCGGCAGCATCACGTCGAGCACGATCACGTCGTAGCTCTCTTCCTGCGCGAGCGTCAGCCCCTCGCCGCCGTCCTTCGCGAGATCGACGCTGAAGCCGGATTCCTCGAGCCCCTTCTTCAGGTACGCGCCGGTCTTCGGTTCGTCTTCGACAATCAGGATCCGCATGTTCGATTCCGTCGCATTCGGTGGTGACATGCGCCGATGTTACCGGGAAACGGGGCGGGCGCACCGCCACGCGCCCGCGCGACACGGCCTGATTACGAAACTGTAATCGGCGGGTCAGTGTGGTGACTGCCGCGGCGGCCAGAATTCGAAGCGTGGGCCCATCCCGCCCGCTCGTTCAACCGCCCAGGAGCCATCATGAAACTCGTCGCTGCTTTCGTCGTTGCCACGCTGAGCCTGCCGTTCGGCACGCAGGCCTTCGCCCGGTCCACGCAGGCGCCGATCACGCGCGCCGACGTGCGCCAGCAACTGATCGATGCCGAAGCCGACGGCCTGCTGCCGTCGAACCGGAACGACTATCCGCCGTCGGCGTCGCAGATCGCGCGCAATCGCCAGCTCCATGCGATCCAGCATCACGACACGATGCCGACCGCGACGGCATCGACCGGCAATTGATCCCGGCGTATTACCGACAACCCGCTGACAGCCGGATGTCGTGCCGGCCCGGCGCATTTCGGCATATTCCGCGGCGCGCGCAACCGCGTCCACGGAATCCCTTTTCAATCACTCACTCGAGCGCACCGCATCGACGGCTGCAATACCGTTCAACGATCGACCGGCACACGTGAAAACCGCCGTCGATCGTCACCTCCCCGGCCCCGCCATTTTTCGAAATCCGGCGTGACGCCCATATAATTCTCATTCGTCCGACCCTCCACCAGATTGCAGGCGTTCACAGCGCAACGAGGGGACGACCCGGGGCCGCCTGGTCGTGTCATGCACTCGCCGCGGCCGGTAACGAGGCCGGTAACGAGTCGGGGAATGCGACCCCGACGCTCGTACGCTCGCACATACTGCGCGGCCGATGCTGACATAAAATAGAAAATCTCTGTTGACGATGAGTCAATGGCAAAAAAAGGAGTGCCAACATGAGACGCCTTTATTTCCTCGTACCTGATACGCAGATGGCGAAGGCGATCGTCGATGACTTGCTGCGCGCGCGCATCATCTGGCGCCATATCCACGTCCTCGCCGATCACAGTGTCACGCTCGATCAGTTGCCCGAAGCGTCTTTGCTGCAAAGCAGCGATGTCGTGCACGCGCTCGAGCGCGGCGTCGCGTTTGGCGGCGCGACGGGCGCGCTGATCGGCCTCGTCGCGCTGGTGTTCCCTCCAGCGGAGCTCGTGATTGCGGGCGGCGCCGTCGTCGCATTGACGCTGGCGGGAGCGGGCTTCGGGGCGTGGACGGCCGCGATGATCGGCATCGCCGAGCCGAACGCGCGACTCCAGCGATTTCGTGACGCGATACGCGAAGGCCAGATCCTGATCATGGCCGACGTGCCGGCATTACGAGAGCAGGAAATCGAGGAGATGGTCGCCCAGCATTTTCCGAAGGCCGATCTGGAAGGCGCCGAGCCTACGACACCGATCTTCCCCTGAAAGTCGGCGCCACAACTTCCGTTCGATGTCGCACCGGCGCCCGCCGGTGCGGGCCGTGTTCACCACGGCGCATCAGCCTTTCTCCCACCCGGTGAGCGACGAAAAAACGCCGCGCGCCAACTGCCCGCCTGCCGACACGTCGATGCCGAACTTCGAGCAGAACGCCGTGGAACCATGCAACGCGCAGGGTTTTTGCACCTTGCATTGGCACCCATATCTGCCATTCTGAATCGCAGAAGGGACGTACTTTTGACGCACGTTGCGCCCTCCTACCCTGAATGCCGAAGCTGAACTGTCCGCAAGGAGGTCGTATGGAACTGAACATTCAATCACACCATTGGCAGCGGCGTACGCCCGACTGGCTCGCCGCTGCCGTGGCCGGTCTTGCGGGTGGCGCGCTGGTGATCGTGCTCGAATTCTTCTGGTCGACCATGGTGCTCGACGAAAGCCCGTGGCAACCGACCCACAAGATCGCGGCGATGGTGCTGGGCCGCAGTGCGCTCGAACAGATGTCGGTGTTCAGCGTCGGCATTGTGGGAACGGCGCTGGTACTGCACTACGTGCTCGGTGCCATCATGGGGATGATTCTCGCCGTGATCATTGCGCCGTTCCGCTTCGATTCGAGTGTGCGCATGGAGGCTGCCATCGGGCTGGCCTTCGGGATCGTCGCGTATGTGTGGAACTTCTATGTGATGACAGCCGTGTTCCCATGGTTCGTCTCGGAGCGGGGTTCCGGACCCTTGTTGGCAAACCTGCTGTTCGGTGTGGTCGCCGCCGTCACCTACGGCATGCTCGAGCGGCGCAAGCAGGACGCGATGCGCTGACACGCCGTGTTTTCCCGCCGCGCCGACAGGGTCTGCTCACGTGTGCGACGTACGTACTTCGCACAAGCGAACAGACCCGGAACACCCGGCGCCCTCGCGAAACGGCCGCCTCGACAACCCATGCCGGAGGCGCCGTTTTGCATTGCATCGCAGCAGGCGACGCCTCCAATCGCGCGATGCGTCGATGGGGCGCGCGTCCCCGTTGCGCTGCCTTGCACGATGCGGAGGAGAGGACTACCTTTGCTTTAGAGCTTGTTTACAGCGCTTGGCGAATCGGTCCTGGCAGACTGCCGGCGAAAACAATACGTAGTACGAAAACGTGGCACAACGACGCCGGGAACGTTGTTGGCGGCTCCGACGAGTGACACGCAGCGAGGCGGCTAATGGCGCTTGCGATTGCCCTGACCCTGATCATCATATTGGCGGTGGGGTTTCACTTTGCCAGTCCCTGGTGGATCACGCCGATCGCGTCGAACTGGGTGCGCATGGACGACATGCTGACGATCACGCTCGTCATTACCGGCGCGCTCTTCATCGCGATCAATGTGTTCATCGTGATCGCACTGGTGCGCTACCGCCACCGCAGCGGGCATCGTGCGGCTTACGAGCCGCACAACCGGCGGCTGGAATGGTGGCTGATCGGCCTGACCTCGGTCGGCGTGGCCGCGTTGCTGGCACCGGGGCTCTTCGTCTACGCGGACTACGTCCGGCCGCCGCGCAACGTGCTGCAGATGGAGGTGCTCGGCCAGCAATGGCAATGGCGTTTCCGCTTTGCGGGCCCCGGCGGCAAGCTGGGCACGACGGACGTGCGCTACATCAGCAACGACAACCCGTTCGGCCTGAACCCCGGCGACCCCAACGGCCGTGACAACTACCTGATCGAGACGCCCGAGGTACACCTGCCGCTCAACCAGCCGATCCAGGTCCTGGCACGGTCGCGCGACGTACTGCACGATTTCTACGTCCCGCCGTTCCGTGCGCGCATGAACATGGTGCCCGGCATGGTGACCACCTTCTGGTTCACGCCGACCAAGGCCGGGCGTTACGACATCCTGTGCGCCCAGCTTTGCGGTATCGGGCACTCCGACATGCGCGGCGTGGTGGTGGTGGAAGACCAGGCATCGTTCTCGCGCTGGCTGGCGCAGCAGAGCACGTTCGCGCAGCGGCAGCAGGCCAAGGTGCAGGCTGCCGCCGCCGCGACCGGCGGCAGCGCGCAGGCGCTTGCCGACCAGGGCAAGACGCTCGCGGCGGCCAAGGGCTGCGTCGCCTGCCATACCGTGGACGGCAGTCCGCGCGTGGGCCCCACCTGGAAAGGCCTGTACGGCAAGACCGAAACGATGGCCGACGGCAGCACCGCGAAGGTGGACGAAGCCTATCTGCGCGCGTTCATCCGCGACCCGAAGGCCCGCGTCGTGAAGGGCTTCTCGCCCATCATGCCGACCTTCGACCTGAGCGAGCAGGAACTGACCGCGCTGGTGACCTACATCAAGTCGGTAGGCGGTCCGGCCGCCAGCAGCGCAACGAATCCCTAGCGAATCCCCGGCGGAGCAGACGCAATGTCCTACGCGCATACAGATCACGTCCCGCAAAGCTTCTGGACCCGCTATGTCTGGAGCCAGGACCACAAGGTCATCGCCGTGCAGTATTCGCTGACGGCGATCGCCATCGGCCTGGTCGGCCTCGTCTTGTCTGACCTGATGCGGTTGCAGCTCGGCTTTCCGGGCAAGTTCAGTTTCATCGACGCCACCCACTACTACCAGTTCGTCACCATGCACGGGATGATCATGGTGATCTACCTGCTGACGGCGCTGTTCCTGGGCGGCTTCGGCAACTACCTGATTCCGCTGATGCTGGGCGCGCGCGACATGGTGTTCCCGTTCCTCAACATGCTGAGCTTCTGGGTCTACCTGCTGGCCGTACTCGTGCTGACGGCGAGTTTCTTCGTGCCGGGCGGACCGACCGGCGCGGGCTGGACGCTGTATCCACCCCAGGCCATCCTGCCGGGCACGCCGGGCGTGGAATGGGGCATCGTGCTGATGCTCGTGTCGCTGGCGATCTTCATCGTCGCGGCAACGATGGGCGGCCTGAACTACGTCACCACCACGCTGCAGGCGCGCACCCGCGGCATGACGCTCATGCGCATGCCGCTCACGGTGTGGGGCATCTTCGTCGCGACCATCCTGGCGCTGCTGGCATTTCCGGCGCTGTTCGTGTCGGCCGTGATGATGCTGCTCGACAGGACGCTCGGCACCAGTTTCTTCATACCGGCCGTGGTGTCGATGGGGCAGACGCTCAAGCATGCCGGCGGCAGCCCGCTGCTGTTCCAGCACCTGTTCTGGTTCTTCGGGCATCCGGAGGTCTACATCGTCGCGCTGCCGGCCTTCGGCATCGTGTCGGACCTCATCAGCACGCACGCGCGCAAGAACATCTTCGGCTACAGGATGATGGTGTGGGCCATCATCATCATCGGTGTGCTGAGCTTCGTGGTCTGGGCGCACCACATGTTCATCGCCGGCATGAATCCGTACTTCGGCTTCTTCTTCGCCACCACCACGCTCATCATCGCCGTCCCGACCGCGCTCAAGGTCTACAACTGGGTGCTGACGCTGTGGCGCGGCGATATCCACCTGACCGTGCCGATGCTGTTTGCCATCGGCTTCGTCAGTACCTTCGTGCTGGGTGGGCTGACCGGGCTCTACCTCGGCAACGTGAGCGTGGACATTCCGCTGTCGAACACGTACTTCGTGGTCGCGCACTTCCATATGGTGATGGCCGTGTCGCCGATCCTGGTGGTGTTCGGCGGCATCTACCACTGGTATCCGAAGGTGACGGGCCGCATGCTCGACGACACGCTCGGGCGCGCGCACTTCTGGATCACCTTCGTCGGCACCTATGCGATCTACTTCCCGATGCACTATCTCGGCATCCTGGGCATGCCGCGGCGGTATTACGCGTATGAGGGCTACAGCTTCATTCCCCATTCGGCGCAGACGCTCAACACGTTCATCACCGTCGTTGCGCTGATCGTCGGGGTGGCGCAGTTGCTGTTCCTGTACAACCTCGCGTGGAGCCTCGTGCGCGGCAAGCGCGCCGACGGCAACCCGTGGCGGGCCACCACGCTGGAATGGCAAACGCCGCAAACGCCGCCCGTGCACGGCAACTGGGGCGCCGCGCCGCCCGTCGTCTACCGCTGGGCGTACGAATACAGCCCGCCGGGGCACGACGAAGACTTCGTCCCGCAAAACCAGCCGCCCGAGACGGCGCCTGAAACGGCCCATCCGACGCTTCAACCTGGCGAGGCACACGAATGACCACACTGCCACGACCGTTCGGTCCCGGTGCGCCACCGGTGTTGCCGAATGCGAACCGCATCGGCCTGATCGTCTTCATGGCGGTGGCGACGACCTTGTTTTCGCTGCTGTTGCTCGCGTACGGCATGCGCATGCGCGAGCCCGACTGGCAGCCGATCCCGCATCCGGCGCTGCTGTGGTGGAACACCGGCGCGCTGGTGCTGGCAAGCCTTGCGATGCAGCGCGCCCGGCAGATGACCTTGCACCGCGCGGCGTGGCTGGTGTCCGGCGGCGTGCTGGCGGCCGTGTTCGTGATCGGGCAATTGACCGCCTGGCGCATGCTGTCGGCGGCCGGGCAGACCGTCACCGTCAATCCTTCCAACAGCTTCCTCTACCTGCTCACCGGCCTGCACGGATTGCATGTGCTGGGCGGGCTGGTGGCCTGGGCCGTGACGATTGCGCTCCTGCAGCGCGCGGATCCGTTCCGGGCCCAGCGCGCCATCGCGCTGTGCGCGATCTACTGGCATTTCCTGCTGGCTGTCTGGCTCGTGCTGCTGGCGGCGATGTGGTGGATCACCCCCGAGATCGTCGCCGCCATCTGCGGGCCGCTGTATGGAGCCGCGCCATGACCTCGCCCACGCTCCCCACCGAATCCGCCGCCACCCCGCCCGCCGACGCCGGGCCTGAAGGCTGGCGTGGCATCGTCACCGACTGGTCGGCCGACCGCGAAGCCTTCAAGGTGCCGTGGGGCAAGGCGATGATGTGGATCTTCCTGCTGTCGGACACCTTCGTCTTCAGCAGCTTCCTGATCGGGTACATGACGGTGCGCATGTCGACCACGGCGCCGTGGCCCGACCCTTCCAAGGTGTTCGGGCTCACGGTAGGCGGCGTGGACGTGCCGTTGCTGCTGATCGCCATCATGACGTTCACGCTGATCACCAGCAGCGGCACCATGGCGATGGCCGTCAACTTCGGCTACCGGCGCAACGCAACGCGTGCCGCCGCACTGTTGCTGGCGACCGCGCTGCTGGGCGCGACCTTCGTGTCGATGCAGGCCTTCGAATGGACCAAGCTGATCGTCCATGAAGGGATCCGCCCGTGGGGCAACCCGCTGGGCGCGGCGCAGTTTGGCGCGTGCTTCTTCATGATCACCGGGTTCCACGGGTTTCACGTGACCTGCGGCGTGATCTACCTGCTGCTGATCGCGCGCAAGATCCTGCGGCCGGGGTTCACCGAGCACGGCAACTTCCAGATCGTCGAGATTGCCGGCTTGTACTGGCACTTCGTCGACCTGGTGTGGGTGTTCATCTTCGCGCTGTTCTATTTGTGGTGAGGCAGATCATGGACCACACCGATCCCGCCGATCGACCCGACGCCGCGCATGGCCAGCAGCATCCGATCGGCCTCTACCTGAAAATCTGGGGCCTGCTGTTCGTCCTCAGCACGTTGTCGTACATGGTGGATTACTTCCACGTGCAGGGCCTGCTGCGCTGGGTGCTGATCGTGGTGCTCATGATCGCCAAGGCCGGGCTGATCGTGTCGATTTTCATGCACATGATGTGGGAGCGGCTGGCGCTGGTATACGCGATCCTGATACCGCCCCTGTGCCTGCTGGTGCTCATGGTGCTGATGGCTGCCGAAGCGCATCACACATTCGGCATGCGGGAACTCTTCTTCCATTGATCCCTTCGCCGCCCTTTCCCCAGGCGACGAACGCTTCGCACATGCAGGAGGACGCGATGAAATTTTCACGTCGACGTTTTATTGCCGCCACCACCGTTCTGGCATCCGCGCTGGCATTCGGGCGCCGCGCGGCGGCCGCAGATGCCGGTGCCGTGCAGGAATCCGATGCAAACGCCCAGGCCCTCGGTTACAAGACGGATGCAAGCCGGGTCGACCATGCGAAGTTCCCGCAATTTCAGGCGGGCCAGGCTTGTGCGAACTGCCAGTTCTTCCAGGGCAAGACCGGCGTCGCGATGGCGCCGTGCACCATCTTCAGCGGCAAGCAGGTCAATGCAAAAGGCTGGTGCAGCGCCTATATGAAGAAGGCGTAGCAGGGACGGCGTGGCCGAGTTACGCGCGATGTAGCCTGTTCGCAGATGATTCCGGACGCAGCCAACCGGACAGCACATTGCATGGCGCGAGCAAAATTGCGAGCACCCTCCGTCACCGGGCGCCCGGCAACGAACTCCGCGTCAGCGGTCGGTGAGGTTGACGGCCACGATTTCGTATCCGGGGTCGGCGTTCTCGCTCGCCGCCTTTTTCGCTTCCTCATACGATAGAAAAGACATGGCGTCTTCAATCACCGGTGCCATGCCGATGTCGCCATCCTCACCGGTGCAGAGGAACTGCTTGCCCGTCTTCACGACATAGATGGTCGTCATGTCTCCCTCCATGGTTTTCATGGGGAACTTCCAGTCTAGCTGCCACGATTTCGTATGCAACCCCGGCAGTTGGATTGATCGGCCGTCGAGGCTGCGATGAACATCAGGCGACTGTGGAGGAGACGGCATTGGCAGATCCGGCTTTCGACGATTTGTCATCCTTCGTGATCGCGGTTACGCCAACGGTGATCCGGCCATCCTGGCCGGTCCCTCTCGAGCGACCAAAGAGCACGGGCGTGCTGGCGTGAACCGGAGTCGTTCCGCTGAGTGCAGTTGGGACAACTCCTCCAGCAGGCGAGGCTTACAGCGCTAGCCCTGCGCGACGCAGAGCCTCCTCAGCGGCCTCATGGTCTTGAACCGATGTTCCACCAGAAATACCGATGCCACCTACCAGACGCCCTTCATGGAAGATCGGTACGCCACCGCCGACCGGCATGAGCCGCGGATGGTTTGCCAGCGGGGCGACGGCAGGCTCGGCCATGTACTGGTTCCATTGGTGCGTGGCCATGCCGAACGACGCGGCGGTCCATGCCTTGTCGATGGCTACGTCAACGGTCAGGAACGGGGCGGAATCCGAGCGCTCGAACGCTCGCAGGTGGCCGCCTGCATCGGTAATGGCGATTGTCGCGGCGAACCCGCGTTCGGCGCACGCTCGGCGTGCTTCTGCCAGCAGTTCTTGCGCAGCTTCGAGGCTGATCGTGGCCGTGCCGATGATTGGCGATTGCATATTGATGCTCCTTCTCAAACGGGTTCAGTGGTTGGCAACGACGACCTTGCCGATCATGTTGCCGGCCTCGACCAGCGCATGCGCTTCGATGAGACTTGCGGCATTGATGCCGCCAATGCATCTGGTCACGGTGTGCTTGAGGCGGCCCTGATCAACCAGTTCCGCTGCGCGGCGCAGCAAGGCGTGCTGCCGTGCCATGGTGTCGGTGGTGAACATTGCGCGCGTGAACATCAGCTCCCAGTGAATCGAAATAGATTTCCCCTTAAATGGGCCGATGTCCAGTCCCACCGGGTCGTCGATCAGTGCAAATTGGCCTTCCGGACAAAGCACGGAGGCGATTTGACGCACATAGGCGGCGCTATTGCTCAACCCGGCAACGTGGGTGACGTGCTCGATACCGAGCGCGGCCAACTGGGGTGCCCAGGGTTGATGGTGATCGAGGACGTGATGCGCGCCATGAGCCAGCGTCCACTCGCGGGTTTCCGGCCGTGAGGCCGTGCCGATGACGGTCATGCCAGTCAGCTCGCGTGCCAGTTGGGTAAGAATCGAGCCGACGCCGCCCGCCGCTCCGATTACGAGCAGCACGTTGTTGTCGGTCGGGTCCGCTGCCTGAACATGCAGGCGGTCGAACAGCAGTTCCCACGCAGTGATTGTCGTCAGCGGCAACGACGCGGCTTCTGCGAAGTCCAGTGATGTCGGCATGGGGCCGACGATACGTTCGTCCACGGCGTGCAGTTCGCTGTTGCTGCCGGGCCGCGTGATGTCACCGGCGTACCAGACACGGTCGCCCGGCTTGAAGCGCGAGGCGAACGCACCGGTTGCGCGGACGATTCCCGCCGCGTCCCAGCCGGCGATACGCGCCGTCCCTTCTGGAATGTCGCCGCCGCGCCGGATTTTGGTGTCGACTGGGTTGACCGACACCGCTTTCACTTCCACCAGCAGATCGTGGTCGCGCAGTTCCGGCGTCGGCAACTCGATATCTCGCAGTGCCTCCGGGTGGGTGATGGGATGGTTCTGATAGAAGCCGATGCCTTTCATACACTTGCTCTCCAAGAGTGTTTGAGGTCATGTTATCTTTCGTCGAAACGCGGATAAATATCCTTCTAACCCAAACACTTTCGGCGTTTTAGTGAAAATGATTCGACTCGATGATGTGCAGATCTTCGTGCACACGGTGGACTACGGAAGCTTCTCGGAGGCGGCACGTCAGCTGAATATCGCGCCCGCACATGCGAGTGCGTCAGTGCAGCGGCTCGAAAGGGCGCTGGACACGCGTCTGTTCACCCGTTCGACGCGAAGCATGCAACTGTCGGAGGCTGGCGAGCGTTATCTGCCGCATGCGCGGGTCATGATTGGTGCGCTTGTGCAAGGCGAGCAGGCCCTGGCGAGCGGTCGGGGGGCGCTGTCCGGGCCGCTGCGGCTGTCCGCTCCGTCCGACTTCGGGCGAAACCTGCTGTTGCCGTGGCTGGATGAATTTCAGCACCAGCACCCAGGCTTGTCGCTGCACCTCAAAATGAGCGACCGCTCGGCCGACCTCATCCGCCAGCCGCTCGATGCTGTCGTGCGCTACGGGGCGCTACCTGATTCGTCTCTGCTAGCCATGAAGCTGGTCGACAACAACCGCCGGGCATTGTGTGCCGCGCCGTCATACGTCCAACGGCATGGCGCACCGGCCAAAGTCGAGGACTTGCGGCGACACAATTGTCTTCGGTACGTCTGGAGCGAGCAGCTACATGAACGCTGGCGCTTTACGCCGCCGGGCGGCGAGCGCACCGTGGCAGTCACCGGCAATCGCATCAGCGATGACGCCGATGCAGTTCGTCGCTGGGCAATAGCCGGGGAAGGCCTCGTCTACAAGTCGCGACTGGATCTCATCGACGATCTGAAGGCAGGACGACTGGTGGAGTTATTTCCGCCGGAGCATTGCGAGCCTTCGCCGCTGCACTTGATTTGTGCTCACCGTGCGCAATTGACGCCGGCGATCATCGAGTTGCATGCCTTCCTGAGCGAGCGCTGCTCGGCGTTGCTTGCCAGCCATCCGTCGGAACGCTCCCGTCCTGCGTAACGAAGTTCGGCCCTTCTTGCTCGGCTCGATGAAGCGACCGAAGGCACTGTTCACACGTGAGCCTGGCGCTTCTCGCAGCAGGGTGGATTGCCGTTGATTTCACGATTCCGGGTGGCTACATTTTCGCGACCAGGTGCCGCCTGTGTGCGTCGCTTCGCACAGTTGTAGCTGACGCTCGACGGTCCTTCGCCAACTTTGGTTGGACGACCGTTCCTGGCCGGCCTCCGACCGTCGGCGCTGCCGCTCCGGGCGGCCGGGTCTGCGCCCGGAGAAGGCGGGCACCGTCCCGTTGCTGCCGGTCGAGCCGTTGCAGTTCCAAGGATGGGTGTCAGAGCACAACGGTCACCCGTTCCGAAGATCCGAAAGCTTGTCCTCCCTTGGCGGATCGGTTGCAGCAACCGAGAGCCGGGCGCACCACGCGACTGACCTGACTCCAGCCCCGCACCCAGCACGACTTGAAACCCCAATGGTAAGCAATGCTCAGAGATCTCCGCGCACTTCACCGGTTCCCAGCGCGCTCCGCCGCTGGTTGACTTCCGCCCAAAGCTCATCGCTGTCGTCATTGCGCAGCAGGACCATCCAGTCCAGTTGATTGTCGGTCACGCCGAAGTATTCCAGGATTTCCCGGCGAACCGCATCGACGAACTGCGCGTATTCCGGGGTTGCCTGGGCCTGCGCGTGCAAGGCGTCGTATGCTGCATCGTCCGCGCCGCCGCCGTGCTCGTCGATGTAGCGCGAGATCCACTGGTCTCGTTCGCGGTCGTAATCGGCCTCGGCGCGCATCGCTTGCACAGCCGTGTAGAAATCCAATTGGGCAAACGCGGCAATCGCCGCCGTTGTCGCCTCGTCGAATGTAGTCGTCATTCCATCTCTCATGTTGGTCACGGCACATTATGATCTGCACGCTATGAATTTGAAGGTAGCTCGGCATCGATTCCGGTCAGTTGAACCGATACGTCCCACAGTCGTGTTGCGAGTTCTGGATTCCGCGCGTCCTGAGACGGAGTGCATTCACCAGAGGGACCTCGCAATTCGGAAGTTTTCGTCGGCCCGTAATAGCCGCCGGACTTTATTTGTCCGGTCGCCGCTTGCAATGCGCCCCACGCGCCCTGAGCCGGCGTGTTGAAAAACAGGCCGATCAATGACATTGCGATGTTGCCCCACCAGCTATCGCGCGCAAGGTTGGTTCCAGCAAGACCCGGGGGGCAGGCCAAAGCCGTAACCGCTATCCCCGCCGCCTGCAGTCGCCGATCCAGCTCAAAGACAAAAAGCAGATTCGCAAGCTTGCTGGCTGCATAGCGAGGCATCCACTTGTAACTCTTCTCCGCATTAAGATCGTCCCATTCGATCTTCGCGCTCTTGTGCAGACCGCTGCTCGTGACAACGATGCGCGACCCGGATGTTTCCGTGAGCCTGGGCAACATGAGCGCGGTGAACGCAAAGCAACCAAGATGATTGACGCCGAATGTCAGCTCGAAGCCTTGCACCGTGCGCTTCAGCTTCGGCCCTTGCACGCCCGCATTATTGATGAGCGCGTCGATGCGCGGTTCCTTTTCGGCCAGTTTTGCTGCGTTCCGCACGCTCGTCAGGTCTGCGAGATCAAGCGGCAGGAATGCGACATTCGCTTCAGGGGCCTTCAGACGAATCCGGCTAATAGCAGCTTCCGCCTTTGCCTCGTCGCGGCACGCGAGAAGCACCCTGGCTCGCCGTGCCGCCAGCGTACTCGCTATTTCAAGGCCTATGCCGGTGTTGGCGCCGGTGACGATAAAGGTCTTGCCCGATTGATCGGGTACATCAGCATTGGTGAATCCGCTCATGGCGTGAACCGTGTCGAGACGTTCTTGCGTCAATGGTTAGCGATGCCTGGCGCGGCACGCACGAACCTCCTGTCGGTCACTTGGTCGACCAGGAACTTCGCAACGTTGCCTCTGGAGAGCTTCGTGCTGAGTCTGGTTTTTCCATACCAACCCACATCCACGCGGCGATCGGCGGGACCATCCTTTAGATTCGGAATGCGTACCAGTGTCCAGTCCAGGTCCGAATTGACGATCAATTCGCCAGTCGCCTTGATGTCCTCATACCCCTTGCGCGCGATAACCTTGAACAACAGCGCGACCGCATGGGTTTTGAAGGCAAAGCCATCCTTGGGATCACGATAGGCAGCCGTAGAAATCTGGATAAGACGGCGCACGCCCGCGTGCTTCATCGCGGCGATGATGTTGGTCAAGCCGCGCATGATCGGCTTATCGCCCTGCACCTTGAGACTGTTGGGACCAAGGGCGCTAATGACCGCATCGGCACCCTGGACGCACTTCGCAATGGCACGCTGGTCTTTGAGGTCGCCGACAACGATTTCTACCCTTGCCGCGAACGGCGCGAGTTTCTTTGCGTCGCGCGTATAGACCGACAGTTTGTAGCCCTGCGTCAAGGCTTCCTCGATGATGTGCCTTCCGGTCGGCCCGGTCGCACCGAACAGCGCGATGGTTCTTTTCCCGGCCATGAGGTCACGCAGCCTTCGCCAACAAGGCTTTGATGGCCGTTTCGGTGTTGGCGATTGCGGCCTTCACCGCATCGGGGCCGAAAACCGTGCCTTCGACACGCACCACCTCAACGTCGGTCAGGCCGATGAAACCAAGCAGATGCAGCAGATAGTTAGTCTGAAAGTCGAACGGTGCCCAGGCACCTTCCGAGAACACGCCGCCGGTAGCGGTAACGAGATAGACCTTCTTGCCGGTCAGCAGCCCCTTCGGCCCAGTATCGCCGTAGCCGAAGGTGACGCGCGGCCAGGTGACGTGATCGAACCAAGCCTTGAGCTGCGAGGGCAGACCGAAGTTGATCATGCCCGAACCGAGCACGATCACATCGGCGACCTTCAACTCATCGACCAACTCTTGCGCGACCTTCACCGCCTCGACCTGTTCCGGTGTGCGATCTTCGGGTGCCGTGATCCGGCCCTGGATGTAGGCCGGCGTGATGTGCGGCGGCGGATTCGCGGCAAGGTCGCGCACGGTCAGCGGACCGCCCGAGCGGGCCTGGATACCATCGGCGATTTCGGTGGCAAAGCGGGTGGAAAGGCTGTCGGCCCCGCGCGGGCTGGAAGTGATAAGTAGGGTGTGGCTCACGGCGGCTCCAAGGTATAAAAAGAGAACTAAGTAAGGTATCGACTCTTACTTACCAATTCATACAAAGGATGGTATGGTTCCTGCGGTTTCCCCACAAGAAGGCACACGCATGTCACTCAGTCACCCCGAGCTACCTGCCGATATGCCTGCACCTGACGCTGGCGGCTGCCTGGCAACCCGTGAAATCCTGGATCGCATCGGCGACAAGTGGAGCCTCTACATTGTCGCTATGCTGGCCAATGGCCCGCGGCGCTTCAACGAATTGAAGCGCGGCATCGACGGCATTTCCCAGCGGATGCTGACACTCACCTTGCGCGGACTGGAACGCGACGGACTGATAACGCGAACGATGTATCCAACGATTCCTCCTCGCGTCGATTACGAACTCACTGACATGGGAAGAACGCTGTTGAAGCCTGTCATGGCGTTGGTCAACTGGGCGAGCGAGAATCAAGTCGCCATTGCCGAGGCGCATAAACGTTTTGACGAGGCGCCGGAGCCAGATCTGGTCTCGATTCAGGGCGTTGTCTACCAGCGTCGATAGACGGGTCCAGACCGTAGGCTTGTGCCAATACAGCGGCGAAATCCAAATGCCGGCTCCCGTTGGGACCTGTTCCAACGCGGATCTTTCGTGGGCTGAGAAGGCGCTGCATTTTCCGATCTATCCAACCATGAGTCGGCCACGACCAATCGGAAAAGTCGCATAGCCTGCTTGGGTGTCCGCTCCCTGAGCCAAACGGGACGCCTCAACGTCTCGCCGTTGACGCAAACCAATGACGCTTCATGGCCGCGCCCTGACGCCGGGGCATGTCCCGGTATCGAGCTCCCGTTGCCCATGCGCAGCCTCCCGATCATCAAGCGTAGCCACACCGGGGAGCCTCTTCCCGTTCGACCCGGCGGGTTCGGAAAGTCAGCGGACAAGCTATCCGAAAACCCGAGCCCATACCGCCCGAAGGCGTCGCGCGCGGTCTTCGAAGAGATATGAGGCCGCCAGCGTCAAGAGACCTGAAATTGCCCCCGTCACGATGTGCTCGACATAGGGGATACGGTAGTGACTCGTGTGCGAGTAGGCGTCGCCCAACGTTGTCAGGACGCCAACGACCAGCGCATTGCCGTATCGATGCGCGAAGAGTTTCGCCGCAGGCGTAAAAGTCAAAAGTACAGCCAGGAGTCCGGTAAGCAGACCTGTATGAAATGCAATAGTCCAGTGGGCAAGGCTCATGATATTGCCCCAGCTCCCCGGCATGCAGGTCATGCACGCACTGGTCGGCTGCCAGAAACGCTGGATAAACAGTCTGACGCGGTGCTTCCACTCGGTTGACATGATGCATTCCCATCAATGCCGTCGTCACGGCCGACGCCATCACACGTATCGTTGAAGCAGTTTCCAAACCCTTTGACGAGCTTGCCGCCCTCGTCACGGATGGGTTGGCGGTGCGCCGTAGAGGCCGAGCAATCACTTGGACATGGGGGAATACGGCGGATTCAACTGGTCGTCGCAACATCTCCAGATTGGAGCTGTTGAATGGGACGACCACTGGGATGGGGCTCGGAACAAACGGGAAGGCCCGTCATGCGATCACCTGGCAGACCGGGTGTCAATCAACTCGATTCGAAGCGAGCATTCTGGAAGTGCATTGCACAAGGTATGGAGACCGAGGCCGCAGCGCTGGCGTGTAACGTATCGCAACCGTTGGGGCCGCGATGGTTTCGTGAAGCGGGCGGCATGGCACCGATCGACCTGGCGCCACACTCTGGGCGCTATCTGTCATTTTCGGAGCGCGAAGAGATCGCGCTGCTGTGGGCGCAGGATTGCAGTGTTCGTGAGATTTCGCGAAGGCTGCAACGGTCGCCGTCAACGATTTCACGCGAGCTACGCCGTAACGCAGCGACCCGCGGTGGTACTCTGGTGTATCGGGCAACGGTTGCCCAATGGAAAGCTGAACGCGCGGCCGAGCGTCCGAAGGCTTCGAAACTGGCAGAGAACGACCAGTTGAGGACATATGTGCAGGATCGCCTGGCTGGAACGGTCACTGACTTTCGGGGCAAGCCGATTCCCGGACCTAACGTTCCGTGGAAAGGACGAAGACAAGGACGTCGTGCGGACCGTCGCTGGGGCACTTGCTGGAGTCCGGAGCAAATCAGTCGGCGAATTCAGATTGACTATCCCGATGATCAATCTATGCGGATCTCCCACGAAGCCATCTATCAGGCACTCTACATTCAAGGCCGGGGCGCTTTGCGACGAGCGCTTACTGCTTGCCTGCGTTCGGGCCGTGCACTTCGCGTGCCGCGGGCCAGGACGCAACAGCGCGGAAAGCACTTCGTCACTCCGGAGGTTATGATCAGTGAACGCCCTGCAGAAATTGCTGATCGTGCTGTTCCAGGGCATTGGGAAGGCGACCTGATCATTGGCCTTAACCGCTCGGCGATTGGCACTCTGGTTGAGCGCACCACCCGGTTCACGATGCTGCTGCATCTTCCTCCAATGGAGGGCCATGGAGTCGGGGTGCGCGCCAAGAACGGGCCAGCGCTGGCAGGTCACGGGGCAGAGGCTGTTCGCAACGCTATCGCGACAAAGATCGCGCTACTACCCGAGCATTTGCGCCGATCACTGACATGGGATCAAGGCGCAGAGATGGCCCAGCATGTACAGCTACGAATCGACACGGCTCTGGAAATCTACTTCTGTGATCCCCAGAGTCCATGGCAACGCGGGACGAATGAAAACACGAACGGCCTACTGCGACAGTACTTTCCGAAAGGCACAGACATGAGTCGATATACCGAGCGTGAACTCGACGCGGTCGCGAACACACTGAACTGTCGACCACGTAAAACGCTCGGATGGAAGACGCCAGCGGAAGCATTCCACGAACTGTTATCCGAAACATAACGATGAGTGTTGCGACGACTCCTTGAACCTAAGTACTACTCCACGATCAGACCGCCGCTGTCTCGCCCGAGACCGGAATTCAACGCTTGCGTCTAGCGGTGCGGTCCCGTCCATGACGGGCATCGAACGATGCGCTTCCGAGCGGTAAAGCAGTCGTTCGCGGGCGCCCGTCAGGTGCAATTCGAGAACGGTTCACCAGCTTCCACGCTAAAGCCGTTCGATCAGGAAATTTTCGAGGGAGGCCAACACCTCGTTCGGGGCATCCTCAGGCAGCAGATGCCCACCGGGCAGTCCGCCACCCGTCACATTTTCAGCCCACCTCGACCACGTGTCGACAGGCGACACATTTCTCGCCTTTTGCTCTTCTTCGCTCCATAGCACCAGCATCGGACAGACGAGCTTCCGGCCCGCTGCAAAATCGCTCGCATCGTGTTCCAGATCCTCTGACGTAGCGGCGCGATAGTCTTCGCAGATCGCGTGACGCACGTCCGGGTTTCGGAATGCGGTTCGATAGGCTTCCAGCGCCAATGGATCGATCCGCTCGATTCCTCCCGCCATCTTCGCAAGCGCGGCGTCAATGTAGGCGTCCTGATCGGCCGCCAGCATCCGCTCCGGAAGGTCCGCAGGCTGCGCCAGAAAAACCCGGTGCCACGCATCGAGCGCAAAAGTCTTGTCGACACGCGCGAAAGCATCGAGCGTGGGCACGACGGTCAGCGATGCATACGCGGTGACACGCCGAGGATGATCCAGCGCATGATCGCGACCGGTTTCACCATTGACGACATTCGCGGCTTCCCGGACTGCATGCTTCTGATCGAAGGCGCTCGTTCGTGCGACCAGACCACCGATGTCCAGCGGCGACGCCTCGAAGCCATCGATCGTCAGATCGCGGATCTCGAACGACGTCGCATGAGGCTCATCAAAACCTTGTCGGAACCCGATCCGGTCAGGTTCGCGATCCACTACGGCGCCGACGTCGCGGTTCACGGATTATCCGCAAGACCCTTCACGCGACTCGGCGAACAACCCGCCCGCCACTCGCCTACGACGGCTCCGAATCGAGGAACACATAAAGCGCGGCAATCTTCCCGTCGCGCACGATGATCACGTCCACGCCCGTGTATTCGGGCGCTTCGCCGCGCGGACCCGAGCCCCATGCCACGCGACCGGCGTTGTGGAGTGCCTGCGGCTTGCCGTGCGCGGTATAGGCAAAATGAGGATGCGTCGCGCGCAGATCGCCGGCGAACTTGTCGAGCGCGTCGTGTCCGACGAACGTGCCGGGCGGCACGTAGAGCACGCAATCGTCGGTATACAGCGCTTCGATCGCGGCACGGCGGCGCGCCGCGTCGCCCTCGCCGAAAACCTCCTGCAGATTGCGTTCGAGCAGTTCATGAATACGGTCGCTCATCATCGTTCTCCTGAATAAATGCAATGAAGTGAATTGCCGGATAGCGCGGTCGCGCCACCGCGCGAGTGCCAGTGTCTTTTCGACGGCGGTGACGACCGCCGGGCGCGCGGCAATTTCGTCGTACCAGCGGGCAACGGACGGAAAGCCGTCGAGGGTCGCGCCGATCGCCTGATGGCGCCATATCCATCCGAAGTGCGCGATGTCCGCGATGCTGTACGCGTCGCCGGCCACGTAGCGGCTGCGATTCAGCACGCGATCGAGCACACCCAGCGTCCGGTCCACGTCCGCCAGCGCACGCGCGTTCGCGTCGGGTTCCGGCGACGCCTGGATCGCCACCCGGAACGCCTGCAGGAATGCCGGGCTCAATCCCGACGCATGGAAAAAGAGCTGTTCGAACACCTTGCCGCGCTGCGGGCCGCTCTTGGGCAGCAGTTGCCCGGTCTTCTCCGCCAGGTAGACCAGGATCGCGGCCGACTCGCTCAGCACGATGTCGCCATCCGCGTGCGCCGACCGGTCGACGAGCACCGGTACCTTGGCATCGGGATTCATCGCCCTGAACGCGTCGGTCTTCTGCTCGCCCCGGCGCAGATCGACCGGCACGAGCCGATAGTCGACGCCCATCTCTTCCAGCGCGATGGGCACCTTGACGCTGTTGGGCGTCGCGAATGCGAACACTTCAAGCGTAGCCGAATCGGGCCCGCCGGCGGCAACGGCAATCTTTCTTTCGAGTTCGGGTTCCATGATTCATCTCTGCATTGCGGTGAGACAAATGTATGGCGCCGTGCTATTTTTCGAAACAGAAACGATTGCAAACCATCATTGCAAAAATGTCGATGTCCAGACTGCCGGATTTTGAAGGCTTCGCGATGTTCGCGAAGGTCGCCGAAGAGGGCTCGTTCGCCGCCGCGGCAACGGCGATGGGCGTGTCGGTCGCGACGGTTTCGCGCGCCGTGACGCGCCTCGAGGAGCGGCTCGGCGGGCGGCTGTTCAACCGCACGTCGCGCCGGCTCGCGCTCACCGATTACGGCCATACGCTGATCGAACGCGCGGCAAAGCTCTACACCGATGCGGAAGAAACCGAGGATTTCGCGCGCGAGACGTCGAGCCGCCCGCGCGGCCTCGTGAAGCTGGCGGCGCCGCTGTCGTTCGGCGCGCGCTGGGTTGCGCCGCTGCTGCCCGAGTTCTTCGCGCTCTATCCGGACATCTCCGTCGATCTGCATCTGACCGATGCGCAGTCCGACCTGATCGGCGACGGCTTCGATGCCGCGCTGCGCATCGCCATTCTCGAAGACTCGTCGCTCGTCGCGCGGCTCATTGCGCCGGTTCGCCGCTTTGTCGTCGCGTCGCCGGCCTATCTGTCGCGCCATGGCCGCCCACGGCATCCGCAGGCGCTCGGCGCCCATCCGTGCGTGACGTACACGAACCGAAGCCAGCGCGACGTCTGGCGCTTTACCCGCCAGAGCGGTGAAACCTGCGCGGTCACGCCCGTCGGGATGTTGCGCGGCACGAGCGTGGAAGCATTGCTGCCGACGGTGCTCGCGGGGCTGGCGATCACCGAGCTTCCCGAGTTCGTCGCGACGCAGTATTTCGCGGACAAGCAGCTCGAACCGATCCTGACCGACTGGCGCTTGCCCGAAGGCGGCCTGTACTTCGTCACGCCTTCTGCGCGCGCACGACCGGCCAAGGTCAGCGCGCTCGCCGATTTCTTCATCGAGAAGCTGGCCACGGCCGAATGGCGCGCGCCGGCCAAACGATCGCGCTAGGCACGCGTTGCGGGTTCGTGCGCACCCGTTCGGCCCTTCGATATCGATGCACCAACCGCTGCCACGGCGCGTTTCGCCACGCCGTGTCGTACGCAGCCGGGTAGCGACACCCGCTCGCACACGCCCGATTCGGCGCAACACGCACCGCTCGAACCCGTGTCGTTTACGACCGGTTTCCGGGCGCATGACCGATAGCCCGTTGCGCGTGTTTCTCTAAACTGGTTCACACAACACACCTGCCCGGTGTCGCCCGCTGCGCGCGTCACGCCCCCGACATCGAGGCACCCCCGAGACATCCGCCTTCGCAGTCCATCGGCCCGCACTACTCCATCGCATCTCTGCCCGGCCGGCTGCCAAGGCAATTCCAGGAGCGTTCATTGAGTCCGTCACAAGCGCACCCCGCGAAAGCCCGGTCTTCGCGCAAGTCCGTCAAGCTGGATGACATCACGATCGTCGACCCTGCCGTCCTCAAGCGCGCAGTCGGCGCAATGGCGTTCGGCAATGCGATGGAATGGTTCGACTTCGGCGTGTACAGCTATATCGCCGTCACGCTCGGCAAGGTGTTCTTCCCCTCCAGCAGCCCGTCCGCGCAGTTGCTCGCGACCTTCGGCACGTTCGCGGCCGCGTTCCTCGTGCGCCCGCTCGGCGGCATGGTGTTCGGCCCGCTCGGCGACCGCATCGGCCGCCAGCGCGTGCTCGCCGCGACGATGATCATGATGGCCGTCGGCACCTTCGCGATCGGCCTGATCCCGAGCTACGCGTCGATCGGCATCATGGCGCCCGTATTGCTGCTCGTCGCCCGCCTCGTGCAGGGCTTCTCGACCGGCGGCGAATACGGCGGCGCAGCCACCTTCATCGCCGAGTTCTCGACCGACAAGCGCCGCGGCTTCATGGGCAGCTTCCTCGAGTTCGGCACGCTGATCGGCTACACGCTCGGCGCGGCGACGGTCGCACTGCTCACTGCGACGCTATCGCAGGAAGCGCTGCTGTCGTGGGGTTGGCGCGTGCCGTTCTTCATCGCCGGCCCGCTCGGCCTCGTGGGCCTCTACGTCCGGTTGAAGCTCGAGGAAACACCGGCGTTCAAGAAGGAAGCCGAAGCACGCGAAGCGGACGAACGCACGCGACCGAAGCAAGGCTTCGCGACGCTGCTCGTCGAACAGTGGAGGCCGCTGCTGCAATGCGTCGGCCTCGTGCTGATCTTCAACGTGACCGACTACATGGCGCTGTCGTACCTGCCGAGCTACCTGTCGGCGACGCTGCACTTGCGCGAATCGCACAGCCTGTTCATGGTGCTGCTCGTGATGGTGCTGATGATGCCGATGACGTTGTATGCCGGGCGCCTGTCGGACAAGGTCGGCCGCAAGCCGGTGATGATGGCCGGCTGCGTGGGCCTGCTCGTGCTGTCGGTGCCGGCGCTGATGCTGATCCGCACCGGCGGCATGCTGCCCGTGTTCGGCGGGATGCTGATCTACGGCACGTTGCTGTCGACGTTCACGGGCGTGATGCCGTCGGCGCTGCCGGCGCTGTTCCCGACGCGGATCCGCTACGGCGCGCTCGCGATCGGCTTCAACGTGTCGGTATCGCTGTTCGGCGGCACGACGCCGCTGGTCACCGCGTGGCTCGTCGATCGCACCGGCGACCTGATGATGCCCGCGTACTACCTGATGGGCGCGTCGTTCATCGGCATCGTGTCGGTGCTCGCGCTGCGCGAGACGGCTCGCCAGCCGCTGCCCGGTTCCGGGCCGTGCGTGTCGAGCCGCGCGGAAGCGCTGAGCCTCGTTCGCGGCGGTGCCGAAGAAGCCCGCGTGCAAGGCAGGAAGTTCACGCCGGTCAGCGAGCGCGCGTGACGCGGTTCGGCGTGACGCGACGCCGCGCGGCATGTGCGGCCGGCGTCGCCCGCGCGTGCTTCAGTTCGACGGCAACCGTTGCCCGTCCAACCAGTCGAGCAGCGCACGCGTGACGAACGCGGGATTTTCCAGGTTCGAGATGTGGCCGGCGTCCGGCACCAGCGCATGCGCGCAACCGATCACGCCCGCCATCTTCACGGTTTCCGACGGCGGGCGCGCCATGTCGCCCGCGCCGCACATCAGCAGCGTGCGTTCGGCATCCAGGTCGGCCAGCGCCGACAGCGTGTCGGGCCGGCCGAAGATCAGGCGGCCGAGCGGGACGATCGATTGCCGCAACCGGTCGGCAGGCAGGTTCGCCAGCGCGTCGCGAAACGCGGTCGGCACCGGGCCTGCCAGATCGACGTCCGGCCGGAAGAACAGCGGCACGATCGCGTCGAGCAGCGGCGGCGCAACGCAGCCCGCGGCGGCGATCGCATCGAGCATGGCGAAGTAACGCAGGCGCGTCGCGTCGGGCTCGGCCTCCAGCGATGCATCCATCAGCACGAGCGAGCGGACGCGCTGCGGTTCGCGCAACGCGAGCCGCGCGCCCCACATGCCGCCGACGCTGAGCCCGACGACCGCGCACTGTTCGATATCCAGCGCGTCGAGCAGCGCACTCGCGTGCGCGGCGAGATCGTCGAGCGTCTGCGTGCCTTCGGGCAATGCACCCGATGCGCCATGCCCCCACAGGTCCGGCACGATCACGCGATACTTGCGCGACAGCGCGTCGATCTGCGGCGCCCACATCGCCGAGTCCCACAGATAGCTGTGTCCGAGCAGCACCGGAAATCCGGTGCCGTGATCCTGGTAATGCAGGGTACTGCCATGAATGGTGTGTGCGGGCATCTCGTCTCCGGGCGTCGGCACGATCGGCAGCGGCCCGAAAGCGGGCGCCGCAATCAGAGGCGTTCTGCAACGAACGCGAAGCGGCGCATCATCGCACAGGTTGCAGACGACATGCATCGAGGACCGCACGAACGCCCGCCGCGAACGGCAACGCGATGCAATCGCTGCTCCCGCGACGGCACGGCGCGGCCGCCGGGCTATCCGACGCGATACAGCGGCAGCACGTTGGTGCCGGCGGCATCCTGGTTCGACACGAGCGGATGGCGGGCCTGTTCGAGCAGCCAGTTGGTCAGCACCGCGATATCGAATTCGTTGCACGCATCGGGGTTCTGCACGAGCACGTAGCTGCCCGACGCGACCGTGCAGTACGAGAACAGCTCGACGAGCCGGCCCTGCTTCAGCAGCCCGTCGACCAGCGGCCGCCGTCCGATCGCGATGCCGTGTCCGTCGACCGCGGCCTGGACCAGTTGGTCGTACTGACTGAAGTGCAGCGCGCCGGCAGGCCGCAGGCGGGGCACGCCGAGCTCCTTCAGGAAAGGGCTCCACGCGTGCCATGGCCACTCGCCGCGCGGATCGTCGAGATGCAGCAGCACGTGCTTGTCGAGGTCCGCCGGCGTCATCGCCGCGGCACCGCCGGCGGCCACCAGGCTCGGGCTGCAGACGGCCACCACACGCTCGCGGAACAGCACGTCCGTATCGTCCGTCGACGTACAGGGCCCGGCATAGCGCACGGCCAAGTGCAAACGTTTGCGTTTAAGATCTTCAACTTCGCTCGTTGCCGACACGCGCACGTCGATGTCCGGATAGCTTGCACGGAACGAACCGAGGCGCGGAATCAGCCACAGCGCCGCGAACGACACGGTCGTCGACAACGAGATCGAGCGCTGGCCCACGCTCGACGACAGCTTGCCGATCACCGATTCCAGGTCGGACAACGCGAACGCGATCGCGTCGTACAGTTCCCGCCCCTTGTCGGTCAGCGTCAGCGAACGGATGTGCCGGTGAAACAGCTCGATCCGAAGTTGCTCCTCGAGCGCCTTGACCTGGCGGCTCACGGCAGATTGCGTGACGTTCAGTTCCTGCCCCGCACGCGTGAAGCTCAAATGACGCGCCGCGCATTCGAAGCCCCTCAGGAAATCCAGCGAAGGCAGACTTCTCAATCGCTTTGCCAATCTCACATTAGCCATACAGCCGCCTCAAAGTTGCATCCATTGCCAGACAAATCGCTGTTTGCCTCCCCGAGTCGCTTCCTTTCATTTGAATTCGGAAACGATTTTATATTGAAGCATACATGCATCTCATTCTTATTTTCAATCATGACATTTGTATTTATCTATCGATTTTCGGCACGCAATCTTTCTTACATCAACATTTTAAAGTAGCGATTTTGTAAGTTAATGTGCGAACGATATCGCGTCGCGATTGATATAAAAAGCGCCGCTACTGCAGGCAATTTTTGGCAAATGGCGATGCTGCATTGACAGTTTTCGCGCTTCGACAGAGCGATCGAATTAAACCTACAAATTAATTTCAATTACCTGTCTTTTTATTCGATTTATCGGATTACGAAAACATGCAAAATCCCGGCATGCATGCCGAATGCATATAAATCATGAATTCGATGTTTATTGCGCCCGACTAAACACATGGAATTGCGCCTTTCTTTGCGCGCATTCAAGAAACCGGCGAACCGATTATTGCCGGAAATGAATATCCCGCCGGTCGCGATCCGCGATCGGCGTTTTTTCCACCTGCGTTACGGCCGGGGCGTCCGGCCAGCCCCCCCGAGCGGAGCGAGCGGCCCGGACCGGTTACACGCCGTCCACCGCCCCATTCATCCGCGCGGTCACCTCGCGGCGATAGCGGTTCAGTTCCTGCGCGGTCGCGAACGTACGCTCGAACAGGATCGACAGGTTGTGCAGGATGCGCTCGACGACCTTCTTTTCCCACTCGCCGTCGAAACGGATCTGCTCGTCGAGCCAGCGCTCGAGCCATTCCGGATCCGGCAGGCGCGACTGCACGGTGTCGCGCGGGAACAGCGCCTGGTTCACGTGCAGGTTGGTCGGGTGCAGCGGCTTCTCGGTGCGGCGCGCCGACGCCATCAGCACGCCGATCTTCGCGAACGCGGCACGCGCGACGTCGCCGCAGTTGTTCAGCGCCTTCTTCATGTAGCGCAGGTACGCGCCGCCATGGCGCGCTTCATCGCGCGAGATCGTTTCGTAGATCTGCTTGATGACGGGCTCGGTGTGCCAGTCGGCCGCGCAGCGATACCAGTGGTTCAGGCGGATCTCGCCGCAGAAGTGCAGCATCAGCGTTTCGAGCGGCGGCGCCGGGTCGAACTGGAAGCGCACCGCGTGCAGTTCCGCTTCGGTCGGCACCATTTCCGGCTTGAAGCGGCGCAGGTATTCCATCAGCACGAGCGAATGCTTCTGTTCCTCGAAGAACCACACGCTCATGAATGCGGAAAAGTCGCTGTCGTGCCGGTTGTCGCGCAGGAACATTTCCGTCGCGGGCAACGCGGACCATTCGGTGATCGCGTTCATCCTGATCGTCTCCGCCTGCTCGTCGGTGAGCAGCGCAGCGTCGAACCGGTTCCACGGAATGTCCTTCTCCATGTCCCAGCGGACCGCTTCGAGCGACCTGAAAAGTTCCGGATAGAGCATCGTCGTCACCGTCGTCGAAAGGCGTTCGGGCCGGGCACGGTCATGCCGACTGCGTGGACGCTGGCGCGGCCGCTTCGGCGTCGGGCGCGCGATCGTCCGCATCGTCGTCCACCGTGCGCGGCGACAGCTTGCCGCGCAGCAACGCGGAATAGAACTGCCGGTACGTGCGGTGGTAGTAGCGGATGCGCGGCGCGATCGCGCCATGCAGGTCGTGCAGCCGCTCGATCGGCAGGTTCGGCATCATGTGGTGCTCGACATGATAGTTGTTGCCGTTCGTGAACCACGTCATGAATGCATTGCTCTCGATCGTCCGCGTGTTGCGGAACGGGTCGGTGCTCGTCAGGTCGCAGCGGTAATGCTCCGGCATCTCGACCAGCGCATGCACGGGCGCCGCGACGAACACGAGCGGCACGACCCACACCCACACGACGAACCACGTGTGCAGCGCGAACGACAGCCCGGCCAGCAGCGCGATCGCCGCGACCATCAGCAGGTGATCGCGACGAATGGCCCGCGACACGAGCGGGTTGTCGCCGAAGCGCGCGCCCGGCACGACGAGTTTCGCGACGTTCTTCGCGAACTGGATATAGTGCGCGGCCATCGACAGCCGCCATGCCCACAGGCCGAGGTTGACGACGGGGCTGGCGCCGTACTGGTCGCCGTAGTCGAAGAATTCCTTGTTCTCGGGCGTGCCGAGCAAGCGGTGATGGCGCAAGTGGCTGTCCTGGTACGCATGGAACGACACGAGCATCGGCATGCCGACCAGCACGCCGAACACCATGTTGAGGCGCTTGCTCCTGAACCCCTGGTAATGCAGCGCCTGGTGCTGCAACTCGACGCCGTGCGCATACATCGCGCCGATCAGCACGACCCCGACGATCTTCAGGAATACCGACGCCGACAGAGCGAACATCATGCCGTGCGCGATGAGCGCGACGTAGACCGCCAGCTTCAGCGAGAAGACCACGCCGCTCGGGCGGCTCTTCATGTCTGCAACTGGTTTCGGGCGGGCGACAAGCGATGAGGTGACGGACAAAACGCTCTCCTTGGCCGGACCCTCGCCCGGCACCGTGGACATTGACGACGCTGGCGCGCTGCCGGGTTGCAATTCTTCTGTGAGTCGATGTTTCGGACAAACGAATTTTCCGAACGCATTGCATGACGCCCGCGCATGAGCGCACCACATCGTGAACTAGACGACCGGTCGAATGCGCGTACCGACCGTTCACCTCGTGGATGCGTGCCGCGCATGCATAGCCTGCATAGATTCCGTTTGTCGCGTTGCATCGATCCGGCAAGAATCCCCCTCACTCGACGAACGGCGCCGCCGGCACCGTGGCGCGAGCGGCCGTGTTCCTCAACGGGAGATCCTCGTGACGAAGTGCGCATCCACCATTCATCGCCTGATCGAATCGCTCGAGGACGTCGCGGGCGCCACGCATCGCATGACGTTCGTCGACGATGCGGGCCGCGAAGCGGACATCACGTACCGGCGCTTTGCGGAAGAGGTGTTTCACCAGGCCGGCGCGCTGCGCGAGCTTGGCGTCCGCGAGAACGACATGGTGATGCTCGCGCTCCCCGCATCGGTCGAGCACGCGGCCGCGATGATGGCCTGCGTGATGACGGGCGCGCTGCCCTGCACCGTGCCCGTCCCCGTGCGGCGCGCCGCCGCCGGGCGGCAGGTAGTCGACGTCGCATGCGAGCTGTACCGGCCGCGCCTCGTCGTCGCCGCGGATGCGCAGTCCGCCGCGTGGCGCGACGACGCGTTTCCCGCTGCGTCCACCCGTGTCGTCGATCTCGCGACGCTGTCGATCGCCGCCGATGCCGGCACGCGCGCGCTGATCAGCGCGAAGTGCGGCCGCGATCCGCATCACGTGCAGCTCACGTCCGGCTCGACGTCGCATCCGAAGGCAGCGGTGCTCAGCCACGAGAACGTGATCGCGAACGTGCTCGGCATCGGCGGATCGGTCCGCTTCGACATCGCGGCCGGCGACGGCACCGCGTCGTGGCTGCCGCTCTATCACGACATGGGCCTGCTCACGCTGCTGTCGAATCTGCACTACCGTGCGCCGTTGCTGATGATGCAGCCGAACAGCTTCATCCGGAATCCGCTCGGCTGGTTGAAGCGCATCGCGTCGGCGCGCGCGACGACGACGTCGGTGCCGACCTTCGCGCTGCGCTACTGCGTGCGTCGCTTCAATGCCGCCGCGATGGACGGCGTCGACCTGTCCGCGTGCCGCAACATCTTCATCGGCGGCGAACGCGTGGACGACGCGACGCTGCGCGATTTCGCCGCCACGTTCGCGCCGTACGGTCTCGCGGCGTCGGCGCTGCAGCCGTGCTACGGAATGGCCGAGTCGACGCTCGCAGTGTCGATGCACCGTGCATGGCATGACGGTGCGGTCGACGGCGCACCGTACGTGATCGCGGACACGCTCGACCGTCGCGCGCTGATCGAGCGCCGCGACGCGCAACCGGTCGCCTCGAACGACGGCGACGAGTCGGAAACCGAAACCGTGCTCGCGATGGGCACGCCGATCGAAGGGATGGCGTTCCGCATTCTCGACGACAGCGACCACGCACTGCCGAGTCGCACCGTCGGCGAAGTCGCGATCCGCGGCACGTCGGTGATGCTCGGCTACCTGACTCCCGACGACGGCACGATCGCCGCGCCGCTGACGGCCGACGGCTGGTTCCGCACCGGCGACATCGGTTACGTCGCGGACGGCCAGCTCCATATCCTCGGGCGCAAGAAGGAAGTCATCATCATTCGCGGCAGCAACTACTTCCCGCACGAGATCGAGGAGGCGCTTGGCGCCCATCACATGCTGCGCAAGAGCACCTGCATCGCGTTCGGGCTGCCCGATCCCGAGACCGGCACCGAGCGGCTGGTCGTCGCGATCGAGGCGCGTCCCGTCGACGCGACGCCGCAAACCCGCACCGAGTGCCAGCAGCTGCTCGCGGCGCGCATCGGGTTCGCCGCGCAGGATCTATGCTTCGTCGAACCCGGCTCGCTGCCGCGCACGACGAGCGGCAAGCTGCAGCGCCTGAAGTGTCGCGACCTCTATGCAAACGGCGCGCTGCCCGTGATCCATGCGCCGGCCGCCGTTGAAGCCGGTCAAGGAGCGTACGCATGACGTCCGCATCGTTCCCGCCGGTGCTCGAGCTGCGCGACGTCTCACGCGTCTACGAGGGCGCGGGCCGCGTCGTCGCGGTGCGCGGCGCGACGATCTCGATCGGCCAGCGCGACGTGGTCGCGCTCGTCGGCCCGTCCGGCAGCGGCAAGAGCACGCTGCTCAATCTCGCGGGCTTTCTCGACGTGCCGAGCACCGGCGAACGCTGGCTCGAAGGCCGCCGCATCAACGATGCGCCGGACACGCTCGAACGAATTCGCCGCGAACGCATCGGCTTTGTGTTCCAGCAGTTCAACCTGATTCCGGTGATGTCGGCGCTCGAGAACGTCGAGCTCGGCTGCTTCGCATGGGGCACGCCGCGCACGCGCCGCGAGCGCGCCCGCGCGATGCTCGATGCGGTCGGGCTCGCCGCACGCGAACGCCACCGCCCCGGCGAGCTGTCCGGCGGCGAGCAGCAGCGCGTCGCGCTGGCCCGCGCGCTTGCCAAGGAGCCCGCCATCGTGATCGCGGACGAGCCGACCGCGAGCCTCGACAGCACCAACGCGCTGGCGGTGGCCGAGCTGATCCTCGACACCAACCGCACGCTGGGAACCGCCTTTCTGATTGCGTCGCACGACGATCGTCTGTGCACGCGCCTGCCTCGCCGCATCGAGATGCGCGACGGCGTACCGGGAGTGAACCGTGAACTGGTCGACGTTTGCGTGGCGTAACCTCTGGCGCAACCGGCGCCGCACCGTGCTCACGATGGCGATGATCGGCGTCGCCGCGTTCGCGTCGAGCCTCGCGCTCGGCTACGTGATCGCGACGTTCGACGCGGTGCGCGAAGGGTCGATCGACAGCGGCGTCGGCCATGTGCAGGTACTGCACCACGGCTATCTCGACCGGATCGGCGAGCGGCCGCTGCAGTACGGGCTGACCGCCGACGAGCAGGCCGCCGCGGCACGCGCCGTCGCGACGCTGCACGGCGTCGCGACGACCGCGCGCGGCATCGACTTCGACGGGCTGGTCTCGAACGGCGATCTCAGCTACGGCTTCGTCGGCGAAGGCATCGAGCCGAACCGCGAGCCGCCCGGCTTCTTCGACTATCACACGGTGTTGTCGGGCCGCTACCTGTCGCCGACCCATGCCGGCACCGAAGTCGTCGTCGGCGCCGAACTCGCGCGCAAGCTCGGCGTCCACGTGGGCTCGGTCGTGCAACTGATGGCATCGACCGCGCACGGCGGCATCAACGCGACCGACGCGCAGATCGTCGGCGTGATGAGCACCGGCAACAAGGACATCGACGAGCGCATCGTCAACGTGACGTTCGCCGCCGCGCAGGCGCTGCTGCGCACCGACCGCGCGTCGCGCATCGCGGTGTTCCTGTCGGATACGTCGCACACGCCGGCCGCCGCCGCGACGCTGCGCGCCGCGCTGCCGACGCTCGACGTGAAGACCTGGGACCAGCTCGTGTCGCTCTATCACCAGGTCGTCGCGCTGTACAAGAACCAGTTCTCGGTATTCGGCGCGATTCTCAGCGTGACGATCCTGCTGTCGATGAGCAACTGGATCCTGATGAGCATCGTCGAGCGCCGCCGCGAGATCTCGACGCTGCGTGCACTCGGCGTGCCGGCCGCAACGGTGCGCGGCGTGCTGATCCAGGAAACCGCGCTGCTCGGCCTGCTCGGCGCGGCCGCCGGCATCGCGGTGGCGCTGCTGACGATGGTCGCGCTCAATCACGCGCAGATCCACCTGCCCGCGCCGCCGGGCCGCGTGAAGCCGATCCTGCTCGAATTCACGGTATCGCCGGCCGCCGTGGCCGCCGTCGAAGGCGCGTTCGTCGTGCTTGGCGTGGCAGCCGCGCTGCTCGCGACACTCGGACTCGCCAAACGCAACATCCTCGAAGGACTCGCCCCATGATCCGCATTCGCGTTACGTACGCCGCTTTCGCCGCGCTCGTCGCGTGCGCGCCGGCCGCCCATGCAGCCGACGCACCGCCGGCCCAGACCATGCTCGCCCGTGCCGACGCCTATCGCAGCACGGCCGCCGATACGCAGACGAACATCGAGATCACGAACCTGGCCGGCGGACAATCCGGCGACGCGACGCGCTATCTCGTCTATACGCGCGGCAACGGCGACACGCTCGCGCTGACCCGCAGCGGCGAGAACGACGGCCAGAAGTATCTCGCGACGACGCGCGGGCACTGGTTCTACGTGCCGAACACGCGCAGCGCGGTGCGCATCAACGGAATGCAGCGGCTGCAGGGCGAAGTCGTGATCAGCGACATCACGCGCACGCACTGGGCAGACAGCTACCGCGCGACGGCCGCGCCCGGCACGACGGCGATCGCCGGCAAGCCGGCCACCGAGCTCGACCTGACCGCGACCGATCCCGACAACGTCTATCCGACGATCAAGCTGTGGGTCACGCCCGACAGCGACGTGCCGGTGCGCGCGCAGTTCTTCCTGGCGAGCGGCCTGCTGTTCCGCAGCGCCGATTTCTCCACGCCGGTCGAGGCGAACGGGCGCAAGGTGATCCGCAAGATCACGTACCGCAACGAGATCGAGAAGCAGCGCGCGAGCGTCGTCGACATCCTCGACGGCCAGCCGCGCAAGATTCCGTCGGGCTGGTTCAATCCCGACACGCTTGCCGATGGCCAGTGACAACGAGGCCCGCGCCGATGCCCATCGTGACCGCTTCCGTCCATCGTCCGGCCGCACATGCGCGCCGCGCAGACGCGCCTGGCATCGCGCCGCGCTCGCCTTCCCGCTCGCGCTCGGCTGCACGTTCGCGCATGGAGAATCGCTGATGGACCAGTTGAGCACGCTGAACGGCATCGCGTACGCCCGCTCCGTCGACAGCACGGACGGCCATGCGCTGCTCGGCAACCTGATCGGCGACGAACCGCGCAACCGGCAGGAAGCCGGCCTGCTCGCGCGCATCGACGGCGAAAACCTGTTCATGAACGCGCGCGTCGTCGCGAGCAATCACTCGCTCGGCGCACAGGCGAGCCGCTTCAACGAGGCCGGCGTGCGCTACGCGTTCGACAACGGCATCACGCTCACGGCCGGCAAGCGGATCGACCCGCTCGACACGTCGCAGGCGTTCTTTCCGCTCGGCTTCTTCCAGAAGCGGGCCGCGACGGCGGATATCTACGATCGCTACGGCGACGTCGAAGGCACGCCGCTCGTCGAGGCGAAATGGGCCGGCGAACAGACCACGCTGCAGTTCATCGCCGGCGAGAACCGCACGTTGCGCAACGACGTCGACAACCGCGACGTGCAAGGCGCGACGCAGCTCGTGCGCGGCGCGTACAACTGGTCGGGCGGCTCCGCCGCATTGCTCGCCGGCCGTCACGCGGGCCGCGGCGGCGCAGGCGCAACGTTGTCGTTCGACGTCGCGAGTTCGAACACCGTCTATGCGAGCGCGTGGCTCGAACGCGGCACGACGCGGCCGCTGCCGGCGTTCATCGCGAACGGCACGCCGCTCGATTCGCCGGCCGCCTACGACGCGGTCGATCGCCGCAACGACCGACAAGTCATGTGGCGCAGCGCGGTCGGGATGCAGAGCGCGCTGCCCGGCAACCTGTCGCTGATCGTCGAGTGGTCGCACGACGAGGCGCGTTACGACGCGAACCAGTGGCGCCAGATGGTCGGCGCGGTCCGCGCGAACAACGCGCTGCTGCCGGTCGCGCCCGGCGCCGCGCTCGCCGGCCTCGGCGGCACGGCCGACTTCGTGAGCGCCGACGGCAACCTGCGCGACTACCTGTTCGCGCGGCTCGGCAAGAAGATCGGCCGCGTCGAGTATTCGCTGCGCGGCGTCTACTCGCCGCAGGACAAGGGCCTGCTCGCGATCGCCCAGGTCGTCGCCGACGTGAACCAGCGCGTGAGCGTCGATGTCGCGCTCTCGCACGCATTCTCCGACAGCAATTCCGAGTACCGGATGGTCGGTCTCGGCACCCGCATCGACGCCGCCGTGCGCGTGCGCTTCTGACAGGAACCCTGCCATGTCCACGCTTTCCGTCCCTGCTTCGTCCGCCGGCCCGCTGCTGCCACTGCAGCCGCCGCTGCTGCTGCGCGTGGCCGACCAGGCCGCGTATCCGGTGCTGCGCCACCTCGACACGCTCGGCACGATCGGCACGCCGCCGCGCGCGGCTGCCCGGCTCGTCGAAGCCGCCGCCGTGCGGCTGCTCGACAGCGAGATGGTGATCGCACTGCGCGCCGCCACGCCGGACGTGCTGCCCGATTCGTCCGCATCGACGCCGCTGCAACACGACGAGGCGCCGCTCACCGAAGCGCTGCTCGAACAGATCGGCCGCGAAGGCTTCCACCACCTGTTCAAGCCGTTCATGCGCGCGTTCATCCGCATCATGTTCGGGCTGTTCTTCTCCGACGACCAGAACCGTCGTGCGTGCGACTGCATCGACGCCGGTCACAACTTCGCGTTCCTGATGAGCGACGGCGGCGGCCCGACCCTCGCCGCATGGCGCACGGTCGTCCGCAGCGACGACAGCGGCCTCGCGCTCACCGTCGACAAGGTGTGGGGAATCGAGGCGCACCGCGACTGCATGGCGGTCGTCGCGGCGCGCTTGCCGGGCGTGATGTTCCCGGCCGCGTATCTCGTGTGGCCCGACGAGTATCGAAAACTGAA
The DNA here is from genome assembly GCF_001028665.1 of Burkholderia pyrrocinia. NCBI lineage: Bacteria > Pseudomonadati > Pseudomonadota > Betaproteobacteria > Burkholderiales > Burkholderiaceae > Burkholderia > Burkholderia pyrrocinia. The sequence goes on from NZ_CP011505.1 coordinate 823,464, forward strand.
GCGCGCGACCTGCGGCGCGCCGTTCCTCGCGGGCAACCTGCAGCTGGCGAACGTCGGCGGCCAGGTGCGCGTCAGCGCCGAGGATCGCCTGCGGATCGGCGGCCCGACCGTGTTCAACAAGTACCTGACCGTCGTGCGGCCGTACTTCGTCCGCGCGCTGATGGCGCACGTCGGCTGGCTCGAACGGACCGGCCGCGTCGAACTCGACGCCGACGCGCACGCCGTGCACCGCTTCATCGCGGACGCCGCACGCAGCCAGACCGACGACGCGCACTACAGCTTCGGCAAGGTGCAGCGCGTGCTCGCGATCAAGCTGCTGTCGAACGAGTTCCTGACGGCACTCGTGCGCGACGGCAAGGTTGCGGCGTTCGACGACCAGCGCGACCTGCTGGCGTTTTCGAAGATGGAAGGCAGTTCGTACCGTTGTTATCACGAGCTTCGCAAGAGCCTGCGCTGCGAAGCCGGCAGTTGACCCACGCGACAGGCCGATCGATCCCGATCAACCCACTTCAAACCAAGGAGCTCCTCTCATGACGACCCAGAACGTTCCGGCCGACGCGCTCGACATCCTGTCACGCGAAGTCGCGAAGATCCTCAACGTCGAAACCGTCGATACGGACGCCGGCATCGGCGAACTCGGCATCGATTCGCTGAACATCGTCGAGCTGATCGTGTTCTGCGAACAGCTCTACGGCTCGATCGACCCGGAAGCGCTGAACATCACGCAGTACACGACGCTTCAGCAGCTCGACGCGCAACTGCGCCGCCAGCAGCACGCCGCCTGACACGACGATGCTCGCGCCTCTTGCCCCCGTGGCGGCCGCCGCCGTCCAGCCGGCCCCGGCGACCGCGCTGACCGTGCAGGCGCTCGCGTACCGGCGCGTCGCGCCGTCGCGCGACGGCGCGGCCGTGCCGCTCGACGACACGGCGCACGCGATCGGCACGCTCGCGTGCGCCGAACGCGAGCGGCTGTGCGGCGCGATCGGCGCGGACGACTACGTGGTCAGCTCGACGATCCTGTCGATGCTGCTGATGAACGATTCGCCGCAGCACCGCGTGTTCGCGCAGGCACTCGCCGGCGCGAACGACTACACGCCCGACTGGATGACCTGCTCGTACGAATGCGCGGGCTGGGGCTACGTGCTGCGCCGCACGCTCGCGACCGCGGCCGAGACCGGGCCGCGCACGCTGCTGCTGCAGATCGTCGACATCGACGTGCACGGCTATACGTACTGGCACGGCAACCCTGCATGGGGACGCTCGGGCTTCGGCGTCTGCACGCTGCTCGTCGATGTCGGCCGCGAACCGGCGCAGTCGGTGCTCGCCGACGCCGCGCCGCCGGCCAGCGCGGTCGTGCGGCTGGGCCGCGACATCCGCACCTTCTGCGCGGCGCGCCCCGGCGTGCACGCGGCGCTGCCGTTCTTTCCGGCCACGTCGCGCCGCGCGCTGCTGGCGTCCGTCGGCAAGACGCCACTGCTGCCGGACGGCCACGGTCTGTTCGGTCATGCGTTCGGTAGCGATCCGTGGCTGTCGGTGCTGCTTGCGCACCGCGACGGCGACACGCCGCGCCGCGCGGCCGTCTGCTCGCTCGCGCTGAACGGCTATTACGCGATCGCCGACGTCGCGTTCGCGCCGGATGCGACGTTGTCTCTCGAAGGCGAGGCGTGACATGGTGCGACCCGTTCACTTCACCTACCGGATCGAACGCGATGCGCAGCGGCCCGTCGCGGTCGCGGCGAGCGCGTACCGGATGCCGCTCGACACGCCCGCCGACTATGCGCGCGCCGCGCTGGCCGAAGCGGCCGGCGACACGTACGACGCCGGCGACGCACCCGTCGGCGAACGCCGCGTGCTGCTCGACCACGTCCAGTATTTCGCATTCCTCGCCGAAGCCACCGTGCGGATCCGCGACGCCGTGCATCCGGACGCACGCGTGTTCATCGAAGTCTGCGCGCCGTACTTCGGCGCGCTGCCGGCCGAACTGCTCGCGCCGCACGTGCTGCTCGGCGTGCACCTGTACGACGAAGCGTTGCGCGATGCCGCGCGCGGCACGCCCGTCGTGTGGATCGGCGACCGGATCCTGCGCGATGCGGAGTTCGCCGGCGACAACCGCGTGTGCTGCGCGATCTGGCCCGCGCGGCTCGCCGACGCGTTCGACGCGCAACTGCGCGGGCCGTGGCCGGCGTATGCGATCCGCCTCGTGCCGCATCCGGGCGCGCCGCGCACCGCCGTCACCTTTACCGATTCCGCCCATCATTCCGGCGCCGCCGCGCGGCCGGGGAGACCTTGACATGACTCAAACGCTCACCGTTATGCAGGACACCGCCGATATCCGCTGGTCGATGCCCGTCGACGCGCTGATGTCCAACGACTACGCGCTGCGCGAAGAGGCGCTGAACCGGCTGTACGAAAAGGCGAAGGCATCGCAGTGGGACGTCGCGACCGACGTCGACTGGAGCCACGACCTCGACCCGGCGAATCCGCTCGGCATGCCCGACCCGACGCTGCTGATCTACGGGACCGAGCTGTGGGGCAAGCTGTCCGACACCGACAAGCGCGAGGTGCGCCATCACGCGCAGGGCTGGCTGCTGTCGCAGATCCTGCACGGCGAGCAGGCCGCGCTGATCTGCGCGTCGAAACTCGCGTCCGCCGAGTCCGGCCTGAGCGCACGCCTGTGCGCCGCCGCGCAGATGATGGACGAGGCGCGCCACGTCGAGGCCTACGCGAAGCTCGTCAACGAAAAGCTCGACGTCAGCTACCCGATGAGCCGCTCGCTGAAGGGGCTGCTGCACGACACGATCACGAGCAGCTCGCTCGACATGACGAACCTCGGGATGCAGGTGCTCGTCGAGGGCATCGCGCTGTCGATCTTCCAGAGCGTCGTCGCGTACAGCACCGATCCGTTCATCAAGGACCTGTTCATGCGGATCCAGCGCGACGAATCGCGTCATTTCGCGGTCGGCCGGATCACGCTGTGCCGCGTGTATGCGGAGATGAGCTCGCACGAGCTGCGCGAGCGCGAGCAGTTCGTCTGCGAAGGCGCGGCCGTGCTGTACGAGCACCTGTGCGCGGACGACATCTGGGAACCGATGGGGCTGTCGAAGCGCGAATGCAGCGCGATGGTGCGCGAGTCGCCGGTGTCGAGCTCGATCCGCCGCTCGATCTTCCGGCGCCTCGTGCCGACGATCCGCGAAATGGGCCTGCTCACGCCGACCGTGCAGGCGACCTTCGAAAAACTCGACGTCCTCGACTACGCGGCGATGCCGCTCAACTGACATGACGATGCCCTCCTCCCACGCATCCCGCGACGCCGGCTTCTGGATCGGCATCGACGCGGTGGCCTACGAGCTGCCGGGCCTGCCGGTCGATATCGAGGCCTGGGCCGCCGAACGCGACTACCCGGCGCAGCGGGCCGCGGCGATCGCGCAGTCGGGCAGCCGCTATTTCCACATGGCGCTCGACACGAGCGAGACCGATCTCGCGATCGCCGCGGCCGGCCGCCTGCTCGACACGGCCCGCGTGCATCCGTCCGACATCGGCGCGATCGTGCACGTGCACACGCAGCAGTTCAGCGTGCCGCCCGCGCCGCGCAGCCTGCCGCACGAACTCGCCGCGCATTTCGGCATCGAGCCGCTGTGGCTCGGCTCCGTCGCGCAACTGAACTGCGTGTCGGTGGCGGCCGGGATCGAGACGGTCCGCGCGCTGATGCGCAGCCATCCGCAGCTCGACGCGGCGCTCGTCGTATCGTCCGACCGCGTGTACGGCGAGGATTACCGGATGCGGCAGATGACCGGCGTGCAGTGCGACGGCGCGGCCGCGATGCTGATCGCGCGCAACAGCACGAAGAACCGGCTCGGCGGCATCGCGATCGAGACGCATGCGAAATGGCACCGCGGCTCGGATACCGTCGCCGCGAACGAGGCCGACCTGATCATGATGGAGTGGCCGTACACGCGCAAGGCGATCGACGCGGCCGTCGCGCTCGAGCCGCACGCGCTCGATGCATACGAGCTCGTGCTGCCGCACAACGCCGACCTGCCCGGCTGGAACGCGCTGTGCCGCGCGATGCGCGTGCCGGCCGAGCGGCTGTATGCGGAGAACATCTTTGCGCGCGGCCACGCGTGCTGCTCGGATTTCCCGATCAACCTGGCCGACGTCGGGCTCGATGCGGTGGCGCACGGCAAGCGCGTGCTCGGCGTGATGCAGTCGAACTGCGGCGCGTATGCGGCCGCCACGCTCCATCCGGTGGGTCGCCATGACGCCTGAACGCCCGCTTCCGCCCGCCGGCGATCACGCATGGATCGCCGACCTGCGCACGCCGTGCTACGTGTACGAGCCGGAAGTCGCGATCGCGCGCTACCGATCGTTGAAAGCGCAGCTCGGTACGAAGCTGATCGTGTCGCTGAAGGCGAACCCGAACCAGGACATGCTCGCGCGCTGCGCGCATGCGTACGAGGACGGCGTCGAGCTCGCGAGCCGTGGCGAACTCGACGCGGTGATCGGCCGGATCAAGACGCCGCGCTACCTGAACAATCCGTCGATGGACGAGATGTTCATGCGTGCGGGGCTCGCGTCGCGCTGCCATTTCGTGCTCGACAACCCGGACGCGGTCGCGCGCTTCGTGCCGCTGGCGCGCGAGGCGGCGGCCGGCGGCGGCACGCCGGGCCAGGTACTGCTGCGCCTGAACGCCGGCGCGCTCGCCGGTGACGACGCGCGTGCGCTGTGGCACGACCACTTCGGGATGACGCCGAGCGAAGCGCACGACGCGGTGCGCACGCTCGCCGCCGCCGGCTTCCCGGTGGCCGGGCTGCATGTGTTCTCCGGCCCGCATTCGTTCATTCGCCAGGATGCGACGCAACCCGACACGCTCGCCCTGCCCGAATTGCTCGCGGCGCTTGCACGCGATCTCGCGCCGGCCAACGGCGCGCCGCTCGGCTCGCTGAGCCTCGGCGGCGGCTTTGCCGACGATCATCCGGGCGATGCCGCTTTCGCACGCTATGCGACCGCGCTCGCGCCGCTGGCCGGCGACTACTCGCTGGCGCACGAAGCCGGCCGCGCAATCTTCGCCGACGCGGGCGTGTTCGCGACCCGCGTCGTCGCGGTCAAGGCGTGGCAGGACCGCACGATTGCCGTCTGCGACGGCGGCCTGTCGCATGCGTTCCTGCTCGCGCAGACCGAATCGGTGATGCGCCGCCTGGCCGCGCCGTCGCTCGTGCGCCGCACGCCTGCGCCGCCATCGCGCGGCGTACCGACGAGCTACGTCGGCAGCACCTGCAGCCGCGCGGACGTGATCGGCCGCGACGACACCGGCGCACCGCCGCAGGTCGGCGACATCGCCGTGTTCGCGCGCTGCGGCGCGTATCACCGCACGTACTCGATGGCGCATTTCCTGTCACACGAAGCCGCGCACGTGTACGTGCGGCCTGCCTGAAACATCCAGAGAGAGGAGCCGATCATGAACGCACTGATCAGCGTCGCCGACCTGCTCGAGCACGGCGCCGCGCGCTGGCCGCAGCGTTTCGCGTATGCCGACGGCGGCGGCGCGATGACTTATGAACAGCTTGCGCGCGCGGTCCGGCGCGCGGCAGTCGCACTCGCGTCGCGCGGCGTGCTGCCCGGCGAGCGCGTCGCCATCTACGCGCCGAAGCGCATCGAAACCGTGGTCGCGATGCTCGCGGCCAACGCACTCGGCGCGATCTTCGTGCCGGTCAATCCGCAGTTGAAGGAAGCGCAGATCGAACACATCGTCGCCGACAGCGGCGCGGCGCTGTTCGTGACCGGCGCGCAACGGCTCAAGCGCCTGCCCGCGCTCGCATCGCTGGTCGGTACCCGCGTGCTGCTGATCGGGGAACTGGCCGATGCGATCGCCGCGCCGGGCGACATGCCGGCGCCTGCCCCCGCCGGCCGGCCGGTCGATGACGATCCTGCCGCACTGCTCTACACGTCCGGCTCGACCGGCAAACCGAAAGGCGTCGTCGTGTCGCACCGCAACCTGGTATCGGGCGCGTTCAGCGTGGCCGCATACCAGGGGCTGGCCGACGACGATGTCGTGCTCGGCGTGCTGCCGCTCAGCTTCGATGCGGGCCTGAGCCAGCTCACGACCGCGCTGGCGTCCGGCGCGTGTTATGCGCCGCTCGATTTCCTGCAGCCCGCCGAGGTGCCGCGCCATTGCGACGCGTTCGGCGTGACGTCGATCACCGGCGTGCCGCCGTTGTGGATGCAGCTTGCGTCCGCCGGCTGGAGCGACACGGCGCGCGCGCGGATCCGCCGCTTCGCGAACACCGGCGGCCACCTCGCGACGCCGCTGCTGCACCGCCTTCAAGCGCTGTTCACGAATGCCGAGCCCTACCTGATGTACGGGCTGACCGAAGCGTTCCGCTCGACGTACCTGGCGCCGGCCGACGCGGCGCTGCGCCCGACGTCGATCGGCAAGGCCGTGCCGAACGCGGAAATCCTCGTGCTGCGCGCGGACGGCAGCGAATGCGCGGCCGACGAGCCCGGCGAACTCGTGCATCGCGGCGCGTTCGTCACGCTCGGCTACTGGAACCGGCCCGAGCTGACCGCGCAGCGCTTTCGCGCGCTGCCGCGCCGGCACGGCGAGATCCCGCGCGGCGACGTCGCCGTGTGGTCAGGCGACATCGTGCGACGCGACGCAGACGGCTACCTGTACTTCGTCGCGCGCGGCGACGACATGATCAAGACATCCGGCTATCGCGTGAGCCCGACCGAGATCGAGGACGTGCTGTTCGCGCTGCCGCACATCCGCGAAGCGGCGGTGTTCAGCGTCCCGCACCCGGCGCTCGGCGAAGCGATCGCCGCATGCGTCGTGTCGACGCTCGACGCCGACGCGTGCCGCGCCGACATCGCGCGCGCGTGCCGCGACGCGCTGCCGACCTACATGAGTCCGCTCGTCGTCGAGCCGCTGCCGGCGTTGCCGCGCAACCCCAACGGCAAGATCGACCGCCCGGCGCTCAAAGCCCAGTATCGCGACGCGTTCGCGAGCACGAACCTCGAGGAGAACGCCGCATGACCCTGTCGACGCTCGATGAAACCTGCCTCGACGCGCGCCGCGTCGCCGCACCCGGCACGCTCGCGCTGTCCGGCGGCGTCGTGGTGCTGCCGCCCGCCGTCGTGTTCAGCGCGATCCAGGCGCAGGAGCGCCATCCCGGCTACCGGCACCTGCTGTTGCCGCAGGCGCGCTTCGCCCGGCCGCGCGGAATGGGCGCGCTGACGCCCGAAGAAGGCACGCGCCTCGCGCCGGGCGGCCGGCCCGCGCTGCGGGTCGCGCCGCCCGGGCGCAGCCTCGCCGATCTCGCCGCCGACGCCGCGCTCGACCTGCGCGACCAGCTCGGCTCCGGGCAGCTCGCGCGCACGACGCACGTGATCGTCGCGAGCTGCGCGCTCAACGAAGGCATCGGCGACTCGGTCGTCGGCCGCATGCAGTACGAGCTCGGCCTGCAGCGCGTGACGCCGTTCGCACTCGGCCAGAACGGCACGCTCGGCTGGTATTCGGCGCTGATGCTGCTCGACGGGCTGCTCGACGAAGGCGACCAGGCGCTCGTGATCCTGAGCGACAAGTGGCTCTACCCGTTCTTCCGCCAGTTCGGCGACCTGGTCGGCTACGGCGACGCGGCCGCCGCACTGCTCGTGTCGCGCGTCGGGCCGGCGCCCGAACTGGACGCGTGGGGCGGCGTGCGGTCCGTCGCGGTCGAATTCGGGCCGTCGATCGCCGATCCGTGGGCCGACGCGCCGGCCGCGCTGCGCGACACGCTCGCGCCAGTCGCCGCGCGCGCGATCCGCCGCGCGCTCGATCAGGCGAACCTGCGCGCGAACCAGATCGACTGGTGCGTGCCGCCCGGCTTCGATCCCGGCTTCGCGGCGCGCGTGGCCGACGCCGCGTCGATCCCGCTCGGCGCGCGGATCCAGCACGACGGGTCGGGCCACCTGTCGTCGGCCGAATCGGCGGCCGCGCTGATCCGGCTCGCCGGCGCGCTCGACGAAGGCGAGCGCCGCACGGTGCTCGTGTGGGATGCGGCGTTGCATGGCGCGGCGGCCGCCGCCGTCGTCGACCTGGCCGGCGGCTTCGACGCCGCGCTCGATATCGAAGGAGACGCATGATGAGCGCCTACAAGGTGAGCCTGCGCGAGCTGCGCTTCTTTCTGTGGGAGCTGTTCGAAGCGGACCGGCACTTTCTCGAGCACGGCCCGTACAGCACGCACGATCGCGCATCGGTCGACGCGCTGCTCGAGCGCGCGCGCGATTTCGCGCTCGACCTCGGGCGCAGCTACCAGCAGGCGGACGTCGAGGGCTGCACGCTGCTCGACGACGGCCAGGTGCGCATTCCGTCGCATTTCCACGCGCTGTGGGCGCGTTTTCGCGACGAATGGTCGAACACGCTGTTCGGCACCGCGCACGGGTTGCCGCCGATCGTCACGCAGATGATCTACGAGATGTTCATGGGCGCGAATCCGTCGTTCATGACGTACGGCGGCTTCACGCGCCCCGCGATCAAGCTGCTGCAGATGCACGGCACGCCGCACCAGAAAGCGCTGATTGCACCGCTCGAGGCGTACCGCTGGGACGCATGCTTCTGCGCGACCGAACCGCAGGCCGGCACCGACCTGACCGCGGTCGCGCTGCGCGCGACGCCGCTCGAACGCGACATCTATGCGATCGCGGGCGAGAAGGTCTACATCTCGGCCGGCATGCACGAGCTGACCGAGAACACGCTGTATTTCGTGCTCGGTCGCATCGATACCGCGTCGCCGGACTCGTTCTCGCTGTCGTGCCTCGTCGTGCCGCGTTTCTGGCCGGACGAGGAAACCGGCGAGCTGCAGCCGAACCATGTCGACTGCGTCGGCCTGCCGCGCAAGATGGGGCTCAAGGGGTGCGCGAACACGCACCTGGTGTTCGGCTCGAACGGCACGACCAAGGGTTGGCTGCTCGGCGGCCGGCGCAACGTCGGCCTGCTGCAGCTGATGCCGCTGATGAACCAGGCGCGGATGAGCACGGGCATGTTCGGCGTCGGCGTCGCGTCGAGCGCGTACCTGCACGCGGTCGACTACGCGGGCCGCCGGCTGCAGGGCCGACCGATCGAGCGCGCGTCGAACACCAACGCCGCACGCGTCGCGATCGTCGAGCACGCGGACGTGCAGCGCATGCTCGTCGACATGAAAAGCCGCGTCGACGGCTGCCGCGGCCTGCTCGGCAAGCTCGCGGCGACCGCGACGCGCGCGGCGATGCTCGAAGCGACGCCCGATGCCGACCCGGCCGAGATCGAGCGCCATCGCAAGCTCCAGCTGCTGCTGACGCCGATCTGCAAGGCGTTCATCTCCGACCAGGCGTGGCGGATCTGCGAAACCGCGATCCAGGTGCATGGCGGGCTCGGTTATACCGACGCGAGCCCCGTCGAGCAGAACGCGCGCGACGTGAAGATCCTGTCGATCTGGGAAGGCACGAACTACATCCAGGCGCAGGACCTCGTGCGCGACAAGCTCGGCTTCGGCCGCCATTCGCGGCTGATCCAGTACTACCGCGACGAGCTCGATACGTTCCTTGCACGCCAGCATCACGCGGGCACGCACGCGGAACTGCGCCCGCTGTTCGATGCGCTGCGCGCGGGCGCCGACCGGATCGCCGCCGCGCTCGACGACATCGCGCGCGACGTGCAGGACGGCCACACGCACCGCAGCAGCCAGTTCTACACGCGTTTTCTGGAGATGTTCGGGATCGTCACGTCGGCGTGGGTGCTGCTCGAATCGGCGACGATCGCCGCGCGCCGGCTCGACGCGCCGGAAACGGCCGACACGCCCGCCGAACTCGCGTTCTATCGCGGCAAGCTGAAAAGCGCGCGCTACTACTTCGCGAACGTGCTGCCCGTCGTCGACCAGCATGCGGCAGTGATCGCCGCGATGGCGCAGGCGGCGATCAGCGTCAGCAGCGAAGAACTCGCGCAGGTGGAATGACATGGACACGACACTCGATTCCGCCGCGGCCGCCACGACAGGCGATGCGCCGCGCAACCTGCTCGGCCGCCCGGCGACCCGCCATCGCGGCACCGACATCGACGGCGCGACGCTCGAACCCGAAGCGCTGCGCGTGCGCGATCTCGACCTGAACGCGCTGATCGGCGCGACGACGTTCGAAGGTGCGCTCGCGCACCTGTGGTTCGACGTCGCGCCGGGCAGCGTCGAGCACGAAGCACACGAGGTGGCGATCCGCGCGAGGCTGGCAGCGTTCGCCGACGCGCTGGCGCCCGGTTCCGCCGCGCAGTTCGTCGCGGCGAATCTCGGCGCGGCAGGCGTCGCGCCGGTGTTCGCGGCCGCGTCCGGCCTGTTGCGTGGTCTCGATGACGTACAGGCGCGCATGCACGGCGGCGAGCCGGACGACGCCGATCTCGACGCGATGCTGCTGTGCGCGGCCGCCACGCCGTTCCTGCTGCACGCGGCGATCGGGGGCCGGCCGTTCGCTGCCGGCGCCGGCGCATCGCTCGACGCAGCCACGACGCAAGCGCAACGCATGCTCGTGCTGACCGGCGCAACGCGCACCGATGCAGCGGCGCAAGCCGCGATGGACATGCTGCTCGTCGCGTGGCACGCCGGCTTCGGCTACATCACGCCGACCGTGCTCGCGCCGCGCGTCGCGATCGGCACCGGTGTCACGCTGACGCAGGCGATCGCGGCCGGTTTCCTCGCGAGCGGGCCGTCGCACGTCGGCGCCGCGCTCGAAGCGATGCACTGGCTCGGCGCGCTCGCGCTGTCGGTGCCGGGCGGCGCCGGCGCGCCGTCCGCCGCGCTCGATGCGGCCGGGCGCGCGGCGATCGATGCGGCGCTCGACGCGAAACACACGCTGTACGGCTTCGGCCATCCGCTGTTCGTCGCCGATCCGCGTCCGCCGCACATGCGTCGCCTGTTCGCGGCGCGCGGCTTCGACGGCGCGTACGTGACGCTGTTCGACGCGTGTTGCGCGCAGGCCGACGCGCGCCGCGCGCTACAGCCGAACATCGATTTCCTGACCGCCGCGACGCTGCTCGAACTCGGCGTCGCCGCGCCGTCGTGGGGCGTCGGCGTCGGGCTCGGCGCACGCATCGCGGCCATGGCCGCGCATGCGGTCGAACGCCGGCGCCGTCCCGCGTTCGGCGTCAACAGCGCGACCGCGCGACGGCTGCTGGCCGCCGTGCCGGTCGGCTGGCTGTGATCCCTCACCCTTCCGCAAAAGGAACGTCATGCTGCTCAAGAACCTGCGCCCGGCGAACGACTACGATCGCTTCGCCACCGAAACGCTCGAACCGTGGGACCTGCTGTTCATCAGCCGCATCCGCCAGCTGGCGCGCGGAATGACGCCCGGCGTGATCGCCGACATCGGCACGGCCACCGGCGTCGTGCCGGTGCGGCTCGCGACCGACCCGGCGATGCGCGACTGGCGCTACGTCGGCATCGACCTCGATCCGGCGATGCTCGACGAAGGCCGCCCGCGCATCCACGAGCTCGGTCTCGACGACACGATCGAGATGCGCGTCGGCGACGCGCTCGCGCTGCCGTTCGACGACGGCACGCTGACGATGGCGGTCGGCCGCGCGACGCTGCACCACCTGCCCGACAAGGCGCTGAGCCTGACCGAGATGTATCGCGTGCTGGAACCGGGCGGCATCGCGCTCGTGCACGACATGCGCCGCGATGCGCCGCAGCACCTGCTCGACCGTTTCACCGAGATGCGCGCCGCCGCCGACTATCCGCCGACCCACGTCGAGGAGAAGATCACGCTCGACGAAGCGCATGCGCTCGTCGCCGAAGCCGGCCTGGCCGACGTCGCGTCGATCTACAGCCCGAGCGCGGGACTCGGTGCGCTCGGCTTCGAAATCCTGCTGAAGAAACCGGCGCTGGCCTGAGCGATGACCGACCTCGCCTTCCTCGCCGCGCACGCCGCCGTGCGGCTCGGCGCCGACGACGTCCACTGCGCGGCGGTCGCGCCCGGCGCGACGCTGCCGCTATGCGTGACGCCGCGCAACGCCGAACTCGCGAACTCGCCGGACCTGTTCGTCGCGTGGTACCGCTCGCGGCTCGACACGATCGACACGCTGCTCGACGCGTGCGGCGCGCTGCTGTGGCGCGGCTTCGCGGTGCCCGACACAGCGGCGTTCGGCCGCCTCGGCGCGCTGTATCCGGCGCACGCGAACGGCTATACGGCGGGCGCCGCACCGCGCAGGCAGATCGACGGCCAGGTCTACGAATCGACCCGCATGCCGCCGCCGTTCAAGATCGGGCTGCATCAGGAGATGGCCTACATGCCCGCGTTCCCGCGCCTCGTCGCGTTCTATTGCCGGCAGCCGGCCGACGCGGGCGGCGAAACGCCGATCTGCGACATGCGGCGCGTGACGGCACGCGTGCCGGCCGCGCTGCGCGAACGGTTCGCCGCGCGCGGCGTGATGTACCTGCGCAATTTCGCGGCGCCCGGCGATCGCGCGGACGGGCTCGCCGCCAACCCGAACCTGCCGTTCGCCGCGTATCACCGGCCGTGGGACGACGCGTTCGGCACCGCCGAGCGCGACGAGGTCGAGCGGCTGTGCGCGGCGCGCGGCGTCGGCTGCCGCTGGCTCGACGACGGCAGCGTGACCGTGTCGCACGTCGGCAGCGCGCTGCGCGCGCATCCGCGCACCGGCGAAACCGTCTGGTTCAACCAGGCGAGCGCGCAGCACCCGAACCCGCGCTCGATGGGCGAGCTCAGCTACCGCTACCTGCAGCGCATGTACGGCACGCGCGCCGCGTTCCCGTACGAGATCCGCTACGGCGACGGTGCGCCGATGCCGTACGACGATCTCGCCGCGATCTACGACGCGCTCGACGACGAGGAGCTGTCGTTCCCGTGGCAGGCCGGCGACGTGCTCGTCGTCGACAACATGCTGGTCGCGCACGGCCGCAACCCGTACCGGGGTGCGCGCGACACGCAGGTCATGCTGTTCGACTGACAGGATGCAACGATGAGCGTCTCCTTCCTCGCCTCCGTGCGCGCGATGTTCGGCCCGCACACCGCGTTCGACCGGCCGCAGCGCTCGGGCACGCCGCCGCTGCCCGATGCGCATGCGCCGGGCGCGGCGCTCGGCGCGCGCGCGATCGACGTCGCGGCCGGCGATTTCCGCTTCTCCGCGCGGCACGTGCGGTTCCGGCTCGGCGCCATCACCGCGATCGTCGGGCCGAACGGCTCCGGCAAGACCACGCTGCTCGAAACGCTGCTCGGCTTCCGGCGCGGCGGCAGCGACGTGCGCGTGCTCGACGTGCCGGCCGAGCGCTTCATGCGCGATACGCGGTCGCTGCGGCGGCTCGGCGCGCAATTGCAGAAGGTCGAGTATCCCGACCACCTGCGCGTGTCGGAGATCGTCGCGCTGCACCGCGCGATGTACGTGCACGCGGATGCGGCGATCACCGGCGTGCTCGGCATCGCCGAACTGCTCGACAAGCCGTGCCGCGCGCTGTCGAAGGGGCAGCGCCAGCGCGTGGACCTCTACGTCGCGCTCGCGCACCGGCCCGAACTGGCCGTGCTCGACGAACCGTTCACCGGCCTCGACCGTCGTTATGCGGGCGTCGTGATCGACCTGCTGCGCCAGCGCCCGCGCGGCGCGAGCGTCGCGATGATCTGCCATTCCGAGGAAGAACTGGCCGTCGTCGACGATCTCGTGTGGGTGCGCGACGGCGGCGTGCGCTACCAGGGCGACAAGGCGACGCTGCAGGCGGAACTCGTCGGCGACGCGCGCGCGGTCCTGCATTGCCGCGACGAAACCGATGCGCGCGCGCTGCGCAAGCGGCTCGCGGCGCTGCCCGGCGTGACCGGCGTGCGCGTGTCGGCGTCGCACGTCGTCGAAGCGTTCGGCGATGCGACGCTGCATCCGAACGTGCACCGGATCGTCGGCGAACAGGGCATCCAGCATCTCGCGCTCGCGCCCAGCACGCCGGGCGACCTGCTGCGCCTCTGCACCGAGGGCCCCGTCCATGACTAAGGTTTTCCTGATCCTCGTGCGCAACGAGCTGCTCGGTTACCTGCGCAGCCGCTCGTCGCTGTTCTGGACGCTCGTGTTCCCGGTGTTCCTGCTGAGCGTGATGCTGTTCGCGTTCGGCGGCTCGGGCTCGCTCGGCACGGCCGACATCGCGTTCGACGTGCCCGGCGGCGCGACGCCGTACAGCCGCGCGTGCGAAGCGCAGATCGTCGCCAGCCTGTCGCACAGCGACACGGTAAAGGCAACCTTCGGCGGCAGCGGCGCGGCGGCCGATCGCGTCACCGTCGTGCTGGGTGCGGACGAACGCACGCCGGCGACGATCCGCTACGACTTCAACGGCTCGCTCGCCGTGAAGGCCGCATCGCGGGTCGTCGAGATCGCGCTCGCGCGCTGCGCCGCGCAACGGCTCGGGCTGCCCGCCGCGCAGGCGCGCTTCGAGAACGCGGCGCCGGCGCGCCGCCCGTTCGACTATGGCGCGTTCTTCGCGACCGGCATCCTGGTGATGGCGTTCATGGCGATCGGCCTCAACTCGACGACAACCGCGATCGCCTCGCTACGCGAACGCAACACGTTCAAGCTGTACGTGTGCTTCCCGGTCTCGCGCGGCGTGTTCCTCGCCGCGCTGATCGTCGCGCGGATGGCGATGATGGCGCTGTCGGCGCTCGTGCTGCTGACGGTCGCGCGCGTCGCGTTCGGCATCGCGCTGCCGATCGCGACGCCGGACGGCCTGCGTGCGTTGCCGATCGTGCTGCTCGGCGCGGCGATGGTGCTGAGCATCGGCGTGCTGCTCGCGAGCCGCACCCGATCGCTGGCGGCCGCCGAACTCGCGTGCAACATCACCTACTACCCGCTGCTGTTCTTCAGCGACCTGACGATTCCGATGCACGACGCGCCGGCATGGTTGAAGGCCGTGCTCGCGTTCCTGCCGACCAACCAGTTCGCCGTCGCGCTGCGCGGCGCGCTGGTCGACGGCGCGCCGTACGCACAACTCGCGCCGCAACTGCTCGGCATGGCCGCGAGCACGGCGCTGTTCCTGTTCGCCGCCGCGCGGCTGTTCCGCTGGCATGACGCATGACGCGTCGCCCGCTGTTTCGACGAAGGAGAAAACCCGGATGAAATCGACCAATCCCATAACCGACTACCTTCTGCACGCCAGCAACTTCCTGCCGGCGATCGTGTTCCTGTTCTACGGCCGGCTCGGGCCCGAACAGCCTGACGTGCGCTGGACGCACGCGTTCCTGATCGGCGGCGTGCTCGCGCTCGTGCACGGCGCATGGCTGATCCGCCGCGCAAACCGCAACAGCATCGCGATCGGCGTCGACCTGTTCCTCGTGATCGGCGCCGTGCTCGCGATCGTGTCGCCGACGGGTAGCCGTCTGTGGGGCGAGGAACTCGGGCCGGCCGCGATGCTCGTCTGCGTGCTGGTGGTCGGCATCGTGCATACCGCGTGGTCGGACGGCGGTTTCGTCGACGGCACGTTCGTCGACCATGCGCGGGCGCGTTCGCTGTCGCTCGTCCTGCTCGCCGTCACGGCCATCGCGCTCGCCGTGTCGATCGCGATGCGGCACAGCCCGCTGTGGGGCGGTGTCGTCCCGCTGGTCGCGCTGGTCGTCGTGCGCGGCCGCCTGCGCAAGCAACTGGTGCGGGCGAACTGACGATGAACGCGCTGCCCGAACACGCCACGCAGCGGCACGCGCTCGCCGCGACGCTCGGCGACGGCTGGCTCGAAGGCGCGTCGTGCGAGCCGTACGCGACGGATGCGGCGCTGTATGGCGGCGTCGCGCTCGGCGTGGCGCGACCGGCATCGACCGCCGACACGAGCGCGCTCGCGCGGGTCGCCGCTGCGCACCGGATCGCGCTCGTCGCGCAGGGCGCGCGCACCGGGCTCGTCGGCGCCGCCGTGCCCGATCGCAGCGGCACGCAATGCGTGGTGTCGTTCGACCGGATGCGCGCCATTCGCGCGTTCGATCCGGCGAACCGCAGCATCACCGTCGAGGCCGGCGCGCGCCTGTCCGACATCAATCGCGTGGCGGCCGAAGCCGGCCTCTGCCTGCCGATCGATCTCGGCAGCGATCCGGCGGCCGGCGGCCTCGTCGGCGCCAACGCGGGCGGCAGCCGTCTCATCAAGTACGGCGACGTGCGCCGCAATGTACTCGGCATCGAAGTGGTGCTCGCCGACGCGGCGGGCACCGTGATCGACACGCTCGCGCCGCTGCGCAAACGCAACGCGGGCTTCGACGTCACGCAGTGCTTCATTGGCGCGAACGGCGCCAACGGGCTCGTGACGGCCGTGTCGTTCGCGCTTGCCGCGCTCGAACGGTCGTCGTGCGCCGCGTTCGTCGCGTTCGCGTCGTACGATGCCGCGCTCGCCGGCCTGCTCGCGTTCGAGCGCGCGTTCGGCGAGCTGCTGTCGGCGTTCGAATTCATGTCGGCCGCCGCGGTCGGCTGCGTCGCCGCCGCGTTTCCCGCGTTGCGCGTTCCGTTCGCGGCAAACGATGCCGCGTGCTACGCGCTCGTCGAGATCGCGACCGGCATGCCCGGGCTCGATGCGCTGCTCGAGGAGCGCGCACTCGCGACGCTCGACGCGCTCGCGAACGAACGCGTGGTGCTCGACGCGGCCTGCGCGCCGGCGGAACGGTTCTGGCGGATCCGCGACGCGCTGCCGGTCGCGGTCGCGCAAGAAGGCATTCCGCTGTCGTTCGACGTATCGTTTCCGCGCGGTGCGCTGGCATCGTTCGTGACCGGCGCCGAGCAGTGGATCGCCGACGCACATCCGTCGCTGCGCTGTCATGCGTTCGGCCATTTCGGCGACGGCGGCTGCCATCTCGTCGTATCGATTCCACACGACAGTGCGCAACGGTACGGGCCACTGCAGCAGGTCGCACTGCGCGGCGCGCTGTACGACCGCGTCGCGCGCGCGGGCGGGTGCTTCAGCGCGGAACATGGCGTCGGGCCCGTGAACGTCGCGTACTACCGCAAGCACGTGCCGGCTTCACATCGGCAAGTCGCCGCCGCTGTCCAGCACGCGATCGACCCGCTGGGTCTGATCGGACGTGTCCGCTATTGACGCGCCGTATCGAGGCGCCACGGAGAATTCGCATGATGTTTCGACGCCCGCCCGGCCCGGTCACCGCTTCCGAACCGGACGCCGATCAACCGTTCTCCGGTATCCCGGCCACGCTGCCCGACTCGGGGGTCATGGTCAACGTGCGCGGCGTCGCGTACGTGATCAGCCTGCCGCCGCGCGACCATGCGCGCCCGGCACTGTGGCGCGATCTTGCGCAATGGCGCGACGGTGGACCGGCCGATGGCACGCCGTGCGATGCGGTCGAGCCGGATGCGTCAATCGACACATAGGCCATGCTCGCCGCGAGCATCACTCCGGTGAAGCAAACGGAACCACACATGCAAAAGCGGCGCCGGACAACCTCGGTCGTCCGGCGCCGCGACGGGCGAACACAGGCGAAGCGCGCGATCAGAACACCGCGTGCCCGCTGATCACGCTCGGCAGCCAGGTCGAAAAGAACGGCAGGTACGTGACGATGTTGATCGCACTGAAGATCGCGAGGTAATACGGCCACGCCATCTTCGTGGTCTCGCCGATCGACACGTTACCGATCGCGCATCCGACGAACTGCACCGACCCGATCGGCGGGTGCACGAGGCCGAGCGAGCAGTTCAGCAGCAGCATGATCCCGAACTGCACCGGCCCGACGCCGCACGCCATCGCGATCGGCAGGAACAGCGGCGTCGTGATCAGGATGTGCGCGGCCATGTCGACGAACGTGCCGAGGAATACCTGGATGATGTTGATGTACAGCAGCATCAGCCAAGGCGCGGCAGTCGACTGCTTCAGCAGCCCTTCGATCGCATCCGGAATCTCCAGGTACGACATCTGGAAGCGCAGCATGTTGGACACCGCGATCAGCAGCAGCACGACGCCCGTCGTACGCGCCGCATGCGACAGCGCGCGGCGCAGCTTCGCGACCGTCAGCGTCCGGTAGACGATCGCGGTCAGCACGAGCGAGTACACGACGGCGATCGCGGCCGCTTCGGTCGCGGTCGCAATCCCCTTGGCGACGCACACGAGGATGATCGCGATCACCATCAGGCCCGGCACCGCGCCGACGAAGCTGCGCAGCACCGCATACCAGCCGGGAAACGCGGGCAGCGCGGACGAGCCGTCCGCACGGCGCGGATAACCGTGACGCACGGCCTGCCAGTACGCGGCGGCGAGCACGAAGCCCATCACCCACAACACGGGCAGCAGCCCCGAGAACAGCAGGTCGCCGATCGACACGCCGCTCACCGGCTGGCCGTGCAGCATCCCGGTGATCCCCTGCGCGGCGAACGCGTAGATGATCATGTTGGTCGACGTCGGCATCAGCGCGCCGGCGAGCGACGCATGCGTCGTCACGTTGACCGCGTACGCGGCGCTGTAGCCTTCGCGCTTCATCAGCGGGATCACCACGCCGCCCATTGCCGACGTATCGGCAGTCGGCGAGCCCGACACGCCGCCGAACAGCGTGCACGCGACGACGTTCGCCATCCCGAGGCCGCCGCGGAAGTGGCCGACGGTCGCCTGCGCGAAGCGCAGGATCCGGTCCGCGATGCCGCCGTGCAGCATCAGCTCGCCGGAGAAGATGAAGAACGGCACCGCGAGGAACGAGAACGCATTCATCCCCGAGATCATCGCCTGCATCGCGGTCGCGATCGGCAAGCCTTCGACCATATAGGTCAGCACGCAGGCAATCCCGAGCGCGAACGACACGGGCACGCCGAGCACGAGGAAAATCAGAAAACTGACGGACAGGATCGCGAGTTCCATGGCGTTATTGTCCCGACGAAGAACGACGAAGCGCGAGCAGGTGCTCGAGCGAGAAGAGGATGATTGCGATCGCCGCGGGCATCGCGATCAGGTAGCGCACGCCTTCGGGCAGCCCGATGATCGGAATGCGGTCGCCCATCGTCTCGGCGGCCATGCTGCCGCAGCCGGCCATGATCATGATCGCGAACGCGATCAGGCTCAGGTGCTGGATCGCGATCACCACGTTGCGCGCGTTCGGGGGCAGCCGGCGCACGAGCGAGTCGAGCCCGATATGGCCGCCGTCGCGCACCTTCATCGCCGCACCGAACATCGCGATCACGATCACCAGCAGCAACGCGATCGGCTCGACGAAATCCGGCGCGTTCTCGAACACGTAGCGCATCACGACCGCGTAGAACACCAGCACCGTGAGCACCGCGAGGCACGCCGACGCGATCACGGCCAGCACGCGGAACAGCACGTCGTTCACGCAGCGCAGGAACGGCGCGGCGTGCGGCCGCGCCGGCGCCGCGCCGTCCGGGGCGGCGGCCGACGCACCCGCGGCCGCCGCGCTGTTCAGGGAAGTGCGACGCGTCACTTGGTCGCCTCGATCTCGTCGACGATCTGTTTCATCTGCGGCGTCTTCTCATACTTCGTCCACAGCGGCTGCATCGCCTTCACGAACGCCGCGCGGTCGATCTGCGCGGCCGGCAGGACCTTCGCGCCGCCCTTCGTCACCGCCTGCTGCGCGGACGCCTCGCGCGCGGTCCACAGCTTCTGGTAGTACGGCACCGAATCGGCCGCCGCCTTCCTGATCGCCGCCTGCTCCTGCGGCGACAGCGTGTCCCAGATCTTCTTCGAGAACACCAGTACTTCCGGCGTCATCGCATGCTGCGTCTCCGAGTAATCGGGCGCTACTTCGTAGTGCTTCGTTTCCTCGTACGACGGCAGGTTGTTTTCCGCCGCGTCGACGAGGCCCGTCTTCAGGCCCGTGTACACCTCGGCGAACGGCATCGGCGTCGGCGTGCCGCCCATCGCCCTGATCTCGTCGACCATCAGGTCGGACGGTTGCACGCGCACCTTCAGCCCCTTCATGTCGGCCGGCGTGCGCACCGGGCGCTTCGCGTAGATCGAGCGCGCGCCGCTCTCGTAGAACGTCAGCGCGATCATCCCCTTCGCCGTAAACGCATCGAGGATCTTCTGGCCGGCCGGCCCGTACATCGCCTTGCGGAAATGATCGACATCGCGGAACAGGAACGGGAACGACGGGATCAGCGATTCCGGCACGATCTCGTTGAACGACGCGCCGTTCACGCGCGCCATGTCGATCGCGCCGATCCGGACCTGGTCGACCGTGTCCTTCTCGGAGCCGAGCGCGCTGTTGCCGAACACCTTGATCGAATCCTTGCCGCCCGTCTGCTTCGACAGCTCGTCGCCCATGAACTTCACCGCCATGTTGGTCGGGAAGTTATCGCCGTGCACGTCCGCCGAGCGGAACACGCGCGCCTGCGCGGACATCGCGAAGCCAGCCAGCAGCGCAACGGCGAGCGCGGTACGGGAAGCGGTGAATCGGTGCTTCATGGTGAGTCTCCTTGATGGTCGATCGTTGTTGTGCGGCGATCCGTCGGCATGCGCGTTCGTCGGCGATGCGCTCCCCTGAACCGCAGAGTCATACGTCGTATGACGTGTTGACGCGAATGTACGTCGGTTAATCGTTTAACTCACTTGGTGCATACCCCTATAACCGCTGTCACCATGGGTTACAGGTGCAATTCGTGGAATCGCATTCTCTGTTTTGGTGATTTTCTGCGAAACGTTTTCCGGAAACGGATCTGCATTTGAACCGGGCGCCCGTGCGGCTGTTTCCCCCGACACCGAGAAGCAACCTTTCGCTTCGCTTGTCATCGTTATAGGATGACTGACCACGAGACGTAGACACCCGCGCACAGCCACCAGCACACGCCGGCACACGCATCGTGTGCGGCGGAACCGCGAAGATTCGGGAAGCATTCCGTGCGAGCGCGGGCGCTCGCCGCACCGTCACGTCTGCATGACCAGCGACGTCAGTTGCGCCGCGCGCGCCACATCCGTCTTCGCGTAGATCGACTTGATCTGCGCGCGGACCGTGCCGATCGACACGCCGCGCAGCGCCGCGCATTCCTGCGGCGACAGCCCGTCGCAGCACAGCAGCACGGCGAGATCGGCTTCGGCCGACGACAGCCCGTAGAACACCCGCAGCCGCTGCGCGCGCGCCGACGGCGAACGCAGGTCGGCGGCGGTCATCAGCGCCGCGACGCCGGGCCGTTCACGCAGCAGGCGCGACTGTTCGGGGATCGGCATCAGCGCGAGCGACAACGGCTCGCCCGTCGCGCGCCGCAGCAGCAACCCGCCACGTGCGAACGCGTGCCGCCATTGCGCATCGTCGATGCAGCCTTCCGGCGCGAAGCGCCCGTTCACGATCCGCATCGCCGGTTCCGCCGCGATCAGTTGATCGGCGGCGCGATTCGTGTAACGCAATTCGCGTTGCTTGCCGAGCAGGAACACCGGCACCGGAATCGCGTCGAGCGCCGATTCCGCGGCGGCCACGCGCGCCTCGAGTTCCCCGATGCGCGCCTGGATCCGCAGCGCACGGGCGATATGCGTGCCCATGATCTCGATCGTGCGGCGCTGATCGTCGGAAAGACCTTGCGATTCGGGGCCGCTCTGGACGCTGAGGAATGCGCCGGCCCCCGCTTCGCGATGGATATACAGGCCCGAGATGCTGCCGAGCCCGTAGGGACGCAGGAACTCCTGATAGAACACGCTGTGCGCACGCTGTTGCGGGGACAGGTGCTTGACGTCCTCGAACCAGCGGCCCGCCGGCCAGTTGCCGGCGATCGGCACGACCGGATCGTACCGGTAGAACTCGGTGTTGTAGGTGTGGTAACACGCGGCGACCCATGACGGGTCGTCGCCGGCCGCCCGCTCGATCGCCGGCACCCTCGCCGCATCGTCGAACGACAGCAGCGTGGTCATGCGCACGCCGACCGTCGATCGCAGCCCGTCCAGCGCCGCTTCCCATCGTTGATCGCCCAGCGCCGCAGCGTAGATGTCATCGATCCATGCCGATGGAATCAATCCGTTCCGTTGCATCTGGCCACCCCGCGCCGTGCGTTTTTGTTGAACGTCTTGCGCGAATCTTACTCAACCGGCGGCATTGTTCAAATTATCGATGTGCATTTGATTCGAAATACCACGTTTGTTACCGTTTCTCGTCAGACGTAATGGCCTTTCTCAACAAGCTTTCGGTTTCTTTCGGTACAAAAGACCGGGACCTTCGCGCTCGACGGCACCGATCGTGATGGCAGCGCACGTCCAGGGAATTCATAGCGACGCCGGCTTCTCATCAGGGTCGGCGCATGTCATGATGCAGCGCATGAAGATCCGAAACGCCACGACCCACCTGCACCATCGCCACGGACGCCCGTTGTTGCGCCGTGGTTCGTTTCGCATCTAGTCATTGAATCGGGAGCACTCCCGATCAAGACAACGACCAAGGCGCCTCCGGCGCCTTTTTTGTTTTTGGCCGCCTTAAAAACCATGCCCCGCTGATCAATCAATAACGTACGGAGTGTTTTCAATGCAACGACCGTGGAAGGAAGTGTCCTTGTCGAATTTGCCGCTCAGGGAGGACCTCAGGTTGCAGCACGCGTACGGGGCGCCGCAGCTCGATGTGCCGGTTTGCCTGAACGTCAACGAGAATCCGTATCCGCCGTCGCCATCGCTCGTCGAGCGCATCGCGACTGCCGTGGCCGACGCGGCGCGGCAGGCGAACCGCTATCCCGACCGCGACTTTGCCGAGCTGCGAACACATCTGGCCGCCTACCTGACGCACGACACCGGCGTGACGGTCGACGCATCGAGCGTCTGGGCAGCCAACGGTTCGAATGAAGTGATCCAGCAGATTCTCCAGGCCTTTGGCGGCCCGGGGCGAGCGGCGCTGGCCTTTACGCCAGCGTATCCGATGTATGACGAATACTGCCGCACGACCTTCACACGGCTGCATACGTTGCCGCGCACCGAGGATTTCGCGCTGGATCTGAATCAGGCAATCGACAGCATCCGCGAGCATCGGCCGAGCGTGGTCCTGCTGACGTCGCCGAACAATCCGACCGGAACCGCGCTTCCCGTCGACACGATCCGCGCGATTCTCGACATCGCGCCGGGCGTGGTCGTCGTGGACGAAGCGTATGCGGAGTTTCGGCGCCACGGCGTCCGCAGCGCGGTGACGCTGCTGCCCGACCATCCGCGGCTCGTCGTTACCCGCACGCTGAGCAAGGCATTCAAGTTCGCGGGCGGCCGCGTCGGGTATTGCGCGTGTGCGCCTGCGATCGTCGAAGCGCTGAAGCTGGTTCGGCTGCCCTATCACCTGTCCGCCTTTACCCAGGCAGCCGCCTGCGCGGCGCTGGTCGCGCGTGACGAGATGTTGTCGCAGGTCGACGCGATCAAGGCCGAGCGCGACGCAACCGTTTGCTGGCTGCGCAGCCAGGGCCTCGCGGTGGCCGATTCGGACGCCAACTTCGTGATGTTCGGCAAGTTTGCCGATCGCCACCGGATCTGGAGCGGACTCCTGCGCCACGGCGTCCTGATTCGCGAGTCCGGGCCGCCGGAATTCCTGCGCGTGTCCATCGGCACCGCTGCGGAGATGGCCGCGTTCCGCGCGGCGTTGCTTGCGGTGATGGCGCACGAATGAGCAACGATGACGCGATGGAGCGCGAGGCTTCGGGATCGCGGCCGCGCAGGCGCGCCGTGTCGACCGGGGCGCCCGTCGCGTCACGCGCGTTTCAGCGGAAGGTCCGACGACGCACTTACTTCATCGCCACGTATCGCGATTCCAACTCGTCGATCTTCACGAGCACCGCTTCGCATAGCTTTCCGAGGTGACGCGGCACATCGGGCGTCGACAGCAGTTCCTCGATCCGCCCGCGCCAGTAACTCGGATGCCTCACGCGCCCCGCGCCCGACATCGATACGTCGTCAGCGATCGCCTCGCTGTCCAGGAGAGCCACCATTCTCTGTATGTGAGAAAGCTCTCGTTCTACATAGTCTCGTGCCAGCATATTGATTGAAATTCCCCGAAGTTCGACATCAGGCCTTCCGTCATCAACGCGCCATCGTGCTGCGATGCAAACGACGCACCGCACACGTTGCCTGTCAGCGTACGCAAAGACTGTGTCAGTCGACTGCATGGGCAGTCCCGGCGTTCGACACGGAATGACTAGCCTGTCCGCGCGTTCCGGTTACATCCATCCCCGATGCCCTGTTGCCAATCGTAGGCGGACTGTCCGGCGCCGGCATCCCCAAAAGTGGGGATGCCGGCCGATTTCGGGGACGTGACGGTTTCCGGAAATGACGGAGAGTGGAATGGCCGGCGAGCACGTGTGCCCGCTGTCACTGCGATGCGATCGCGCGCGACTTGAACGGTCTGCCGCCGGCACACGGCAGCCAAGGGAGTCGGAAACAGGGATTTGCAGCGCGCACGAACGGGCATCGCTCCGTGCGCGCCGGAGCACGGTTACCGCCGATAAGGCGGCGGTTCGAGTTTGACCGGGTCGGGGTTCAGGCGCACCCATGCGACAGCGACCCGGCACAGTTGCGCCGGGTCGCCTGACTGGCGTTTGACGTCGTGCACGAGCGCTTCCACGTCAGACAAATCGGCCGACGGCAGCGACGTCCCGGTGCGCACGAATGCCGCGAACGCATCGGCCATCTTCCGGAAGTCCGCATCCCAGTTGCAGCCTCCGTTGTGGTCGAGCTCGTACGCGATGCGGCCCGAGATCCGGATGAGTTCGCCCTGCACCGTCGCCGCATGCCCGGCCCCCGGCACCAGTTGCGTCCACAACGCCTGATGCTGCTCCTGCCACGTGCCGGCCGCGACGACGATCGGCGACTGCGCGTCGTGCAGTTGACGGCGCGGCACCGGCGGCACGTCGAACAGCGTGTAGAGCCGCTCCAGCGCGGCGCTGGCTGCATCGACGGATTCCGGGTTGAAGCGCTCGCGCATGAACTCGAAGCGCTCGCCGATCTCCGTGACGCTGGTTTGCATGGGCGGCGTCCTCGCCGCACCGGCGTCGAGCAGCACCTCGGCGAGCGTGACCATGTGCTCCAGGTCCGCATTGCCGCAGGTACGCAGCGCGCGTTCGAGCGGCGTCTGCCCGTCGCGGTTCAACGCATCGACGCGGGCGCCGTGGTCGAGCAGCACGCGGGCGGACTGCGCATTACGCGAGTCGGCCGCCGCGTGCAGCGCGGTGCCGATCGATGCACGGTCATCGTGAACGTCCGCGCCGAGTTCGAACAGCACGTCGAAACGGCTGCGGCGGCTGCGGGCGCGCACGTGCAGCGCGGTGTTGCCGTATGCGTCGGCCGCACCCACGTCCGCGCCCTGCGCGACGAGCCAGCGCGCGAGATCGTCGGGGCAACGGTCGAACGACAGCGCCGTCCGTTTGCTGACCCCGCCACGCGCATTCACGTCGCAGGTGTCGAACACGGCCTGCAGCTTCGCGACGTCGCCTTCGTCGAGCAACGATTCGAAGTCCTTCGGTAGCAGCTTCTTTTTTGCTTTCGCCATTGCAGATCTCCGTCTTTGCGGCGATACGTATCGTTGTTATTCCGTCAATGTGACGAATCGGTGACGCATCCGTTGCCGCGATTGCCGAAGCGGCCACGTCCGGAGCGGCCATCAGTCCAGCGGTTCAAGCGCTTCCAGACCGTCCGGACGGCCGGATGCGCCACCGAGCTTCGTAATGTTCCAGCGCGCGTGGTCGTTCCATTCGTAATCCATTCGATAGGAAAACCGGGAATTGGCACGAAAAAGCGCGACGCGCAATTTCTTTCCTTCATTCGCCAGCGCGTCGCGCAGTTGCGCGCCGATGTGCATGACGCCGTCGACCAAACCGCGATGCTCCATCGTCGAGATCAACGCGATGCCGGCCGCCGTCGCGTATGAAGCACGTACGCCGCGCTGAACATCGCTCGGCGCGTCGAAACGGACGTAAACTTCGTTCCAGCCGGGAACGGCGGATTGCATGTAGCCGATGACATGTTTGGCGAATTCGATCACCCGTTCCGTCGCGTCGTCGTTCATCGATCTTCCTCGATGTGCGCTCCGCGGAGCGTAATCGGGCGCGGGGCGACGCGTCAATGACTCGCGCATCGAGCATGAATCGGCAACCGGCCAGTCGTCCGGCCGGCCCATGATCCGTCGCACCGGCACGCGATGCCGATACGGCCGCACCTGTCGCACTTCGCCTGTCGACCGGGGCACTTCGCGTGTCATCGCCCCGCGAAAAATCGGCATCATGTCGAACATCATCCGCCACGGAAGCCACGAAGATGCAAATCGATACCGACCTCCCCGTCCTGGTGACCGGCGCAACAGGGTATGTCGCGGGCCGGCTCGTGCAACGGCTGCTCGACGCGGGCGTGACGGTCCATGCGGCCGTCCGCGATCCCGACGACCCGGACAAGCTGAAGCATCTGCAGCGCATCGCGGCCGGCGCACCCGGCACGATCCGCTATTTCCGCGCCGATCTGCTCGAACCCGGATCGTACGCGGACGCGATGGCCGGTTGCGCGATCGTGTTCCACACCGCGTCGCCGTTCACTGTTCATGTCAGCGATCCGCAGAAGGAACTGGTCGATCCGGCGCTGCTCGGCACGCGCAACGTGCTCGAAACGGCCAACCGCACGCCGTCGGTCCGGCGTGTCGTGCTGACCAGCAGTTGCGCCGCCATCTACGGCGACAATGCCGATCTCGCCGCGACACCGAACGGCGTGTTCACCGAGGCCGTCTGGAACACCAGCTCGTCGCTGACTCACCAGCCGTATTCGTATTCGAAGACCGTGGCCGAGCGCGAAGCGTGGAAAATCGCCGGCGGGCAAGACCGCTGGGATCTCGTGACCGTCAATCCGTCGCTCGTCATCGGGCCGGGCATCAATCCGTACGCCACGTCGGAAAGCTTCGAGATCGTGCGGCAGATGGGCAACGGCACGATGAAAGTGGGCGTGCCGGATCTCGGCATCGGTGCGGTCGACGTGCGCGATGTGGCCGATGCCCATCTGCGCGCCGCATTCCTGCCGGACGCAAACGGCCGCTACATCGTCTCGGGCCACGACACGAGCTTGCCGGCGATGGCGGCCACACTGCTCGACCGGTACGGCGCCGACTACCCGATTCCGCGGCGCATCCTGCCGAAATGGCTCGTGTGGCTGTTCGGCCCGCTGGCGAACAAGGACGTGACGCGCCGCGTGATCGCACGCAACGTCGGATTTCCCTGGCGCGCCGACAACAGCCGCAGCCGCAACGAACTCGGCATTCGCTACCGCCCGCTCGCCGAATCGATGAATGAATTCTTTCAACAGCTTGTCGAGACCGGGCAATTGCGGCGATGAACCGTTTCGCGATTTCACCGGGCCGGCAGGTCATGATCATCGATCTCGGCCTGCGAGTCGACGAGCTGCTGCGGTGCGCGCCGTTGCCCGCAGATCTGTTCGCGCGGCCGGAGAGCGGGTTGACGACCCGCGAGTATTTCCGCATGTGGCGCGCGATGGAGGAGATGGTCGATACGCCCGCCATTGCACTGCGCGTCCGACCGATCGCCGAACCCGGCCGCAGACGCATCAGCGACCGGCCTGGCTGCGGTTCAATCCGAAAATGAAATCCGCTTCCACCGAAGCGCCTTTGGGCAATTGCAGCACGCCGACCGACGAACGCGTATGGACGCCCGCATCGCCGAGCACTGCATACAAAACGTCGGAGGCGCCGTCAGCCACTTCGCTTTGCATCGTGAAGCCGGGTGCGCTCCGCACGTACACAGTGATGCGGGGAACCGTCGCGATCGCGTCGAGCGTGCCGCAATGCTTGCGAATCAGCGACAGCGCACGCAGCGCCGAAATGCCGGCCGCACGGCGACCGTCGTCCAGTGAAACGGATTCGCCCACCTCGCCCATGAAGTGCACTACTTCCCCCACGCGCGGAATCTGGCCGGCAATATAGGCCGTACTCCCGTCGACCAGAACGGGCGTGTACTTTCCGCCGATCCTGATTTCCTCGTCCGGATCGAATCCGAATTCGGTTGCGACCTGTCTCAGCTTATCGTCTCTGTTCATCGGTGAAATCCCCGATCCTTCTGAAAAAAAGATAAAGAATAATTGAGTCTTCGGCGCTTGTCCCAAAAGAGAAGATCGGCTGCGAAGAAGCGTCGTCAGGCCGCTAGATGCTTTGAGTCTGCGTGCCTTGAACCGCCAAAGCGGTGCATCCTTCAGGTGTTCGAATCAGTCGTGCATCGCCGTATTGTGCGCGAGACGACACTCGAAGAGAATTTCTCCATAAATCGCGGCTGAAAGCGCTATCATGTATGGATACAACCTGAAGAGTGATATATGGCGACTTACAAGGAATTGAAAGCCCAAATGGAAGCTTTGGCCGAGAAAGCCGAAGCAGCGCGCGCCGCGGAATTCCAGTCGATCGTCGACGACATCCGCGCCAAGGTCGCGGAATTCGGCATTACCGAGAAGGACATTTTCGGTGCGCGCCGCGGTCGCCCGGCCAAACAGGCGTCAGCACCCGTGCAGGCAAAGTATCGCGATCCGAAGACCGGTGCGACCTGGTCCGGCCGCGGTCGCGCGCCCGCATGGATCAAGGATGCGAAGAATCGCAATCGATTCCTGATCCAGGAATAAGGTTCTCGACGCGCACCGGCGCGCGATTCAGCGCGCTGTCCGGCGATATGGGGCATCGATACCGGCGGTATCCAAAGACCGCTCCGGGTTGACGGCGTTTTGTCCTGTTTGGTGCGTGGCGCTGCCGATTAATCGGCAGATCGCGTCGCGCGCCAATACTTTCTTCAGCGTTCGTAATAAATCGCCAGCCAGACGGATGGCTCGTCTTCGTGCGTCCACGCGACGCGATGGCGGCAATGCGGCTCGATCAGCACGTAGTCGCCCGGGCGCATGTCGTGTCGCGTCGAACCCTCTTCGAACTCGAGCACGGCCGCCCCCGACAGCAGCACGACCCATTCGGCGCGCGAGTCGTCATACCAGAACCCGTCGGGGCTCGCATGCCCCATCGACACGATCCGCTCGACGTTCAGGCGCTGCCCCGTCACGAGGATGTCGACCCGCTCGTCGCCGCCGCGCTGCCCTTCGACGCTGAACAGATTACCGGTTTGAAGTTGCATCGCTCGACCTCGTCGTTGACCTTCGCGTGAAGGAAGCGGGCTCAATGGCGCCGGGAACTGTTCACTGTAGTCCAACGGCCGCCATTGTTTACAAACGCATCGATGAATGCCCGCAAAAAGATGATGAATGGCCGTTACAGCGCCCGCGCCCATTCATTGCCGGGGTGAAGCGCGCCGAGACAGTCTTTTAGCCACACGCGTTCGCTAACCGGCAGTTTCGGTAGTGCCCTGTCGAAATCCTGCTGGTCTTTGGGGCGTCGATCCCGTGCCTTGAACAGAAGCACGGCGGTCGGATTCAGATACGGAATGTCGTCGGTGGTTCTCATCACCATTGCGGCACGCGGTCGCCTGATCGACGGATCTCGCTTGTAGGCCCACCATTCAGGCGTTCCAGGCTCGATCATCATATCGACCCGCCAACATTCAGCAGCGCGGTCGAATCCCCAGAATTGCATGACTTCGGGCGGCGGTTCCTGGTTTTCCGGCAGTTTTCCGACAACGCCGGCGTGCGCCGTGTAGAACGCCAGATCGCTGAGCGCCTGACGGAATCTGCCGAAGTCTTCCCGCAAAATCGTGAATTCCAGATCGTCGTGTTCGCGCGTCCGGGCGCCGTGCCAAAGATCGAGCGCCCATCCACCGACTACGCACCAGGGCAAATGAATATCGCTCAATCGTTGAGCGAGTGTGGCCGGTTGCCAGGCATTCCATGCCTGTTGGTCGGGAATTGCCATTCGAGTATTCATCCTGTTGGAATGATCTGCACTGGATAACGTGTGTCGGATTTTCCCGGAAGGTCACGTGATCTCCAATAGGGCCGGCCGATCATGAAAAAATCCGCGCGTGTTCGAGTCGCCACATATGTTGGCCAGACATTTAAATACCCGGTCAGCGTCACGCGGCCCCCTTCCGCACCGTCAAACCATCGCCGTCAACCACGCAAGCAGATCCGACTGCGCGCTTCCAGCCGCCACGGCTTCCGGCGTCAACAAACAGTAGTGCGAGCCGTCTTCCACAAAACCCATCGGCGCGACCAGCACACCGCTTTCCAGATCATCGCGAACGAGATGCCACGGGCCGACGGCAACCCCCAGCCCCGCGACAGCCGCCTGCAGACTGAAATAGAAATGCTCGAACATCTGCGGCCGCCCTTTCCCCGTCGGCTGATTCGCCGCCACCGCCCATTCCTTCCACGCGTCCGGCCTGGTGCGCGTATGCAATTGCGGAGCATCCGGCTTCAACAAGCAACCCCCGCGACCACGGGAAAACCACGCGTCGACTTTGTCCGGCCGACAAACCGGCCCCACCCGCTCGGCGAACAGGCGTTCGGCGTGATATCCCGCCGGCCACGCAAAGTCGTTGCGGCGAATGGCCATGTCGATGCCGCTATCGAACGAGAACGGGCCGCCCGCAGCGACAAGGTGAATGTCGACGCCCGCATATCGCGCCTGGAAGTCCGGCCAGCGCGGGATCAGCCAACGCATCAAGAGCGTTGGCTCGCACGACAGAACCCAACGCCGCGCGCGGGCAGCCTCGGTGCGCAATTCGTGCGCGGCGTGACGCATCAGGCCCAGGCCCTCGTATACCGCCTGGGCCAGCTTGCGGCCCGCATCGGTCAGGAAAACACGACGACTGCGCCGTTGAAACAGCGCCACGCCCAGGTCATCTTCGAGCAGACGCACCGCACGGCTGACCGCGCCGTGGGTTAAGCACAGTTCGTCGGCGGCACGGCTGAAATTCTCGTGACGCGCCGCCGCCTCGAAACAACGCAACGCCATCAGCGACGGCAGGTTTGCGCGGATTGATTGTGAGTCAGTCTCACCATCCTGGTCAGAAATCATCGCTTTTCCTGATGGAATTCAGTCTCTACGATTGTGCCATGACGACATCAATCGAAAGGACAATGCGATGACAGAATTGATAGTTGTAGTCACCATTACGCTGCTGGCCGTCATCAGCCCGGGGCCGGACTTCGCGATGGTCACGCGCAACAGCCTGATGCTGTCGCGCCGATCCGGCTTGCTCACCGCGCTGGGTATCGGGCTGGGTGTGACGGTCCACGTGAGCTACACGCTGCTCGGCGTGGGCCTGCTGATCCGCCAATCGCTGTGGCTCTTCAACGCCGTCAAGCTCGTCGGCGCGATCTACCTGATCTACCTGGGCGCGAAGATGCTCATGACGAAGGCCAACACCGGGCAACCCGACGTGCCGGTGGCGCCGCTGTCCGATCTGGCGGCGCTGCGCACCGGCTTTTTGACCAATGTGCTGAATCCCAAAACCACGGTGTTCATCGTCAGCCTGTTCATGCAGGCAGTCCGGCCCGACACGCCGTTGATCGTGCAGATCGGCTACGGCGCCTTCATCGCGCTGGCGCATGCCGGCTGGTTCAGCCTGGTGGCGGTCTGTTTCTCCGCCACGGCCGTCCGCGACCGCTTGCTGTCGCTGCGCCACTGGATCGACCGCACCTTTGGCGGCTTGCTCGTGGGCTTCGGTGTCGCACTCGCGATCGCACGCGGCGGTCGCTGATTCGTGTGTCCGGTCCGCGCTTCCAGGCGACCGTCGGGCATGTTCCGCCGACGCGCCGGATGTGAAGCGCGGCATCCTTATTCAGAACGCGCTTGCAATCGCACGGGCTTCGTCGATCGCACGACTGCGATCGACCTTTCCGTCCGGACCGAACAACGTGCGCTCGACGACAATGCCGGTGACGTCCTTCACGCCCACGAACTTCAGCCAGGTTTCCATGTACGGGCGCTGAAGGTCGAACTCGGCGGCCGGCGTGAACGAACCCGGCGACTCGTAGCTGAGCCCGCGCGCGTAGACGACCGCCGCTTTTTTCCCGGCCAGCTTGCCAGCGAAACCCGCACCGTCGAACGTGAACAGCACGTCCTTCTGCGAGATCACATCGATCAGGTGCTTGAGTTTGTATGGAATACTGAAATTCCACAGCGGCACGCCGAACAGGAACTTGTCCGCTTCGTGGAACGGCGCCGCGAGCTGCTCGATCTGCTGCCACGCCGCGGCCTGCGCCGGCGTCAACGCCGTTCCGCTCAGCCCGGCGTATTTCGCGGCAAGCGCGGCTCCGTCGAACTCGGGCATCGCCAGATCCCAGATGTCGAGCTTCCGTATCTCGTGATCGGGATGGGCGTGACGGTATGCATCGAGAAATGCATTGCACACTTCGATGGATGCCGAATATTCCTTGTTGGGTGAACCTTCGATATAGAGCACGCGTGTCATGGAGCCTGTCCTCGCGAAGAGTGACGGCGACGCGCGGGATGCGCGGTCGCCCACTGCAATTCGCAGCCTATCGAGTCGGCCTATAATTTGGAAACGCTATTAATTGATTGAATTAACCCGGATTGAAGATCAATGAGCAACCCTCTCGACACGGCCCTTCTTCATACGTTTGTGGCGGTCGCCGACATGCGGAGTTTTACCGGCGCCGGTCGCAGGCTGAATCTCAGCCAATCGGCGGTCAGCGCCCAGGTCGTTCGTCTTGAAGAACAGGTCGGCCGTGCGCTGCTCGTGCGCAATACGCGCAGCGTCTCGCTCACCGAGCATGGCGAGACGCTGCTCGGATATGCTCGCGCGATGCTCAACCTGAGCGAGGAAGCGCGGTCCAGGCTGGGGCCCGGCGACGCAGTCGACATCAAGCTGCGCATCGGCGCATCGGAGGATTTCGCGGGAGGCTGGCTACCCGACGTGATGCGCCGCTACAGCGCCGCGCGGCGCGGCTTGCGTCTCGATCTGACGGTCGACATCGGCGACAGCTTGTTTCGGCGGCACGCAAACGGCGAATTCGATCTCGTGATCGGCAGCCGGTGTTCGCACACGAGCCAGGGCGCGACGTTGTGGCAGGAACCGCTCGTCTGGGCGTTTGCGCGCCACGAGCCGCTTCCGGAAGGCGAGGTCCCGCTCGCGTGCTTTCCCGATCCATGTCCGTACCGAGGGGCCGCCATCAAGGCGCTCGCGCTGGCCGGCATGCGCTACCGGATCGCATGCGAAAGCCCGAGCGTCACCGGCATCCTGACGTTCGCGCGCGCCGGCATCGCGATCACGCCGGTGCCACGCAGTGCGATCGACGACACGCTCCGCGAACTGACCGGGTCCGAAGGGTTGCCGGAACTGCCGGACGTGGAATTCGTGATGATGCATGACGCCCGGATGCCGGCTGCGGCCGAATTCGCCGCGACGATTTTCGATGAAACCGCGGTTCGCGCGGGGGCAGGCAGACGCAACAGGCCGTAGCAGGCATCTCCGTGCTTTGATGTCCTGGCCGGCGTCGTAAAGAAGGTGCCCTATAACGTCGAGCAGCAGATGGAACAGCGTGGCGCGCCACGAGAAGGTGCTGATTCCGAGACTGCCCGGCCTAAACGCATCCGACCATTTGACCTGCCGTGACGGTAAGTTGTCTCCTCACATTGATTCGCAATCCGATCTTTATCTTTTCCTTTCGCATAGCGGACAGGAATCGCGCTCAAATCACCTCGAAACGCAACCCCGCGTGGCGAACCAGACGCTCGACAAAGCGCTCGTCGAACATCGTCGCGGGCGTCCAGAAACCGCCGCCGCGCCCGGTCTTGATGCCGTCCCCGCCGCAATCCAACGCAAGACCGATCGCGGCCTGGCCCAGCATCTTGCCGGTGGAGCCATAGCCCGGATCGCGGTCGCCGGTGACTTTCACGCGCAAGGTTCGCCCGTCGTCGGCGCGGCCGAAGAAACGCAAGTCGTAGCGGCCGGCCAGTTGGGCCGCGGCACTCGGACCCTCACCGGGTTTCGGCAGCAGGAAGCGCTCCATCAGGCTGCGCACCGGCTTGATGAGGACACCCACCATGAACGCGCCGAGGCCTGCCACCATCGCCAGCGCGGCCAGGCGGCCCTTGAGGCCCGTGCCGGTCATCACGGCTTCGTCGTAGGTGAACCGGCTGCCGTACGCATTACCTGCAAGCGCATTGGAGCGATGCACGACACGCTCGTTGATTGCCGCCATCACGAAGGGCGCGATCCACGCGTCGCAGTCGCGATCGAATTCAGCCGATCGAACCGCGTGCTGCCGCACCGCGAAGCCATGACCTTTCGGGCACAGCGAATAAGGATCGAGCAGTTCCCTGCGCAACGCGGGATCGGCCGCGGCTTCCCGGACGACGTTGATCACGCTCGCCACCGTACCGCCCGATGCGCCGCCCTTCAGCGTTCTGACGCGCATCTTCACCTGCCCGGCCGGCACGCCCCATTGCTGCCGTGCCTGTTGCTGCAGGAAGAACACGCCCATGTCCGACGGAACCGAATCGAACCCGCAGCAATGAACGATGCGCGCGCCCGATCGCCGGGCCGCGGGCTCGTATTTTTCGATCATCTGCTTGATCCACTGCGTCTCGCCGGTGAGGTCGCAGTAGTCGGTGCCGGTTTCCGCGCAGACCCTGACCAGCGGCTCCCCGTAAAGCGCGTAGGGCCCGACAGTCGACACGACCACCCGCGTTTGCGCACAAAGCGCCCGCAATTGCGCTTCGTCGGCCGCGTCGGCGACGATGATCGGCACGGACTGCCCCGCCGCGCCGAGCGCATCCCTGACCTGCCTGAGCTTCGCTTCGGACCGGCCGGCGATGGCCCAGCGCAGCGTCTCGTCGGCGCCCGACAGGTAATCGGACAGGTAGCGGGTCAGGATCTGCCCGACAAAACTGGTGGCGCCAAATACGACGAGATCGTGGGTCGGCTGGGTCATGGACGGTTCCTTCGGCGCGGGCGTGTCGCGAGCATCCGTGCCGTTAGCGTTGCTTTCCGGGTTCATCGAAGGCCTTCAAAGGCGTCGGCAGGTTCAGGACCAGTTGCGCGTCTTTTACCACGTCGAGACGCATGACGGTGGAAGCGCCGAGCCCGTCGAGCAGCTGGCTCAGCGGGCCGCCGTGCCGCACCAGCTCGACACCGCGCGGCAACAGGCGCTGGGCGAACGATAGCGTATTGGCTTGCTCCAAGGTTTGGTGCCATTCGCCGTCGATGCGATTGATCATCGTCGTCGTGCTCATCCGCGATTGCGGCGCGACGTGGGTCAGCGCAGGCAGCGGCACGCTCAGGCTCAGATCCGGACGGCCTCCCGAGCCGGCAATGCGTGCGCTGGCGGCGGCGCCGAGGTTCACGTCGATATCGGCGAGCCACTTGGGCAACTGATAGCCGTGTACGCCGCGAACCCGCGCGATTTCAGTGGTAACCGGCAGCGCCAGCACGTGCGCGAAGAAGCTCCGGCGCCGCATCGAGTCGATCAGCTCCAGTGCGTGCGACCCGCGCGCGCCGGGCCGGCGGATCACCACCGCGACGGAAACTTCGTCATACGGATCGTTATCGCAGACCGAATACGAAAAGGAGGTCAGCGCGACCAGCCCTTGCCCGGGGAGCGCTCGCAGCGGTTCGAGCGGTACCGGCAGCATGGTCCGCAGGCGTTCGAGCGGCGCAAGGAACAACAGCTGAATGCTGCTGGAACGGTAGTAGAAGTTCGGCGCCCAGGTCGGCCCGACCCGCGAAACGACCTGACGCTTCGGAATCCGACGGAAAAAATCGATTTTCCCCGCGGCGGGATCGCGCGCCACCTCGTCCAGGTCCGGATTCATCCGGAACCGGTCGTAGTACCCGCCTTCGGGCACGTCGACCGTATGCGGCCCGAATTCAACCTGTGTAAACCGCCTGTCCATGTTCGTCGCCTCTCGTCGATGATTGACCGTCGCAGGCAACACCCGAAGCCTGCCGATTCACTGCCGTCAGCAAGCACTCTAGGATTGAAGTCAACTTTAAGGTCAAGGATCCGAATAGAGGAGCAAGTCGGTCTTCGATTACGTGGCTCGCCGGCAATCGCGTTGCGGTCGAATCATTTGGCGGTCGTGCGACGGCCCTTGCCGCGTATCGTCACCACGCCGTGATCGCGCAGCCGATCCATCGAACAGGAGCAGGCACGGGATACGTCACAATGAAAGCCGAAATCTCAGGCTGAAGGCCGCCCTCTACCCGCTACCGAAGGCACCTGGTCAAGCCCGCGAAGAAAATCGGGAACCGCTTCTCCGATCGACGCGAGATAGCCGGCCATCGCGCCGGCGACTTTCCGCACGGCGGGACGTGCGGTCATCCGCGCACGCCACGCGAGCAGGTTCGGCGTCTCCGTTGTCATCGGCGCCCCCTTGCGTGCACCGAACAACTGCGCCATGTAAAACGCGATGTCGGCATAGGAATACGCCCCGGCCAGAAATTCCCGATCGGCAAGTACGCGCTCCATGCGCCGATAGTATTGCGACGCTTCGGCGCGCGCGGCCTGCGCCGCCGGATCGTCCGGCGTCGCTTCAAGCCCCATCAGCCGGATAACGTGCGGAAAATAGATTTCGTCGCTGCAATGTTCGAGCTGACGCGCGATGGCGCGCGCCGCCGGATGCGCCGGCCATAACGCAGGATCGGGCTTCAGATCCTCGAGATATTCGAATATCTGCGTGGAATCGAAGATCTCCAGCGTGCCGTCCATCAGCACCGGCACCTGCCGCTTCGGATTGATGCGCAGTACGTCGGGATGCTTTGGGTCATAGCCGCGAAGCTGGCTGAACGGCGCCATCACCAGCTCGAAGTCGATACCCTTCTCGTGCGCAGCAATCTCGACCTTGGCACCGAACATGCTCAGCGGTCCGGAAATTATCTTCATCGCTTTTCCTTTACTTTCTCGAATGCGCTCGTGCTTGTTCGAGCTTGTTCTCGATTGAACGGATCAGGCATGCCGCAAAGCATAAGTCCTATAACATGACACCTCATGTCAGGTATTTGAGGTAACGTGTCGCGTATGAAAGCCAGTCGCCTGTTGTCGATCATGATGATGCTGCAAGCGCGCGGCCGGATGACCGCACCGGCGCTTGCCGAAGCGCTGGAGGTGTCCGAGCGCACGATCCTGCGCGATATCGACCAGCTCTCCACTGCCGGCGTGCCCATCTGGGGCGATCGCGGCCGCAACGGCGGTTTTCAGCTGCGCGACGGCTGGAGTACCGATCTCACCGGGCTCACCGAGCACGAAGCGCATGCGCTGATCCTGGCGGGTTTGCCAGGGCCGGCGAGAGAGCTGGGCCTCGACGGCATGGCCAGCTCCGCACGGCTGAAGATGATGGCCAGCCTGCCTCCCGGCTCGCGCGAGCAGGCCGATCGTGTCGCCAGCCGGCTGCACATCGATACCGTCGATTGGTACCGGGCGCAGGAAACGCCTGAATTCCTGCGAGAAGTCGCCGACGCGGTGTGGGGTTCGTATCGTATCGACGTGAAGTATCGGAGCTGGCGCGGTATGTCCCGCCGCGAACTCGAACCGCTCGGCCTGGTGCTCAAGGGAGGCGCCTGGTACCTGATTGCCAAGGTCGTCGGCAAGCCCGGCGCACTGACCTTCCGGCTGGCGAATATCTGCGAATTCAGCGCGACGCGCCGCCGTTTCAAGCGCCCTGCGCGATTCGATCTGGCGGCGCACTGGCGTGACGCGATGAGCCGGTACGAGACCGATCTTTATCGGCTGACCGCCCATATCGCCGTGTCGCCGCGCGCCGAGAACTGGCTGGCCAATGCGCGGATCAAGACCGCGCCGGTCTTGCAGAAGGCCGGCAGCGCGGAGGTGCCGTCAGGATGGAAGGAACTCCTGATGCCCATCGAATCCATCGAGCACGGCGCGCGGAAGCTGCTGGGGTACGGCGCGCATCTGAAGATCCTCGGGCCGCAGGCTCTGAAGGATCGATTCATCGAAGAGTTGTCGCAGTTGAAGGTGCTCTATCAATCAGGTGACGAATGAAGCGGTGCCGTTGGCGTCGATGCGGTCGCCGGCCGATGCGTGGTGCCGGCACCACTGCCCGCTTTCGAAAGCGCGACGTCGATCAATCGCGCATCGTTGCGTGCGCGTGCCGCATGCAGGGCGATCGCAATCTTCCGATACGCGTCACGATTGGCCACCGATGGCGGATCGCAGCGCAGCAGGTTGTCGGCGCCGGAGTCGTCGCGAATGGTCAGCTTCGCCGGCTGACCGGCGCTGATGTAACCAAGCTGCCGGTTTGCCGATGGACGGTCGCGCTTCAGCATCGTGTCCGTATGCCCGTCCGTTCCCCACTGAGCAGGCTGGCCAGCCTGCCAGCCCGCCCCGCATATCGCGCCTGTTTGATCGGCGGTGATGCATCCGGTGCGGATCTCGATCATGGAACAGTACTCGCGGCTCAGTACGGATTCCGGTTGCCCTGGTCCAGTCGAGACGGTCCCCTGCTCGTCCCGCGCGACGACGACGTATTCGCCGGATGGCGAGATATCGCCGTCGTTCGGCGACTCCATTTGCGTGCCGTCGCCCGCGTTCGACTCGCCGGCTCGTGGCAGCAGACCGAATGTCGTACCGTTCGGGAATTGGAAAACGGCCTTTTGCCACGCGCGGCCGGACAATGGTGCTCGCGGGTTCGAGGCGTTGCCATAGAGAATCGCCGCGCCGCCCGGCAAAGCGAAGCGGAAGGCCGACGACGATGCAGCGACCTGTGCCGGCGGTGCAGCGGCGGCGGCGAGCGACGAGACCGCCGCGACCACTGCGCCAATTCGAAACGTCGAAACACGTGCGTTGATGAATTTTGAAGTTGCGGTTTTCAAAATAGCATTCTCGGGACAGAACCCGATGATCATATCGTTTCGCATTAGACGATGTCGATCGGGTGCAGGCATCAGGTCGAACGCAACCGATCGCGCAGTCAGATCTCGTCAACAAACTCGTCGAGAAAGCGACGCAACCGATCGTGGCGAATGTTCGCCAAACGCGCACCGGTAGCGGTCTGAAAACCGGACGCCAGCTTCAGCAGTTTCGTGTGGAAGTGATCGATCGCGAATCGCGTGTCGTCGAGTTCGCGTGCCGACGCGTGCGGATCGACCGGGTCATACAACGCGCTGCCCATCCGGCCGGCGACATAGAAGCAACGCGCGACACCCAGCATGCCGATCGCATCGAGCCGGTCGGCATCCTGCAGCGTTTTTGCTTCCAGCGTCATCGGCGCGACACCGGCCGAAAAACTATGCGCTTCGACCGCATGCGCGACAGCGTCGATCTTCGCGTGCGGCCAACCCAGCGACTTCAGCACCAACCGTGCCTTGTCCGCCGACAGACGCGATGCCTGCGCACGATGCGGAGCGTTCTTCTCTACCGCCACGCAGTCGTGCAGCAGTGTCGCCGCAAACAGCACTTCGGCGTCTCCGCCCTCCTCGGCATGGATCGCCACCGCGTTCTTCCACACGCGTTGCAGATGCGACGTGTCATGGGAGCCGTCGCCATTGGCGTCGTTCCAGTGAGCCAGCAGGGTCTTGGCCAAATCCTGAAAGGGGGCAAACGCAGGGGTCGTCACGGGCTCGGGTGATTAAAGACTGGATGCCGATTATCGCCTCACGCGCAGCGAGGCACACGGTTTGCGGTCTATCCCGGCGTATCAAGCAAACCGTTACCTCCGGCGGAACCCGATTGCCTTATAGTGCGGAGTGTCCATTCGACGAGGAGATCCGCAATGAAACTGCAGGCCAACGGTCCGTTTGAAGTGAAGCTGAATCCCGAATCCCTGAGTAGCGTTGCAGAAAATACCGGGCTCGGCCGCATGTCGCTCGACAAGCAATTTCACGGCGACCTGGAAGCCGTCAGTCACGGCGAAATGCTCGCGTTTCGAACCACTGTCCAGGGCTCCGCGGGCTACGTCGCGATGGAAACCGTGCAAGGCACGCTGGGTGGCCGCGAAGGCAGCTTCGTCCTGCAGCACAGCTCCACCATGAGCCGCGGGCAGCCGAAGCAATCGATCACCGTCGTACCCGATTCCGGGACGGGAGAATTGCTGGGGCTCTCCGGCTCGATGATCATCAACATCGACAACGGCCAGCATTCATACACCTTCGACTACGAGTTGCCTGAATCGCCGCAGTAAATCAACACACAATGGTGCCGCCGGCACGGTAACGCGTTCCGGCCTCTCGCGTGCCATACGGAAAGCGGCTTCGTTCGTCAGCGCGTCAGAAAGCATTCGACATCGACAATCCGGCTGCGACCGCGGACATCAGTACGTCACGCGACAGCCTCGTCACGCAGCCGAAACTGCGCGACCGCCGCGCTCAACCGAGAGCCCTGTTCGTCGAGCGACAGCGCCACGGCCGCCGCTTCCTCGACCAGCGCGGCATTGCGCTGCATCGTCTGTTCCATCTGGATGACCGCGGCGTTCACCTGCTCGATGCCCGACGACTGTTCCTCGAAGGCGTTGCTGGTTTCGCTCATGATCGCGTTCACGCGCTCGACCGCGGCAACGAGCTCGGCCATCGCCGAGCCGGCCAGCGTGACGAGGCCGCTGCCGTCTTCGACGCGTCGCGCGGAATTGCCGATCAGATCCTTGATTTCCTTCGCCGCCGACCCGCAA
Organism: Burkholderia pyrrocinia; assembly: GCF_001028665.1. Classification (NCBI taxonomy): domain Bacteria; kingdom Pseudomonadati; phylum Pseudomonadota; class Betaproteobacteria; order Burkholderiales; family Burkholderiaceae; genus Burkholderia; species Burkholderia pyrrocinia. The sequence goes on from NZ_CP011505.1 coordinate 863,883, forward strand.
CGCTGCGCGAGCCCGCGCACTTCCGTCGCGACAACCGCGAAACCGCGCCCCTGCTCGCCGGCACGCGCGGCTTCGACGGCGGCGTTCAATGCGAGGATGTTCGTCTGGAACGCGATGCTCTCGATCACGCCGACGATGCCGGAGATTCGCGCGGAGCTGCGCGAAATCTCGGACATCGTCTCGACGACGCGCTGCATCGCGTCGCCGCCGCGCGACGCGATGCCGGCCGCACCCTCGACGTAAGTGCGCGCATCGCGCGCGTTGTCAGCATTCTGGCGCACGGCCGCCGTCAGCTGCTCGACGCTCGCCGCCGCCTGCTGCAGCGACACGGCCTGCTGCTCGGTGCGCGCGGACAGGTCGACGTTGCCGCTCGCGATCGTGCGGACGTCGCCGACGATCGTCTCGGTGCTCGCGCGCACCTGGCTGACGGTGTCGACGAGACCGTCCTGCATCCGCTTCAGCGCATTCAGCAGATAGGCCATCTCGTTTGCGCCGGGAATGACGACCGTTCCGGTCAGGTCGCCTTTCGAGATTTTTTCGAACTGATCGACCGCGAGATTGATCGGTTCGATGATCGCCTTCGCAAGCACGCGCTGCGCAAAGAAGCCGACGACGAGCGCAAGCACCGCGACCGCCGCCATTCCCCACACGATCCGGTGGAAATGAACGCCGGCCGCCTCGTAGCGGGCCTTTTCGCGTGCGACCTGGAACGATTCGAGCGCGTCGATCGCGTCCTGGTACGCGGTGAACAGCGCGGGTGGCGCGGTGCGCTGCGTGTCGAGGAAGTTGAACGCGTCGTCGCCGTCGAGCTGCGACAGCGCCTTCAGGAACACACGGTCGAGCAACGCGCGACGGCGGCTCTGCAGCGTGTCGAACAGCGCCTGCTCGTCGGCGTCGCGCGCGTGCAGGCGCGTGTAGGCGTCCAGCTCGTCGTTGCTCTGCTTGAGGAGCGTATGGAGTTGCGCGATTTCCGCCTTGCCCGGCTGGCCGGCGCTGATGATCTGCGCGACGTCGCTCATCCGTTCGCGCAGCACGAGCATCCGCTCGGAGCTGGTCTTCAGGTGCAGCAGCGACGCGGTGTCGTCGCGGTACATCGCCTCGAGCGAACCATTGCTCACGTAGAGGCCGGCGATGCATGCGCCGACCACCAGCACGAGCAGCACGGTATAGCCGGCGATGGTCGCGACGAGTCCGCCACGGATGGTGAATTGTTTTCGCATGACGTTCCCTTGCGCAGGCCACGCGCGGCCTGCGGCGGATGTGGATTCCGGATCACGAAAGACGAGCGCTGCGTCGCAACATGCGCAACATGCGGCACGTGGGCTACGAACGGGTTAACGACGCGGTCGGCGGGAAGGTTTTATCTGCACGCGACGCGAATCTTGACGATTGCGACAGATGGGGGGGGCTGAAGATGCGTGCGGCCGGTGCGTTCGCTGTCGAGCGAAGCCGTGCCGGCGGGGCTCCGCGGGCGGAATTCGGGCAACCGCGGACGGAAAGCGAAACCCTCGGGTCACGCCCTGCGCTGCAATGATCGGCTATCCGTCGTTGGCCAGCCTTGAACGGATCTCGTCAACCGGGAAGTCGCGCTGGTGCGTGGCAATCTGCCATGTGTTTCCCCACGGATCCCTCACCATCGCGCGCCTGTCGCCGTAGGGCATGTCGGCTGGAACTTCGAGCGAGATCGCGTTCGCTGCAATCGCTCGCGGATAAGTCGAATCGACATCCTCGACATAGACGTACAGAAACGCCGGCATCAGATCGCGCAGGCCGTCTCCGCCGCTGACCATCACGACGGAATCGCCGATCCGCATTTCGGCAGGCAGCCCGGCGCGGAATTCGCCCTGTGCGTGAAACACCGTCCGGATGAATTCGATCAGGTTTTCCGGATCCCGGACCGCGATTCGGGGCGTGACGGTATGCCATCCATCGGGTTGAAAGTTGGTCATGTCGCGCGGCCTCCGAAGGGATTTCCGAGGGTATTGTCCTCCGGGCGCCGGAGGTCTGCAAAAGGGAGGTAGCAGGCGATTGCGTTTGTCGGCAACCGGCCAGGAGCCGTCAGTCGGCCGGGCCGGTTCGAAGCGGCCGTTCGTCTGCGCTTCCACTCAAGAGCTGCGTTAGCGAATCTCCACCTCGATGAATACCACCTCGTGGTCGGTCGCGTTGACGACGTTATGTTCCCCCCCTTCAACCCGGCGTAACTTTGCCCTGCACGCAGTTGCGACTCCCGGTTGCCTTGCGCTGTCTCGAGGAGAAGTTGGCCGTCCGTTTGCGGTACCACGACATAGTCATGCCCGTGAACATGCCAGCCGGTCTCGGCGCCGGGTGCAAATCGCCACTCGGTGACAATCACGCGTTCATTCAATACCTGCTGCGTTGGAATTGCCTGCGGACGATCCATGAGCGCTTCCTCAGCGAAGTGGGCAACGAGGTTGGTCGGGTATCCGCCGAAGACGATCTGCGGATCGCAACGTCGAGAGCCTACCATGTGGAAACAGCGCAACCCTACGCATTGAGATTTGTTGCCGCGAAATCCTGAACCTCTCTCGGGCGAAGGATTTTTTCAACGAGCCGAGCCGACATCTGGCGGCTCAGTAGTCTCTGCAAGTTCGCAAGTAGCCGATTTCGCACCCCCACGACCCGATAGCTCAGATTGCGATCGAGCGCCCACAACGCATCCTGCACCACGTTCGCGACCGGCATCGGCACGCCGACCGCAGCCTCCTTCGCGCCCACAACGTCGAAGAAGGCCGTTTGCGTCGCACCAGGACATAGCGCGACGACCCGGATGCCCCGCTGCCGGTTCTCTGCCCAGACGGCTTCCGAAAATGACAGGAGAAAGGCCTTCGTCGCGCCGTAGACGGCCATATACGGATCGGGCTGGAATGCCGCGGTTGACGCGACGTTGATGACTGCGCCATCGGATCGCGCTTGCATCCCCGGCAGCAGAAGATGCGTCAGCTCGATCGCGGCGATGCAGTTCACCAGGACTTCATCGCGCTGGCGCGTCGACGGAATCGTTTCAAAGCGCCCGTAAGCTGCGAAGCCCGCGTTGTTGATCAGCACATCGACGACCGTGCCGGTCGCCTTCAGATGACGATCGATCGTGTCGACGGCGTTGGCCTCGCTCAGGTCGACCGTCAGAAAATCGGCGTCGCACGCATGGTCGCGTCGCAGTTCTGCGGCCAGATCGCGCAGCTTGTCGTGAGAGCGTGCGACCAGCAGGAGTCTCGCACCGCGTTCGGCCAACGCGTAGGCAAACGCGCGCCCGATACCCGACGATGCACCCGTGACGAGTGCTGTTTTTCCGCCAAAATCGAAAGATTTGCTCATGGGCTGCTGATGGAGTGGAACGGGAGTTGCACTCTAAACCGTTGACTATAGGCAACGGTCAAGCGTAAATGACGCTCCACGACATTGATTGGAGGCAGCATGCGCATCGGCGAGCTATGCAAGCGGGCGGGTGTATCGCGCGACACCGTCCGTTACTACGAGCGTATGGGTCTGCTGGACAAAGCAACGCAACCTAACGCGACGAACACTTACAAGCGCTATTCCGAACTTTCGTTACAGCGGATACGGCTGATCGTTCACGCGAAGGCGCTGGGCTTCACGCTGGCGGAAATTGGCGACGTTGTCCATGTATGGGAAAGTCCGACCTTCGGCGTTGACCAAAAGGTCGCGTGCCTGCAAGCAAAGCTCGCCGAACTCGACGCAAAGAGTCTCGCGTTGAACACGCTTCGAACAGGATTGCTGAATGCGTTGGCCAAAGTTGGCGGCGATTGCGTCGAAGAAGAAATAGCGTGATGAGTCGCGGCCGTGCAAGGGCCATGCTGCCTCGAACAGGAGCGTCAATGGCCGCTTCGATCGCACGCGAGCGTCCGTTCAGGGTCGTTCAGACCCCCGACCCCGGCTTAGGCTCTGTCCGACCTGCGCACCATGCCAGGCATGGCGCACAGCCAGTCAGGGCCACATCACCTCACCCACAAAACCACCCACCCGGTGAAACAGTTACAAGTTAACCATTGACGCTGACACCACCCGGCGGTTAGTGTACGCCCCTGAAGTTCAAGAAGTTCGATTGCTGTTCATCAATTGATCGCCTCTCAGCGGTATTCGTTGTCCACTCCCTCCTTGATGCTTCTCCCGCTCTTGAACAGAGCAAATTTACTTATTTTTTTCTCAAGGATTCTTCATGGATACCGGTATCGTCAAGTGGTTCAACGACAGCAAAGGCTTTGGCTTCATCACTCCGGACAAGGGCGGCGACGACCTGTTCGCGCACTTCTCCGAAATTCGGGCCGACGGCTTCAAGACGCTGGCTGAAAATCAGAAGGTGAGCTTCGAAACGAAGCAAGGCCCGAAGGGTCTGCAAGCGGCCAACATCAAGCCGCTGTAAAGTTTGAAGGACCCGGCCTCCTGAAACGGACGCCGGGTTGCAGCGACATCCTCGCGGAGCGTTGTCTCCCAAAGTTGGCGCGATCGCTCATAGCTGCATCTGTTTGTTCAGCAGCTTGCCAAGCGCCACACGCCTCGTTGCACTTCATTCTCCCCTCTGGCTGAAAGGCCCTTTTTTCGCATTCCGACTGCTTCAGATTCAGCTCGCAATGGCTTTGAATCGGCGCATCCGTGCACATTTGGCACGGCACGCGCGCATTCGCACATCATTAAAATTAAAATGCACACCAAACGAATTCAACAATACAACGGCTATGCCGTCCAACCCTCGGCGCATCGTTTGCCCGACGGTAGTTTTTCATCCAACCTGCTGCTCGAACGCACCGACAGCTCGCGCGCCGAAGGCCGCTACCAGTTCTATTCGCTCGATTACTTCACGAGTGAAGCGCAGGCGCTGCAGCACTCGACGCGCTGGGCACGCAACTGGGTCGACACGCGCGGTTAAACCGCGGTTAAACGTAACGCCCCAGTACCGGACGCCCAACGCAAATGAGGCACCCGGGCGCGCACGACACAGCGCGCCCGAACGTCGCGCGCGATCGATTCGTTACCTTCCGATCCGATCCGCGCGCTCGGTTCGAACTTCCCGACCTTCCCTTTCGACGTCGCCGGCAACGATTCGGCTGCGCACGTGCCGCGGAAAATCGACCTAAAGAACGCGCTCCAGCGCGTCGGCGAACCTGGCAACCGCACCTTCGACGTCATGCAGTTTTTCCAGACCGAACAATCCGATGCGGAAGGTCTTGAAATCTTCAGGCTCGTCGCATTGCAGCGGAACGCCGGCGGCGATCTGCAAGCCGACATCGGCGAATTTCTTGCCGGATCGAATGCCGTCGTCGTCCGTGTAGCAGACCACGACACCCGGCGCCTGAAAACCTTCAGCCGCCACGCTCCTGAAACCTTTGTCGGCCAGCAGCGCGCGAACGCGCGTGCCGAGCTCGAGCTGCTCCGCTCTCACCTTGTCGAAACCGTATGCGTCGGTTTCCTTGATCACGTCGCGCAGCGTCGCGAGACTGTCGGTGGGCATCGTCGCGTGATACGCGAACCCGCCGTTCTCGTACGCTTCCATGATCTGCAGCCATTTGCGAAGATCGCACGCGAAGCTGGTGCTGGTCGTCGCATCGATTCGTTCGCGGGCGAGCGGGCTGAGCATGACCAGTGCGCAGCAGGGTGACGCGCTCCAGCCCTTTTGCGGCGCGCTGATCAGCACATCGACGCCGCTGGCCTGCATGTCGACCCACACCGTGCCGGACGCGATGCAATCCAGTACGAACATGCCGCCGACCGCATGCACGGCGTCGGCCACCGCGCGCAGATACGCATCGGGCAGCATCATCCCGGATGCGGTTTCGACATGCGGCGCAAAGACCAGATCCGGCTTCTGTTCCCTGATCGCGGCGACCACTTCCTCGATCGGGGCCGGTGCGAAGGCGGCCTGCCTTCCCGGTTCGACCGGACGCGCCTTCAGCACCGTCGTTTCAGACGGAATGCTGCCCATGTCGAAAATCTGCGACCAGCGGAAACTGAACCAGCCATTGCGGATGACCAGGCACTTCTTGTTCGTCGCGAACTGTCGGGCGACGGCTTCCATGCCGAACGTCCCGCTGCCCGGGACGACGACGACCGCCTTCGCGTTGTAAACCTTTTTCAGGGAAGCGGAAATGTCGCGCATGACGCCCTGAAAGAGCTGCGACATATGATTGATCGATCGGTCGGTGTAGACCACGGAATATTCGAGGAGCCCGTCGCGGTCGACATCGGGAAGTAAGCCAGGCATGGTCGTCTCCGGTTAAAGATGAACAATGGCGTCAGGGCGAGCCGTATCCGTGACGGGGTACCGCTGCACCGATGCAGATTCGTTTTATTCTTGGCGAAAGCCGATTCTAACGAAGGCCGCCCGCAACCTGGCGCATATTTTGTCCGCTCTCCGGCACGCGCATGACGTTGCGCGGCCGCCGGCCTGAGCGAAGCGCCGGCGGCAAACCGGTGGCGCGGTCACGACGCGAGGCTACGCGCTGACGGCGCCCGTCTCGTCATAAGCCACGACACTCAACCCTTCCGTCGCATCCGGCGCGACGAAGTACCGTGTGATCTGCTCGAACTCGGCCTCCGACGCCTGGAACGGATGCTCCCCTTGCGCATTGCGCACGCGCAGACGCGCCTTGCAAACCGCATCGCCGACATCGAGGTAATGCAGTCGATGGCCGCAGCCGGCGGCCTGCGAAAGCGCGTGCCCCCATGCGCGCGCAGCGACGGTATTGAACGGAAGATCGAGAACCACCGAGACACCGGCCTGCAGCAAAGCGCGGACGTGATCGACGATCACATCCTTGATGCGCGTTGCGCAGCGGACATAGTCGTCGATCGACAGAATCTCGCCCGGATAGAGGCGAGCCAGCCAATCGTCTTCGCTGATCAAGATGGTCCGCTCGGCGCTCGCGAGCGCCGCGGTCAGCGTCGATTTTCCGGATGCGATCTTGCCGCATACCATGTGGAGCATGACCGCATCGTTCGATGCTGTTGCGTGACGCGTCGTTTCAGTCTGCATTTCCAGGCGCTCCATCGATTGCCCAGAAAGCAAAAACCCGCCTTCCGGGCGGGTTGTGATCACATGCATTCAGTCGATGGCTACCCCGCCGGCAAAAGTGCGGCGCGAATAATCGAACGGGTAGGCGATCGGTACATGCGCACCAGCATAGCCAACTGCCCGATTGCGAGCAAGCGGGTTCGAGGCCAAGGCCGCGCGACAACGTGATCACGTCATTCTTCCGATGCGTCCGCGTCCCGCCGCGTCATCGCCCTCCTTCGGAAACACCCCCTTGCTCATCGCATCCAGTTGCCGGACGATCTCCGAACGCAACTCGTTCGACACCTCGACACTGTCGAGCAATTCAGAAATCCACAGCCCGTCGGCCGCGAGCCGGCAGATCATCAGCGTCGCCGCCCGCTCCAGCGGCACGGGATCGGGCCGCGACCATTCCCGCATCGGCACCGACCAGCGCGCGCGCGTTTCCTGCTCGGTAATCATCGACGCGACCAGCACGCGCAGCACATCGGTACTCGCCGCCGGATTGGCCGCATCGAGCACCGCATGCAGATAAGCCCGCGCCGCCGCGCCGTCGCCGCCGGGATCCGCCGTCGTACGAGCGGCCATCTGCGCGGCGAACCGCTCGGTCGCCTGCCCGAACAGCGCATCCAGCAGCCCCTGCTTGTTTGCGAAGTGATACTGCAGCGCGCCTTTCGTCACGCCGGCACGCTCGGCCACCGCGTCGAGCGTCAACGCGGCCACGCCGTGATGCGTCGCAATCTCGGATGCGGCCGCCAGCAATTGCGCGCGCACCTGATCCGGTGCTTTTTTCCGCCGCACGCCGGCAGCGGCGGCAGCCACCGGCGCCGATGATCCCTCGGACGCCCGTGCGGCGGCCGTTCCAGCCGGTTCGACAGGCGCGGACACGTCGTGCGGCGCGGGTTCAAGGCGTTTTTTCATGGTGCGGATGTTAGCACCCGGCGTCTCGATATAAACATTCCGGCTGGATGGTATGATCCGCCGCATGAACAAACCCACCCCATCCCCCTGGTCCGCGCTCGACACCGCCATCGCCCGTGGACGCGACGCGCTCGTGCGTCTTCAGCAGCCCGACGGCAGCTGGTGTTTCGAACTCGAATCCGACGCGACGATCACCGCGGAATACATCCTGATGATGCATTTCATGGACAGGATCGACGACGTCCGCCAGGAGAAGATGGCGCGCTACCTGCGCGCGAACCAGCGGCTCGACACGCATGGCGGATGGGCGCTGTACGTCGACGGCGCGCCGGACGTGTCGTGCAGCGTGAAGGCGTATTTCGCGCTGAAGGCGGCCGGCGACAGCGAACACGCGCCGCACATGGTCCGCGCGCGCGACGCGATCCTGAAGCTCGGCGGCGCGGCACGCTCGAACGTGTTCACGCGCATCCTGCTTGCAACGTTCGGCCAGGTGCCGTGGCGCGCGGCGCCGTTCATGCCGATCGAATTCGTGCTGTTCCCGAAGTGGGTGCCGATCTCGATGTACAAGGTCGCGTACTGGGCGCGCACGACGATGGTGCCACTGCTCGTGCTGTGCTCGCTGAAGGCGCGCGCCCGCAATCCGCGCAACGTGTCGATCCGCGAGCTGTTCGTCACGCCGCCGGACCAGGAACGTCACTACTTCCCGCCCGCGCGCGGCATGCGCAAGCTGTTCCTCGCGCTCGACCGCACGGTCCGCCATATCGAGCCGCTGATGCCGAAGCGCCTGCGCCAGCGCGCGATCCGCCATGCAGAGGCATGGTGCGCGGAACGCATGAACGGCGAGGACGGGCTCGGCGGCATCTTCCCGCCGATCGTGTACAGCTACCAGATGATGGACGTGCTCGGTTATCCGGACGATCATCCGCTGCGGCGCGATTGCGAAAACGCGCTCGAAAAGCTGCTGGTCACGCGGCCCGACGGCAGCGTGTATTGCCAACCGTGCCTGTCGCCGGTGTGGGACACCGCATGGAGCACGATGGCGCTCGAGCAGGCGCGCGGCGTGGCGGCGCCGGAAGCCGGCGAGCCGGCCGGCGCGCTGCGCGAACTCGACGCACGGATCGAGCGCGCGTACGACTGGCTGGCGGAGCGCCAGGTAAACGACCTGCGCGGCGACTGGATCGAGAACGCACCGGCCGATACGGAGCCGGGCGGATGGGCATTCCAGTACGCGAACCCGTACTACCCCGACATCGACGACAGCGCGCTCGTCACCGCGATGCTCGACCGCCGCGGCCGCACGCATCGCAATGAGGACGGCACGAACCCGTATGCGCCGCGCGTCGCGCGCGCGCTCGACTGGATGCGCGGGCTGCAGTCGCGCAACGGCGGCTTCGCGGCCTTCGACGCCGACTGCGACCGCATGTACCTGAACGCGATCCCGTTCGCCGATCACGGCGCGCTGCTCGATCCGCCGACCGAAGACGTGTCGGGCCGCGTGCTGCTGTGCTTCGGCGTGACGAAGCGCGCGGACGACCGCGCGTCGCTCGTGCGCTGCATCGACTACGTGAAGCGCACGCAGCAGCCCGACGGCAGCTGGTGGGGCCGCTGGGGCACGAACTACCTGTACGGCACCTGGAGCGTGCTGGCCGGCCTCGCGCTCGCCGGCGAGGACCAATCGCAGCCGTACATCGCCCGCGCGCTCGACTGGCTGCGTGCACGGCAGCATGCGGACGGCGGCTGGGGCGAGACGAACGACAGCTATATCGACCCGAAACTCGCCGGCACGAATTCCGGCGAAAGCACGTCGAACTGCACCGCATGGGCGCTGCTCGCGCAGATGGCATTCGGTGACTGCGAATCCGACTCGGTGAAGCGCGGCATCGCGTATCTGCAGTCGGTGCAGCAGGACGACGGCTTCTGGTGGCACCGCTCGCACAATGCGCCGGGCTTTCCGCGCATCTTCTACCTGAAGTATCACGGCTATACCGCGTACTTCCCGCTGTGGGCGCTCGCGCGTTATCGACGGCTCGCGGGCGCTGCGTCGGCGTCGGGCTCGGCCGCGTGCGGTGCGATGGCAGTGGAGGCAACCGACACGGCAGTCGCCTGAGCGACGCCGCGCTAGACAGGATGCCGCGCTCGTACGAGATCGCGCGACTCGAGAACCGGCTCCGGCGACACCCGAAATCCGGCAACTGACCGGGCCGGCCCGTCGATCTGCGAAGATGTCGGATGCAGGACCGTTTGTCGCCACGGAATCGCCCGGGCGCGCCGCTGGCGCGCCCCACTCCACCCAACTCGACGAAGCATGCCCATCATGATCGACGTTTCTTCCATTACCGACGCGCTCACCCCGAGCGGCGAACCGACGCAGTACCGCGTGTTGCCCGAGAAGCTGATTTCAGGCGATCCGCTGCAAACGCTCACGCCCGGCTTCGCGAGCCCGTGCGGCCGTTTCTCGACCGGCATCTGGGAAAGCACGCCCGGATGCTGGCACGTCGCGTACACCGAAGCGGAATACTGCGAGATCCTGGAAGGCACGTCCGTGATCACCGACCTGGAAGGAAACAGGAAGACCCTGCGTGCCGGTCATCGTTTCGTGATTCCGCCGGGTTTTCGCGGCACGTGGGAAGTCGTCGAGCGCACGCGCAAGATCTTCGTCGCGTACGACGAGCAACCGCCCGAGTAAGCGGCCGCGCATCGTCCGCCGCAGCAAGCAGCAAGCGTTACCGCCCGCCGCCGAGCGACTCGAGAATCCCGTAAGCGGCCTTCACGCGGTCCTCGATCGGGAAGTTGCGGTTCGCGAGCATCACGATCGCGATCCGCTTCGCGGGAACGAACGCGACATACGTGCTGAAGCCGTTGGTCGAGCCCGTCTTGTTGATCCATGTGTCCGGGTTCGGCGCGAGCGGCGGCTTGATCGCGCTGGCCGGCGTCGCATTGAACAGCATCTTCGGCGCGTTGCCTTCGAGCAGCGTCGGCAGTGCGACCGGATACGGATACTGCTCCCAGATCAGGTCCTGCGTCATCGGCCCTGCGCGGAAATAGCCGGTGTGCGTGCGCTCGATCGCGCGCTGCAGCCGCGGCGCCGTGTCGACCAGCCCCATGTTCGCCTGCACGAAACGCAGCAGGTCGGCCGCCGTGGTCCGGACGCCGTACGCCTGCTGCCACAGCATGCCGCCCGTCATCCGGATCGGCTTGCCGTCCTGCGTATAGCCCTGCGCATAGTCGGCCGTGCGCGCGTCGGGCACGTTGATATAGGTGTGCGTCATCCCGAGCGCGGGAAAGAGCCGCTGCTCCATCAGCACCGAGAAGTCGCGGTTCATCGCTTTCGCGGTGAGCCACCCGAGCATCCCGATCGCGACGTTCGAATACGTGCGGCGCGTGCCCGGCGCATACGCGGGCTGCCACGCGTCGAGATAACGGATCAGGCCCGCGTCGTCGCGGATGCTGTCCGGCACCTGCAGCGGCATGCCGCCAGGCGTGTGCGTACCGAGCTCGAGCAGCGTCACGCCGCCGAACGGCTTGCCCTGCAACGCGGGCAGGTACTTGGCCGCAGGATCCGCGAGCGACAGCTCGCCGCCCTCCTGCGCGTCGGACGCGAGCGTCGCGGTCAGCGTCTTGCTGACGGAGCCGATTTCGAACAGCGTGTCGCCGGTGACGGGCTTGCCGGTTTGCGTCGACATCACGCCGTAGTCGAACACGTAGGGCTTGCCGTCGGCGACGACGCCGATCGCCATGCCGGGAATGGCGAACTGCTTCATCAGCGGCGCGACGTGGCGGGTCACCGTGTCGTGGATGTCGTCCTGCGTGACGGCGGCCGCGCGGCCGGCCGTGGCGGTGGCGCACGCGGCGACGAACAGGGTCGCGGCGAAGCGTGTCGCGTTGAATCGCATGGTGGCGGTTCCTTTGATATCGGATGGTTGCATGGACAACAGATCCGGCCGCGCCGCGCGAAGATCGTGGCAGCCGGCCTGTCGAAGCAGGACTATCCACTACCGGCCGGCCATCAACAATCGACGATATGTTGCGCGAGCCGAAAGAAAAACTTATGAGATACGCGAAGCGCCGGATTGCACCGCTGCAATCCCGAGTCGCTCGACGGTTTGCCGGAAAAACCTGTCGTTCTTAACGGCATCCAATCCGGCAGCTGAATCGCACTGCATCTAAAATCGATGAAAAAGAGATAAGTCTTGTCAGATCGGCAAACGCCGGCATGCCGCGCGATTGATTTGCCCGCGCGGATCGCAGTAGACTCGCGAAAGCAAAAAATAAAATCTGTCCTGAGAGAAACCATGAATCGCCATTCCCCGATCGCCCGCTCCCGCGTCGTTGGCTGCCGCGCGGCCGCGTGATTTTCACGCGTCGACCGACCTGCATCGGGCACCCGCGACACCGTCGCGTATCGCGCCCGCAAGCCTTCCAGCCCGCAAGCCGACAACCTCCAGGGTCCCGCCAGCGGATACCCTGCCTGACCGGAGAGTAACCCCGTGACCGAAACCGTGGCCGCGTCCGCCTATCGGCCGCGCGATGTCGTCAATGCACCCGACATCAAGGCGGCCATCGCGCGACGCAGCGCCGAGCGCGGCGATCCGGCCGACATCCTCGCGTGGCTCGGCAACCATTTCTTCCGCTGGGTCGTCGGCGCGTTCGAGCAGGCGCAGCCGCTCGATTCGCTCGCCGACTACCGCGCGCTCGCCGGCGCCGACCGGCCGGCGCCCGACTGGCTCGTGCGCCGGTTCCGCGCGCAACCGGCATCCGGCGGCGCCATCGGCATGGCGGCCGAGCCGTCGCCGCAACCCGTGGCCGAGCCGAAACCGCTCTACTTCATCGATCCCGAGCACATGCTGCTGATCGATCGCGAGCGCGTGCTGGTCGAATTCCTGCGCTCGCGCGCCGGCACGCGGCTCGCGCAGAAGCTGCAGCGCATCACGTGCGCGATGGCGCTCGACATGTGGGAACGCGAACACCAGCGTATGCAGGCGCGCCGCGACAAGGGCTGGGTGCCGAGCAGCGGCCTTGCGCTGCGCGAGGTACTGCGCACGCCGAACGGAATCGTCTTCGAATTCGCCGGCGATCATGCGGCGCTGCGCGAGGAGCTGGCTTACGAGTCGTTCTATATGCAGCACTGTCTCGGCCAGTTCGCGGATCGCCGCCGGCTGCGCGGCGGATACGGCGAGCAGTACGCACAAGCCGCGCGGGACGGCCGGCTGCGCCTGTTCACGCTGCGCGGCGCGGGCAACCAGCCGCACGTGACGATCAGCCTGACGGTGACCGGCGACGGCCTGCGCATCGACCAGATCAAGGGCAAGCAGAATCGCCATCCGGTGCGCCGCTACGCGGACGACGTACGCCAGTTCCTGCGCACACTCGCGCCGCGCGGCGAGCGTCATCCCGACTGCGAGGGCATGGGCCTCGTGTTCGAGCCGGAGACGCCGGGCGCAGCCGTCGGCGAATGGACGTTCGTCACCGACGTGCGCTCGCCCGACCATTTGCTGAGCGTGATGAGCGAGAACTTCCACCTGATCGAGCATTTCGCGCAGCCGCCGGCCGTGCTGCAATGGCTGCTGCTGCGCAACGCGCCGTACGCGCTCGGCCAGCTTCGGCAGATCGATCCGGCCGTCGCGGCGGCCGCGCGCCACGCGTTGCCGGTCGATGCGCTGCCGGCCGCGCGCGAACCGGACGCGCCACCGGCAACGGCCGCGTTCGCGATCGAAGGCATTCCGATCGATCCCGCGCTGTGCGCGGCGTTCGTGCTGCCCGCGACGGCGCACGGGAGCCCGTCATGCTGAAGCTGCTGATCGGTGCGGCCGTACTGTGGCTCGTGTGGTACGTGTGGCGTTCGTTGCGGATCGCCGCGCGGATGGTGCGCGAAGTCGACGCCGACCAGGCCGCGGGCGCCGACCGCGCGGTGCCGGTCCGGCAGACCACCGCGGTTTCGCTCGCACGCACGCTCGCCGACCAGGCGCCGCCGAATCGCCGCCGCTGGGCGCTCGCGCTCGCCGACATCCTGCTGATCCGCAACGGGCTGCGCTGCGATTGCGACGACCTCGTGTACTCGCTGCCCGACACGCAACGCGAACAGCTCGCCCGCCAGTTGCGGCGCGAACTCGACCTGCCGGCCGACCTGCCCGAGTGGCAGATCGTGCAGCGCGTGCCGCCGATCCTCGCGGGCTGGATTCGCGGTGTCGGCCGCTCGCACGAAGGCTTCTACGAACGGCTTGCTGCCGTCGGCCGCGTGCGCGACGCGCTCGCGTTCGATTGCGCGCGCACCGCGTTTCTCGTGCGCTGCATCGCGCTGCTCGGCTGGGCGTCCGAACAACAGGCGTGGGTCGTGCTGCTGCTCAATGCGCAGCGCGCGCAGGACAGTTTCGACAGCTGGGAAGACTTCGGGCTCGCGTATGCACGGGCGCGCCAGCACTGGCTGCGCGGCAGCGGCCAGGACGGCCCCGCGTCGTCGCGCGCCACGCAGGAAGTGCGCGAGCACCTGCGCAATCCGTCCGGAAACTGGCTTTCGCTACCGTGGAAGCGCTACCGCATCTTCGATCCCCAACCCGTTTCGTCATGACCGCCGACACAGAAATGTCCTCCGCTCCCGCCGACCTGATTCCGCCCGCGAAATCCCGATGGCTCATCTGCGACGTCGACGCGCTGCTGCGCGCGGGCGATTTCGCCGCGCTCGACACGCAACTCGACGCCGCGCTCGCCGCCAGCTTCGCCGACCGCACGGCCGAGGCGCGCTACGTCGACGCGCTGCCGGCCGACGTGCAGCCGTGCATCGACGCCGGCGCCGAAGGCCTCGCACGCCTGCGCGCATGGCAGGCCGCGAACCCGCACTCCGCGCACGCGTGGCTGTGCGAAGCGCATTACTGGCACCACTGGGCATACGAGTACCGCGGCTCCGGCTGGGCCGAGACGGTGACCGAATCCGGCTGGATCTGCGCGCATGCGTGCGCCACGATGACGATCGTCGCCGCGCTGCGCGCGCTGGTGCTCGCGCCGACGATGTGGAGCGCGCCGAAGGTGATCTTCACGAGCGTGTCGTCGTTCGACGAGCCCGAGTGGCTCACGCAGCTCGTGCAACAACGCCGCTGGCCCGTGACCGAGCTGCACCTGAACGTCGGCGCCCACGACGAGGGCACGCGCGCCGAACTGCAGGGCATGCTCGCGCGTTCGGGGCTGAATCCCGAGGTGCCCGTCGCGTGCCCGGCGGATTTTCCGGAAGCACTGCCCGGCCCGGTCCACGGCAAGAAGCTGCGCAAGGGCAAGTGGTACTGGATGGAAGCGACGCTGCATATCCACCCGCATCAGTTTTTCTCGATGCGCACGTTCATCTGGTACATGCAGCCGCGCTGGGGCGGCTCGCACGACCACGTCCGCGCATTCGTCGATTCCGACGCGTGCGCGCACCTCGACGCGGTCGAGAAGGACCGGCTGCGCCACGAAATCTGGCGCGACGACTATTTCGGCAAGACGCTCGATTCGGATGACGACGACGACGATGCGCGCCGCGCGATGGCCGCGACGCTCGCGCGGGCGAAGGCCGCGCTGCATCCGTATCACCGCTGGGAAACGCTGCACTGGCTCGCGCACAGTCATTTCATGCGCAGCGAATACGAGCAGGCTTACGCGCGCCTGCAGGAAGCCGAGCGCGACCAGCCGATCGACGACAACCACGCGATGGCAATGGGCGTACGGCTCGCGCTCGACCTCGATCCGCAGGGCGCCTGGCTGACCGGTGCGATCGAGCGCGCATCGGATGCGCGCGCATGCACGTCGGCGATGATCCTGCGCGGCTACGCCCATCGCACCGGCACGTTCGGCTTCGCACAGGACGATGCACGCGGCGATGCGTGGCTCGAAGCCGCGCGCGTGAACGAGCCGGGCTCGCTCGCATGGAACCAGCTCGCGTCCGCGATGCGCGACGAAGGCCGTCGGCCCGCCGACGCCGTCGCGCTGTGCCAGCTCGGCTATGAAGCGGGCGGCGATTCGTGCGACTACCTGCTCGGCTGCTTCTACGAAGACGGCATGCACGTCACGCAGGATCTGTACCGCGCCGCCCATTACTTCCGCGAGTCGGTCGGCGACGGCGGCAACATGGCCGCCTACAAGCTCGGGTTTGCGTACTATCACATCGCAGGCGCCAGCAAGGACGAAGCCGAACGCTCGCGCATGCAGGTCGAGGCCGTCGAGGCCGCGCGCATGGCGCACGAGATGGGGCATACCGAGGGCCTCGAGACGATGCTGATGTTCATCGCCGACGTCGACGATCTCCCGTCGCGCCATCGTTACGTCGACGAACTGCGCCGCCATGCGGAAGGCGGCCATCCGGCGGCGATGGCCGCGCTGTCGTCGATCCTGGCCGACAGCCGCGACAAGTCGCTCTACAACTATCGCGAAAGCGTGCGCTGGATCATGGGCGCACAGGCGATCGCGCCGGACGACGAATACGTGCGCAACATCACGCGCCTGCGCCACGAGGACGGCATGCTCGGCAAGCTGCTGTACAAGCTGCACCGCAAGCAGATCAAGGCGCACGAGATTCCCGGCAGCGACAACGCGATGGTCTGAGCGCGGGCGACCAACACGCGCGCCCATCGACGGGCCGCGCGTGCCGTGCGCGTGGTCAGCCCGGCAGCCGGTCGAGGAACGCCAGCATCGCCGCGTTGAATCGCGCGGGCCGCTGCAGCGGCGCGAAATGGCTCACGCCGGGCAGGATCGTCAGCGTCGCACCGGGAATCGTGCGCACCAGATATGCCGCATGCTCGGGCCGGATGAATTCGTCGTGCTCGCCCTGCACGATCGTCACCGGCACGGCGATCGCCGCGAGATCCTGCGCGCTGTAATCCGGTTGCGTGCGCATCATTTCGCTGACGGCCGCGACGAATGCGTCGAACTGGTCCGGCGTCGCGGACAGTTGCGCGTAGTCCTTCCGGTGCCGCGCGAAGCAGCGGTCGATCAGCGGGCTCGGCACCATCTCCTTCGTGCCGCCCGGGTCCATGTTGCACGCGAAGAAGAACACGCCGGCCACGCGCTCCGGCGCGCGGGCCGCCAGCACGAGCGCGATGCACGCGCCGTCGCTCCAGCCGACGAAGCGTGCGCGGTCGACGTGCAGCGCATCCAGGACCGCGAGCACGTCCGACGCCATGCGTTCGTAGGAATACGGTTGGTCGTCGCGCGTGCTGCGGCCGTGGCCGCGGCTGTCGACCAGGATCGCGCGGTAGCCGGCCGCGAGCAGCGCCGGCACCTGGTTGCCCCAGTTGCCGCCGTGGCCGAGGCCGCCGTGCAGCAGCACCACCGGCGGGCCGTCGCCGAACGACGCGTGCCAGATGCGCGCACCGTCGTGCTCCAGCCATCCTTCGGTATCGGCCGCCGGCAGCGGCGTGCCGCCGTGCGCATCGAAGCGGACGAGTTCGTCGTCGTCGAGTTCCGCATTCATCGTTCTGCCGTCCTTTCGAGGGGGACAAGCTTGCGATTGTAATGCGTGCGGCCGACACGGCCATGACGGCCGAGCGCGGCCGGAAACCGTCAGGCCTGCGTCGACACCAGCCCGCCTGCCGGCGAACCGCCTGCCTTCTCGATCGCCGCGGCGAGTTGCGAGATCGCCGTCGCCAGTGCCCCCGAAATCGCGCCGGCTTCCGCACTCAGCGATTGCTGCTCGATCGCCGCGGCCGGGTCGTCCTTCGCGCGCTGCGCGGCGCTCGCCATCTGTCGCTCGATCGTGGCGAGCTGCTTCTGCAGCCGCTCGATCAGCGCCTTCAACTGGCTGACCGCCGGGTTCTCCGACGATGCGCCCGATGCGCCGAGCGTTTCGCCGGTGCCGCCGGCCGAACCCTTCGTGCCGGTGGTGCTGGGCGTGCCGCCGGTGCCCGTAGTATCCGTTGCGCCGTCGGCGGACGATGTCGCAGCGGGCGTGGCCGATGCGGCGCCCTGCGTGTTTGCGGTGACGCTGCCGTCCGCCAGCGGGGATCGCGCGGTCGTGGAGAAATCGATCTGCATCGTGTCGGTCCGTGTGTCGGTAAACGAATCGTGACGGGGTGGCGTGAAATGCCTTCCAACTCGTTTACGGCATTCGTCACACGAAACTTGAGTATCGCGGTCGGACGAATCCTGCGGTCAATCGCAGCATTCAAGTCGCGAAAGGGCCAGATTGTCAGCATGGCGGCGCTGGTAAAATTGCCGCTTCGCCGGCCGGATTCGCGCGTCGACAGCGCCTCACGGCACGATCGCGCAGGCCGCCGGTTTCGACTCCTACCCTTCCGGGTGCGGCACGTGACGCGTGCCGCGCCGCGGTCGCGGCTTCGCGGGTCGCCCTCTCCGTCCGCCTTCGTGCACCGCTCGCCGGGTCGAGCGGCGAGCGCCGTGCGGCGCGCTTACTTCATACGCATTCGAGGAACACACGATGGCCCGCATCGGCGCCTTCTGCATCACGACGTGGCTTGCCGCCGCGATTCTCTACTTCGGCCAGCACTCCGTCGCGATGATCGCGCTCAGCGGCGTCGTCGTATTCGGCGGGTTCGATCTGCTGCGTCCGTAAGTACGCATCGCGACGACGGCACGCATGGCCGTGACGATCGCGACGTCCGCGGTCATCGCGCGCCGGCCACGCGTATCCGCATCGCGTCGGACGAACCGCTCGCCGTCATGCGCGTGTAGTCCGCGTTCGGCCCGGACGGCGGCGTCAGGTTGTCGGCGGCCGCCCATTGCGTCGGCGTCGCGGACAGCGCGTAGCGCATCGTTCCGCCATTGGCGATCGTGCCCAGCGGCAGCCACGAACCCGCGTAGTCCGCGCCATTGACCTTCAGCGACCGGATATACGCGAACGTCGGGCGCCCCGAGCCGTCGATCGCCACCTGCTTGTCGCTGTCGAGCCGCAGCGTCTTGCCGTTGCCTAGCCAGACGGTGATCCCGCTGAACTGCGGCGTGGACAACGCAAGCCCGGCTTCCGACGGAATAACCGGGAACATGCCGAGCGCCGCCCACACGTACCAGCTCGACGTCGCGCCCATGTCGTCGTTGCCCGGCAGCCCGTCGCGGCCGGTCGTGAACGCCTTCGACATGATGATCGGGAGAACGTACTGTGCGCCGCTCGGTTGCCCGGCCCAGTTGTACCCCCACGGCGACTGGAACGACGGCTCGTTGCCGATGTACAGGTTGGTGGACGATTCGCCGCCGTTCAGATCGCCGGAGGTCGGCACGGTCGAGAACGGCGTCGCGATCGCAAACAGGTTGTTCAGCCGCGTGACGGCCGCCTGCTTGCCGCCGATCGCGTCGATCAACGCGGTCCAGTCCTGCGCGAAGGTCCAGAAATAGTTCGGCTCCGTCGATTCATGGAACGAACCCGGCACGAGCGTGCCCAGCGTGCCGGGCGCCGAACCGGACGGCGGCGCGTTGCGCGCGGCGATCACCTTGTTCGTGTAGTCGAAGATGTTGCGCCACCACCCCGCCCGCGTGTACAGCGTGCCGATGTTGTCCGGCGTCACGCCGACCGACGGCGCGTTCAGCACGCTGGCCGGCAGCGCCTGCAGGAACGCGGCCGCCGAGCGGTCGCTCAGCACGCGCTCGATGGTCGCGGACGACGAGTGACCGTCGTCGCTTTGCGACAGGTAGTGGGCCGTCAGGAAATTGGCGAGCCCCGCCGCGCTCGTGCGGTCGTTGCATGCGCTCGACGGGTCGAACACGGACTGCTTCGTCAGCCGTGCGGCCGACACCAGATCGAAATCGGTCGCGCCAAACTTGTACGCGCCTGCAATCACGTTCAGCGCGTTGTCGCCCGCCATCGGCGTCGAGTCGTCGCTGCCGTCGACCCAGTGCGGGAAGGCGCCGCACTGCAACGCGTCGACGACGAGCGATTGCATCATGTCGCTCGATTCCTTCGGCGCAAGCATCGCCAGCAGTTGCGCCTGCGACCGGTATATGTCCCACAGCGAGAAGCCCGTGTAGTGATTGCCGGTGCCGCCGACGGATCCGTCGGCGCGCCGGAACGCGTAGTCGCCGACCCTGGCCGTCGCGCGCGGCGGGATGGTTCCGGTCTGGTCGACCGACGTCGGATAGCTGCCGTCCGCGTTCCTCGGCTGGCGCATGCTGCGGAATTCGCCGTTCGAGTCGCTGTACAGCGTCGGCGTGCCGAACACGCGATAAAGCGCGGTGTAGAACTTCGTGAGGTTCGCCTTCTGCGTTGCGTCCAGCAATGCGGAATTCGCGGCCTGGTCGATCTGGATCGTGTTGAGGCGTTCGTTCCACAAACCGGCGGCATTCGTGCGCGCATCGTCGAACGCGAGTTTCTCGCCCTCGTCGCGCAGGTTGCGCTGCGCGTTCCCGACGCTGACCGACGAGACCGCGACCTTCACGGTCACCGTCCGGTCCGCGTCGGTCAGGTCGAACTGCAGCGTCGCCGCGCCGTTGCTGGCGGTATTCACCGACGACGTGCCCGCCTGCCTGCGCAGCGGCTTGTCGAAGGTCGCATAGAAATACACGGGCGCATTCCACACCGTGCCGTACGGCGTGCAGAACGCCGGCGCCACGGCCTGCCCGCTCATCGACTTGCCGTCGCTGGCAATCGCCAGCGCGACGTTGTTGGCGGTGACCTTCGTGCTGCCCGAATCGCTGTTGCCGTTCAGCTTCGCATCGATCGAGAAGAAGCCCTTGTCCTTGCTCGTGTACGTGAAGCGCGCGATGCCGGAACGTGGCGTGGCGCTCAGCTCCGTCACGATGCCGTTCGCGAGGCGGACCTTGTAGTACCCGGGTTGGGCCGTTTCATCAGCATAGTTGTAGCCGATGCCGATCGGCCGGCCGCCCGACGCAACCGCCGTCGCCGCATCGGTCGGCAGCATCGCGACCGCGCCCTGCCCCGGACAGCCGACACCGCTCAGGTGCGTTACGCTGAAGAAGTCGATCGTGCCGCCCGCCCCGCCCGACGACAGGTAGCCGCCCGAGCCGTTGAAGTTGTAGCGCGGCGTGTTCGGCCCGAAGTTCACCATGCCGAACGGCACCATCGCACCGGGGCTCACATTGCCCGCGTAGCCGGAATCCGCATTGACCTGCGTGCCGATGAGCGGATCGACGAACTGCGTCAGCTGCATGTCGGTGCGCTTGGGCGGCGCAGGTTGATCGGGCTGAGACGGTTGAGGCGGCCCCGAAGTCGGTGGCGGCACGCTCGACGGTGTGTCTCCAGAGCCATTGCTGGCAGTCGCAACACTGTTCACGTCGTCGCCGCCACACGCGGCAAGCGCTGCGCAAGTCAGTGCGGCGATGAGCAAGAGTCGTGGATTGTTCATTTTTCGTTTAGTACCGTTAATTAAAACGACTAATCCGGCGGAGACGATATTCCGGCACGCTGCAATGCTTGCGACCCTGCACGGCACGTCGATGTCGCGCGGCGCGACGCCGGCTGCCCACAAGCGACGTCGCACTGAATCTCACATGCTCACACTCTGCATGTATCGTTGCTTCCGCAACCATCACCCCGTCACCCTGTATCCGGGATACGTCACAATCTTCCCAGGGGCTTACAGTGCCGCAACGACTGTTTATTCACCACAAGAAGTTTCCCGAATTTTCAGTTTGTTTAACTAAACAAATCGGAGTTAAGTGGCTTTGGGTATGAATTGCCGCCATTTTTTGCGTTGCAGCGGTGTCGGAGGGGGATGCACATCGACAGGCACCCGGAAAACCCGGGCGCCACATGAACTCATCGGATATGAGCGACCAGGCGCCCCGCGCGTCAGCGCGGCAACGTCCTCAACGAAGACGGCCCGCCGGTCAGCGCAATACGCTTGCCCGTATCGCGCAGCTTGCCGCCTTCCACCGCATAAAGCGCCAGCTGTCGTTCGACGTTGAACTGCACGATCACGTGCCGGCTGTCCGCGGTAAACACGATGCCCTGCGCGGCTTCGCCGCCGGGCAACTCGCTGGTCTTCACGGCCTGCCCGTCGCGGATCTCGAACAGCAGCACCTTGCCGAGCTTGTGGCGGCCCGGATTGTCGGGCGTCAGGTTCGAGCCGTCCATCGCCTGCACGGCGATCCACTTCCCGTTCGGCGAAATCGCGACGCCTTCCGGCAGCGACGGCACCGTCAGGTACTGGACCGTCCGGAACGGCACGCGCGACACGTCGATCAGCGCGACCGTATCGGCGTCGCCCGCAAGCGTGCCCGTATAGCCCGGCAGCCCCGCGAGCCCGACGTTGCTGACGACGGCCCAGTGGTTGTCGCTCGACACGTCGATCGTGTAAGGCGCGACGCCCGTGCTCAGGCGCGCGCCGCTGTCGGTCACCTTGCCGTCGTCGACGTTCAGCACCGCGACGCCCTGCTCGTCGCGCAGCGACACGAGCGCATGCTTGCCGTCGTGCGTGAAGCTGATCCCTGCGAGCCGCTTCTTGCCGATCTTCAGGTTGCCGTCGAGCGTCACCTGCGTGCCGTCGATGCGCAGGATCGACACGCTGCCGTCGACGTTCGCGACAAGTGCGATCCGGCCCGAGCGGTCGATCGCGATCCCTTGCGGATGCGTGCCGAGCTCGATGCGCGTGATCGCGGGCGGTGCGGTGTCGAGATTCACGACCTGCAGAAACGTGTCGAACACGAGCTGCTTCGCGGCCGTGTCGTAGCGCGTCGGTGCGCCGACGAGCGCGAGCTTCGCGTCGGGCGTGATCGCGACGGCCTGCGGCGGCCCCTGGATACCGTTCTCGACGTCGACCTGCAGTGCGACCTTCGGCGGGAACGTGCTGGCGTCGAGCAGCGTCAGCGTGTCGGCTGGCGGTGAAGCCGGAAAGGTGTCGCGGCCCACGACGCGCTGGTACTTGCCGTCGTTGCCGGACACGATCCAGTCGGCGGCGTGCACGGCGACGGCCGTCGTGGCGAGGGTCAGCGCGGCGAGCAGGCGCGCGCTGCGCAGGCGGAAAGGATTCGAATGCATGGCGGTCGGTTCTCCGGATCGGTTGCGGACGCAATGGATTGCACGACCCTGCTGCTCGACGGGTCGATGCCATCGCATGATGCCCGAAAGCACGCAAATCCGGCGTCACGCGCCCCGTTCCGTCAGGCCGCCGGCGACGCGCCCCGCTCCCACCGATCGACGTCATCGAGCGGATACACGGGCCGCGCAAGCCGCTCGTAGCGAAACAGCCCGTAATCCGAGCCCGTCACGCCACGGCTGTCGCATTCGACCAGCGCGGCCGCGATCGGCACGAACACCGGCCGGCAATACATCCGCGATTTCAGCAGCAGGAAGCGCGCGCGCCGAGGATCGACGCCGACGCTCTCGAACACGCCGAGATCCCACGGCTCCTGCGTGCGCTCGGTGACGACGAGCGTCGCCGCGCCGATGTCGAGCACGGCCGTGCGGCCCATGTATGCGCGTTGCCCCGTGTACGTCGGCCCCGTGATCACGTATTCGCCGTCGGTGAGCGCACGCACGACACCCGTCGCGCGGAATGGCTCGCGCCGCACGCCGCCGTGCGACGGCAGCCGGTTGCCGACCGGCACCGTGACGGTTGCGCCGACGCCCGCATCGATCAACGCCGCGACGGCCTCCGGATCGCACAGCGGCCCGCTAACGATCCCGTCGAGCCCGTGCGCGAGCGCTTCTTCGAGCAGGTCCATCGTGTCGCACGGGCCGCCCGACATGCAGTTGTCGCCGTGATCGAGCATCAGCACCGGGCGGTCCGCGTCGCGCGCGAGCGCCGCGGCCTGCGCGACCGATTCCGCGAGCGGCGCGCTGCGGTACACGAACGCGTCGCGAGCATCCCAGATTTGCCGCGCGATGCGTTCGGCCACCGCATCGGCCGCGGCCCGGTCGCCGTCGGCGACCACGACGACGCTGATGCACGGCGCGGGAATATCCGCGAGCGAAAAGCCGGGCAACACCGATACCGCGAGCATCCCGTCGGCCTCGGCCGCGCGCGCGGCCTCCACCGCGCGCCGCATCGCGCCTTCGGCGCTCGCGCTGAGCAGCGTCGACGTCATCAGCGGCGGTTGCCGCCATGCGAGCACCGGCCGTACACGACCGTGAAGCCGGTCGAGCAGCACGCGCGCCGCGTGCTCGCCGGTCTCGTACATGTCGACGTGCGGATAGGTCTTGAAGCTGACGATCACATCCGCATGGTCGATCATCTTCTGCGTGACGTTCGCGTGCAGGTCGAGCGCGACCGCGATCGGCGCGTCGGGCAGCGCCGCGCGCACGCGCGCGAGCAGGTCGCCCTCGCCGTCCGCGCTCTGCTCGGCGACCATCGCGCCGTGCAGGTCGAGCATCACCGCGTCGCAGCCGGGCGCGGCCGCGACGATCGCGTCGCAGATCGCCGCATACGCATCGGCCGCAACGGGCCCGCTCGGGTTCGCGGCCGCCGACACCGGCGTCACGATTTCAGCGCCTTCACGCGCGGCCGCATCGATGAACGCGGCCATCGCGGTGCGCATCCCGTGGTTCGCGCGATACGCGTCGTCGCCCCAGTCGGGGCCGTTGCGGCCGAACGCGGCGAGCGGCGTCGGCACTGGCGAGAACGTGTTGGTCTCGTGGTTCATCCGGGCGATCAGGATTTTCATCGCGCATCACCTTCCGCGATCCCGGCAGCGCCCAGCATCGCCTGCAGCAGCACGTTGCAGCCGGCTTCCAGATGCACCGGATCGGCGTCCTCGATCTCGTTGTGGCTGATCCCGTCCTTGCACGGTACGAAGATCATCGCGGTCGGCGCAACGCGCGCGAGATACACGGCGTCGTGGCCCGCGCCGCTGATCACGTTCATCGACGACAGCCCGAGCGCGCTCGCGCCGGCGCGAACCTGCTCGACCAGCGTCGCGTCGAACGGCTGCGGCGGGAAGTACACGACCTGCTCGACGTCGATCCGCATGTCGGCCGATGCGCCCAGGTCGGCACACGTCGCGCGCAGTTTCGCATCCATCGCCGCCAGCGTCGCGTCGTCGGCCGCGCGCAGGTCGACGGTCAGCGTCACGCGGCCCGGAATCACGTTGCGCGAATTCGGGTGCACGTCGACCCAGCCGACCGTGCCGCGTCCGTGCGGCGGATGTGCGCACGCAATGCCGTTCACCGCGCGCACGAGATCGGCCGCAACCAGCAGCGCGTCGCGTCGCAACGCCATCGGCGTCGGGCCGGCGTGCGCCTCCATCCCGTGTACGGTCACGTCATACCAGCGCTGCCCGAGCGCGCCCTCGACCACGCCGATCGTCGTGTCGTGCGCCTCCAGCACCGGCCCCTGCTCGATATGCGCTTCGAAATACGCGCCGACCGGATGCGCGTCGCGCCCATCGTCCGCATCGCCCGCATAACCGATCGCGACCAGCGCGTCGCGTACCGACACGCCGTCGCGGTCGCATTGCGCGAGCGCATGGTCGAGCGTGAACGCGCCCGCGAACACGCCGGAGCCCATCATCACGGGCACGAAGCGCGAGCCTTCCTCGTTGGTCCAGACGGCGACCTCGAGCGGCGCACGCGTGCGCACGCCCGCGTCGTCGAGCGTGCGCAGCACTTCGAGGCCCGCGAGCACGCCGTAGTTGCCGTCGAACTTGCCGCCGGTCGGCTGCGTGTCGATATGGCTGCCCGTCGTCACGGGCGGCAGGTCGTCGTGTTCGCCTGCGCGCCGCGCGAAGATGTTGCCGATCGCATCGACCCGCACCGTGCAGCCGGTGTCCTTCGCCCATGCGACGAACAGGTCGCGCGCCTCGCGATCGAGTTCGGTGAGCGCGAGGCGGCACACGCCCCCTTTGTCGGTTGCGCCGATCCGCGCGAGACGCATCAGGCTGTCCCACAGCCGCGCGCCGTCGACGCGCAAGCCGGACGCCGCAACGGCCGGTGTCGAATCCTGAACTTGCATCGATGGAATTCCTCGCAATGAAAGGGCACGGCGCTTACGCGACGCCGACGCCCAGGTAACGGTCCTTCACCTCGTGATCGACGGCGAACGCCGCGTTGCTGCCTTCGTAGACGATCACGCCCTGTTCGATCACGAAGTGGCGGTCCGCGAGCTGCGTGCACACTTCGAGGTTCTGTTCGACGAGCAGGATCGCGACGCCGGCCGCCTTGATCCGCTTCAACTGCTCGACGATCTCCTCGACGATCACCGGTGCGAGCCCCTCGACCGGCTCGTCGAGCATCAGCAGCCGCGGGTGGTTCATCAGCGCGCGGCCGATCGCGAGCATCTGCTGTTCGCCGCCCGACAGCTGCGCGCCGCCGTTGCGGCGGCGCTCCTTCAGGCGCGGGAAGATCCGGTAGATGTCGTCGAGCTGCCACGGCGAATCGCGGCGCGCGCCGAGCCGCAGGTTTTCCTCGACCGACAGCAGCCGGAAGATCCCGCGATGCTCGGGCACGAAACACAGGCCGCGCGCGGCGATCCGGTGCGCGGGCTGCCCGGACACCGGCCGGCCCGCGAACGTCACCGTGCCGCCGGTCGGCGCGACGACGCCCGCGATCGTCTTGAGCGTGGTCGACTTGCCCGCGCCGTTGCGGCCGAGCAGCGTCACCGTCTCGCCTTCGTTCACGTTCAGCGAAATGCCCTGCAGGACGTGGCTCTTGCCGTAGCAGGCATGGACCTCCTTCACGTCGAGCATCATGCGCGGCCTCCGGTGATCATGTTGCCGAGATACGCACTGCGCACGCGCTCGTCGCCGCGAATCGCGTCAGGCTTGCCTTCGACCAGCACGCGGCCCTGCTGCATCACCGTGATCGTGTCCGAGATGTCCATCACGATTCCCATGTTGTGTTCGATCAGCACGACCGTGTAGTCGTCGCGCAGGCCGCGGATCAGCGCCTTCATGTCGTCGAGATCGTCGATCCCCATGCCCGACGTCGGCTCGTCGAGAAAAATCGCGCGCGGCCGCGCCGCCAGCGCCATCCCGACCTCGAGCCGGCGCTGCTGGCCGTGCGACAGCACGCCGCCCGCCGTGTCGGCGAAGCGCTGCAGGCCGAGCCGCTCGAGCACGTCGTCGACGATGCCGTCGTGCGCGAGCGGGCCGCGCGGCGGGGTCCACGGATTCAGCGCACGCCGCGATTCGACGCCCTGTGCGGCAACCCGCAGGTTCTCGCGCACGCTCAGGTTCGGAAACAGGCTCGTCACCTGGAACGAGCGCGCGATGCCGCGCCGCACGCGCTTGTAATCGGGTTCGCGCGACACGTCGTGACCGTCGAACAGGATCGAGCCCGACGTGATCGGCAGCGTGCCCGTCAGCGTATGGAACAGCGTCGTCTTGCCCGCGCCGTTCGGGCCGATCACCGAATGCACGGTGCGCGGCATGATCCGCAGGTCGACGCCGCCCAGCGCCGTGAACTTGCCGTAGCGCTTGACGACGCCGCGCGCCTCGAGAATCGCTTCGCTCATTGCTGCTCCCTGGCATCAGCCGCCGTGCCTTCGGTGCGCCGCAGCTTCGCCGCGACGCGTTCGCCCAGCCCCCACAAGCCGCGCTGCATGAACAGGCTGACCGCGATCAGCACGAGGCCGAGCAGCAGCAGCCAGCGCGGCCACAGCGTCGACAGCCAGTCCGCGAACAGCACGTAGAACGCCGCGCCGAGCACCGACGCGAACAGGTTGCCGGTGCCGCCGATCACCGTCATCACGAGGATCATCTCGCTCGTGTGATAGTCGATGTTCGACAGCGGCGCGATGCCCGTCATCAACGCGTGCAGCCCACCCGCGAGGCCCGTGACCGCGCCCGAGATCACGAACGCCGCGAGCTTGAAGCGCTTCACGTCGTAACCGGCCGCCGCCGCGCGCGCCTCGTTGTCGCGGATCGCGAGCAGCGTACGGCCGAACACCGAGCGCGACACGCGCAACAGCAGCCAGAACACCGCGACGAACAGCACCGCGACGAAGCCGTAGTAGCGCCACGGCGAATCGAGCGAGACGAGCGGATGCCCGAACGCGGCGAGCGCGGGACGCGGGATGTCGAGCAGCCCGTTGTCGCCGCCCGTGGCGTCCGGCGTCGTATAGGCGAGAAAGTAGAACAGCTGCCCGAACGCGAGCGTCAGCATCACGAAGTAGGTGCCGCGCTGCCGGATCGAGAACCAGCCGACGAGCGCCGCCGCGACGGCGCCGAGCACGGCGGCCGAGAGCAGCGCGACGCTCACCGACGCGACGCCGCGTGTCAGCACGAGCCCCGCTGCATAGCTGCCAAGCCCGAAGAAGATACCCTGCCCGAACGACAACAGCCCCGTAAAGCCGAGCAGCAGGTTGCAGCCGAGCGCGGCGAGCGCGAACACCAGCACCTCGGTCGCGAGCGAGCCCGAGCTCAGTGCGATCGGCAGCACGCACACGACGGCCACCGCGAGCCAGCCCTCCGGGCGTTGCAACGCAGCGCGCCATGCCGGCGCGCGCTGCGAGGCGGCCGCCCCCCGCGGCAGCGGTTTCGACGATTCGATCATGCAGCCCTCCCCAGCAACCCGTTCGGACGCAGCAGCAGCACGGCCGCCATCGCGACGTAGATCATCAATCGCGCGCCTTCCGGCCACAGCGTGCTCATCAGGCTCTGCACGATGCCGACCAGCAGCCCGCCGACCAGCGCCCCGAGAAAATTCCCCATCCCGCCGACGACGACCACGACGAACGCGACGCCGAGCGCCTCGATGCCCATGAACGGATCGACGCCGCGAATCGGCGCGGCAAGCACGCCCGCGAGCGCCGCCGTCGCCGCGCCGAGCGCGAACACGAGGCTGAACACGCGCGTCACGTTAATGCCGAGCAGCGATACCATCTCGGTCGATTCGCTGCCCGCGCGCACCGTACTGCCGAGCCGCGTGCCTTCGAGCACCCACCACAGCAATGCGGCGAGCACGGCAGTGAAGCCGATCACGAACAGCCGGTATTTCGGGTAGACGAAGCCGCCCCAGATCACGACGCCGTTCAGCGCGTCGGGCGGCGGCACGTTGTCGCCGAGCGGGCCCCATGCGAGGATCGCGCACTCCTGCAGCACGAGCGCGAGCCCGACCGTCGCCAGGATGTGGAATTCATGCTGCTGCGCGTACACATGACGCAGCACGAGTTTTTCGACGCCCCATGCGAACGCGCCGACGACGAGCGGCACGACCGCGAGCGCGATCCAGAAATTCGCCGACCATTGCAGCGCCTGGTAGCAGAGATACGCACCGAGCAGGTAGAACGCGCCGTGAGCGAAATTCACGAAGCGCAGCAGGCCGAACACGATCGACAGGCCGACGGCGAGCAGGAAATACAGCATGCCCACGCCGATGCCGTTGACGATCTGCAGCAGATAGACGTTCATGGCTTCCGTGTCGGAAAGGAAGGTAACGGACGTCCGCGGCACACGACGGCCGCGGACGCATGCACTACGTCACGCGAGCTTGCAGCCCGTCTTGTCGACCGGCAGGAACGACTGGCCCGAGCTGACGATGTCGGCATAGTCGTCCGCGCTCTTCATCCGGCCCTTCGGCTTGCCCTTCAGCAGGTAGTAGTTCTTCAGCACCTGGTGGTCGGCCTTGCGGATTTCCTCCGGGCCCGTGAGGCCGTCGTACTTCATGCCCTCCATCGCCGCGACGACCTTCTTCGGATCGGCGCTGCCGGCCTTCACCATCGCGTCGAGCAGGATCTTCGAGCAGATGTACGAACCCGCGAGGCTGTAGTTCGGGTTCGCCTTGAACACGGCGTTCGTGCGCTTCACCAGGTCGCGGTTCAGCGGCGAATCGATCCCGTGCCAGTACTGCGCGCCGAAATACACGCCGTCGCAGATGTCGGGGCCGAGCGCCTCGAACTGCTCGAGGCCCGATGCCCACGCGAGCAGGATCGTGCAGTTGCGCTTCATCCCGAAGCTGACGGCCTGGCGCAGCGTGTCCGACGATTGCGAGCCGAAGTTCAGGATCAGCAGCACGTCCGGCTGCGCGGCCGCCGCGTTCGTCAGGTAGCCGCTGAACTCCTTCTCCGCGAGCGAGTGGTAGCTGTTGCCGACATGCTCGATGCCCTTCTCCTTGAAGATCGCTTTCGCGGCCGACAGCAGGCCGTCGCCGAACACGTATTGCGGCGTGATCGTGTACCAGCGCTTCGCCTTCGGCAGCATCTGGATCAACGGGCGCACCGTCTGCTCGATCGCGCCGAAGGTGGGCACCGACCAGCGGAACGTCGCGGCGTTGCAATCCTTACCGGTGATCTCGTCCGCGCCGGCCGTCGTGATGAACACGCCGTCCGCCTTCTGGACTTCCTTGCCCATCGCCAGCGATTCGGACGACAGGATGCCGCCCGCGAAAAAGCGCACGCCCTTCTGCTGCGCGATCTCCTGCACGCGCCGCACGGCGGTCGCGGGCTTGCCCTCGGTGTCGAGCGCCGTATAGGCAAGCGGCGCGCCGAGCACCTTGCCGTATTGCTTGACGGCGAGCTGCATGCCGAGGTCGGCGTACTTGCCGTTGGCGGCGAACGGCCCCGACATCGGCACCGGGCATGCGAGCTGGATGGTCGACCCCTGCGCGAACGCGGCACGGGACGACATGCTGCCGAGCGCACCCGGCACGGCCGACAGAGCGGCCAGTTTCAACAGTTCTCGGCGATTCAAGTTGACGCTCCTGATAAAGGGGGACACACGCGATGCGACCGACTGCCAAACCGTGCCCACGCCCTGCAGGATGCGCGCCGCCGGTTGATCCTATTTATCATGATAAATAGAATGAACCTGATGCTAAAGTTGATCAAAATTGGTGTCAATCAGGCAAAATTCCGTACCCCGCGCCGGGACGGATCGTCGACGATGACGCGGCGCGCAGTCAGACAAAGGAGTCGTGAAGATGGTCATGGACCGAGCCAGGGCGGGCCTCGCGGTCGAAATCAAGCAGCCGAAGCGGGCCGACCTCGTCGCCGAGGAGATCAAGCGGCTGATCACCGAGAAGGACCTGAAGCCGGGCGACCGCCTGCCGCGCGAAGCCGAGCTGCAGCAGCTCTATGCGGTGAGCAAGAGCACGATCCGCGAGGCGCTGAAGTCGCTCGAGGTGCAGGGGCTCATCAAGGTCACGACGGGGCCGTCGGGCGGCGGGATGGTCGTCGAGGTGCCGCTCGACCGCACGCTGCAGCTCCTGCAGAACTACCTGTTCTTCAAGGACGTGACGATCGACGACATCTATACGGTGCGAAAGCTGCTCGAACCCGAACTGGCGGCGGGCGCCGTGCCGCACCTGACCGAGCGCGACTTCGCGGCGCTGGAGGCGAACATCGCGTGTTGCGACGGCGCGTCGGGCGTGCACGATCGCGGGCACATGCTGCGCCAGCGGCAGGAGGACACGACGTTCCACGACATCCTCGCGGCCGCGAACCCGAACCCGTTCCTGCGATTCAGCTGCGAGCTGATCAACGAGATGATCCGGCAGTTGATCGAGTTCCGGAACGATACGCCGCTCGTCGAGCACAAGCGCTTCGGCGAAGCGAACGTGTCGATCCACAAGGCGATCCTGCAGGCCGCACGCGAGCGCGATGCCGAGCGCGTCCGTGCGCTGATGGTCGAGCACATGACCGAGGCGCCCAAGCATGTGAAGCGGATGAAAGGCAAGCTGCGCGGGCGCCTGATCCTCGACTCCGAGATCCGCAGGCGGGCCGCCGCTCACGTTGCGGGATCCGATGCGGCCGCAACGGATCCGGAGGAGGACTGATCGTCGGCAAACGCGGCGTTGATTCAAGGCCGATGACGCTCCGTTCCGTTCCGGGCCATAGCGGCCGAACGCGGCGAGCGGCGTCGGCACCGGCTAGAACGTATTCGTCTCGTGATGCACCCCGGCGATCGGGGTCTTCATCGCGCGTCGCTCAAGCGTACCCCGTCGTGCCTTTCGTCTCCAGATACTCGACGAGGCCGAACTCCGCATACTCGCGCCCGTTGCCCGAACGCTTGTAGCCGCCGAACGGCGCGGCCGGGTTCCACGCCGGGTAGTTGATATGGACATTGCCGACGCGCAGCCGCGCCGCGATCCGGCGCGCGCGTTCGAGATCCTTCGACTGCACGTAGGCCGCGAGCCCGTAGACCGAATCGTTCGCGAGCGCGACGGCCTCGTCCTCGGTCCGGTAGGTCATGATCGACAGCACCGGCCCGAAGATTTCCTCGGTCGCGATCGTCATGCCCGGCGTGACGTTCGAGAACACCGTCGGCCGCACGTAGAAGCCGCCGCCAAGCCCGTCCGGCCGCCCGGGGCCGCCGGCGACGAGCGTCGCGCCCTCTTCGATCCCGAGCCGGATGAAGTGCTGGATGCGGTCGAACTGCGTGCGGCTGACCACCGGCCCGATGCCCGTCTCCGGCGAACGCGGATCGCCGACGACGGTGCGTTCCGCCTCGCGGCGCGCGGCCTGCTCGGCCAGCGCCAGATGATCGGCATGCACGAGCATGCGCGTTGGCGCATTGCACGACTGGCCGCTGTTGCTGAAGCAACTGCGTACGCCGCGCGTGACCGCATCGTCGATATCGGCGTCGGGCAGGATCAGGTTCGGGCTCTTGCTGCCGAGCTCCTGGTGCACGCGCTTCACGGTATCGGCGGCCGCTTTCGCGACCTCGACGCCCGCGCGCGTCGAACCCGTGAACGACACCATGTCGACATCCGGGTGGCGCGACAGCGCATCGCCCACTTCGTGCCCATAGCCGTGCACGAGGTTGAACACGCCGGGCGGCACGCCGGCTTCGTGCAGGATCTCCGCGAACAGGATCGCGCTGAACGGCGCGATCTCGCTCGGCTTGAGCACCATCGTGCAGCCGGCCGCGAGCGCCGGCGCGACCTTGCACACGATCTGGTTGATCGGCCAGTTCCACGGCGTGATCAGCGCGCACACGCCGATCGGCTCGTGCGATACCAGCAGCGAATCGGTCTGCGTGCTGAAGCGGAACGACTGCAGCGCGCGGATCGTCTGTTCGAGGTGCGCGGTGCCGACCGCGGCCTGCATCGCGCGCGCGAACGCGATCGGCGCGCCCATCTCCTGGCTGATCGTTTGCGCGACTTCTTCGTAGCGGCGTCGATAAATCTCGAGCACGCGCTGCAGCAGCGCGACGCGCTCGGCCACCGACCAGTGCGAGTACGTGTCGAAGGCCTGCTTCGCCGCTTTGACCGCGCGGTCGACATCGGCCGCGCCGCCGATCCTGAGCTGCGCATACGGCCGCGCGGTGGCCGGGTCGATCACGTCGATCGACCGCGCATCGATCGGATCGAGCCACTGGCCGTCGATATAGGATTGTTGTGACGTTCGCATCGAATGCTCCTGTTATGAGGATGCCGGCTCAGCGCGTCGCACGCGCATAGGTGTCGACGAGGATGTCGCGAATCTGCGCGACGAACCACACGATCTCGTCGCGCGACATCACGAGCGGCGGCGAGAACTGCACGATCGGCGTGCCTTCATGATCGACGCCCGCGCGGCACATCAGCCCCGCGTCGAAGATCGCGGGCGCGAGCAGCGTCGACACGAACGCCTGCGCGCTGATATCGGCCGCCCAGCGGCGCGCGGCCTTGTCGGTCACGAGTTCGAGCGAGTAGTGGTAGCCGTCGCCGCGCACGTCGCCGACGCACGGCAGTTCGAGCAGGCCGTCGAGCGTCTGGCGGAACACCGCTTCGTTGGCGCGGACGTTCTCGAGCACGCCTTCGCGTTCCATGATCGCGAGGTTCGCGAGCGCGGCCGTGCATGCGACCGGATGGCCGCCGTACGTCGCGCCGTGCAGGAACATCTGCTGCGGGCCGTCGAGCACCGTGTCGACGACCGCGTCGCTCGCGATCACGCCGCCGAGCGGCACATAGCCCGACGCGATGCCTTTCGCGAACGTGATGATGTCCGGCTTCAGCCCGTAGCGCACCGACCCGAAATACTCGCCGAGCCGGCCGAACCCGCAGATCACTTCGTCCGCGACGAGCAGCACGCCGTGCCGGTCGCAGACGTCGCGCAGCCCGGCCGCGTAGCCGGCCGGCGGCGTCAGGCTGCCGCCCGCGTTCTGCAGCGGCTCGACGACGATCGCGGCGACCGTGTCCGGCCCTTCCTGCACGATCAGCGATTCGATCTCGTCGAGCAGGTGGCGCGTGAACTGCGCTTCCGTCTCGCCCGCCGGGCGGCCGTAGCGCTTCGTGTTGCTGACATGCCGCACGCCCGACATCAGCGGCTCGAAATGCTTGCGGAAGTTCGTCATCCCGTTCAGCGCAAGCGCGCCGAACGACGTGCCGTGATACGCGACGCGCCGCGCAATGAACTTGCGCCGCTGCGGTTCGCCGCGCGACTGGTGATACTGGCGCACCAGCTTGATCGCCGATTCGTTCGACTCCGAGCCGCTCGACGTGAAGAACACGCGGTTCAGGCCGTCCGGCGCGAGCGCCGCAAGCTTGTGCGCGAGCCGGATCGCCGGTTCGTGGCCATAGCCCCAGTTGGTTGCGAACGGCAGCCGGACCATCTGCTCGCGAATCGCGTCGCCGATCTCCGCGCCGTGGCTGTAGCCGACCTGCACGCAGTACAGCCCGGCCAGCGCATCGAAGTAGCGCTTGCCGTTGCGGTCGACGAGCCAGCAGCCTTCGCCGCGGTCGAACACGGTCAGCGCGTGGTCGCGATACGCATCGGCATGCGTGAAGTGCATCAGCAGGTGGCGCTTGCCGAGCGCCTGCAGGTCCGCATCGAGATTGACGTCAACAGCGTTCATGGGTCGTTCCTCCTTCAGGGGTTCAAGACCGGTATCCGGCAACCGGTCGTTCAATTCATCGACAGCGTCGGCGCCGGGCGCGTGAAGCCGCGCGTCAGCCACACGAGCTGGCAGAGGCCGAGCGCGAGCCAGCCGATGCCGACATAGAACGTCTGGCGCGACAGTCCCGACCAGAGCCACACGTTCATTGCGAAACCGAGCGCCGGCATCGCGCCGAACGTGATCCAGCCCGCGACATGGCGGTGCTCGGGCCGCCACAGATAGCTGCGCATCACGCACAGGTTCACGATCGCGAACGCGACGAGCGCGCCGAAGCTGATCATCGTCGACGCGAGATCGAGCGAGATGAACAGCGCGGACAGCGACACCACGCCGACCGCGAGCGTCGCACGCACGGGCGTGCGCAGCCGCGCATGCAGGTGGCCGAACACGCGCTCGGGCAGCACCTGGTCGCGGCCCATCGCGAACAGCACGCGCGTCACGCTCGCCTGCCCGGCCATCGCGCTCGCGAAGCAGCCGGCCACGTACACCGCGACGAACAGCGCCGACAGCGTGCCGCCGCCGATGCGCCGCATCAGGTCGAGGCTGGCCGAATCGAGATCCTTGAATGCGTGCCAGTCGGGGAACACCACTTGCCCGATGTATGCGATCAGCATGAACAGCAGGCCGCTCGCCAGCGTGCAGAGCAGGATCGCGCGCGGGACCGTGCGCCGCGGCTCGCGCGTTTCCTCGGACAGCGTGGTGACCGCATCGAAGCCGAGAAACGACAGGCACAGGATCGCGGACCCGGCGAAGATCGCGCGCGCATCGCCCGACGACGGCAACGCGACGGCCATCGACAATCCTTCGCCGCTCGCCACCCGCGCCGATGCGACGACGAAGATCGCGATGAACACGAGCTGGCTCGCGATCAGGATCAGGTTCACGCGATTGACGAGCCGGATGCCGACGATGTTCAGCCCGGTGATCAGCGCGATGCTCGCGACGATCCACACGCTGGCCGGCACCGCCGGAAAAATCTGCTTCATGTAGATGCCGATCGCGAGGTAGCTGATCATCGGGATGAACAGGTAGTCCATCAGCAACGCCCAGCCGACCATGAAGCCGGCCGACGTGCCGAAGTTGCGGCTCGCGAACGTATAGGCCGACCCGGCGCTCGGCATCATCCGCGCCATGTGGCCGTAGCTGCGCGCGGTGAACAGCATCGCGACCAGCGTGACCGCATACGCGGCCGTCAGGTGCCCTTTCGTCTCGCTCGTGACGATCCCGTAGGTCGTGAACACCGTCATCGGCAGCATGTACGCGAGGCCGAAGATCACCAGCGTGAACAGTCCGAGCGGATGCGCGTCGCGCCGTCCGTTTGCGTCGCATCGACGCGCGTGCGGCCCCGAGTCATTCGCCGAAGCGACCGATGCGGATCGACCTGGCCTGTCGTTGTTCATGCTGTCCTCACGTGGATTGCGTTCATGACGTCAACACGCGTTTCGTCGGCAACGCGCGCCTTGCACGATTCGGAAACGAGTGTGGTGCGCCAAAAAATCGACGACGAATGAGAAAAGCGGACGTAATCGGGGGATATTTGCGGACAGGTCGCCGCGCGTCGCGCTGGCCAGTCTTGAATGGTGCTGTGCCGCACTGGCGTTTTGCGGACATTCCGGCTATGTTCTACGCGACCCCGTCGCCGCGTCATCACCATGGATAGCCGCTCCCATCGAAACCAGAGCAGGGCCGAGCACAGCCTGCGTTCGTCGCTCGGCCTCGCGCGTCCGGCCGGACGCCAGGAAGACATTCCCGCCACCGTCCACGCGATCGCGGTCGCGCTGGACGAGTGCCGCGTGCGGCACATCGACGGCGCCGCGCTGCTCGAAGGCACGGGGCTCGGCGCGGACGAAGTCGCGTCGCCGAACCTGCACGTGAATCGCGCTCAGGAGCAGCGCTGTTTCCGCAACCTGCTGCGCTGCAGCGGCGTGCCGTCGATCGGGCTGTCGATCGGCGCACGGCTGCACGTGTCGACGCTCGGCCTTGCCGGTTATGCAATGCTGATCAGCGGCTCCGTGATGCAGGCGTTCCGGTGCATGAGCCAGTTTCCGCTGTTCATGGGGCTGTATTTCGATGTGCGTATCGATGCGCACGCGGACGGCATGAGCGTGACGATCGGCCGCTACAACGGCGAGCCCGATCTCGAGGTGTTTCAGGTCGACATGTGCCTGTCCAGCCTGCGCCTGATCGTGTCCGATCTCGTCGGCAAGCCGGTCTGGCCCGAGCAGCTGCAACTCGCGCGCCGCACGCCGCGCAACGCGGCCGACTACACGCGTCACTTCGGCTGCAAGGTCGCGTTCAATGCGGGCGACAACCGTCTCGTGTTCACGTCCGTGAACGGCACGGAAGCGCCGCGTCTCGCGAACGAAGTCAGCTTCAACGCGCTGCACGGCCAGTGCGAGGCGCTCGAACGGCAGTGGGCCGCGTCGGTCGGCACGCGCTTCGCCGATCGCGCGAAGGAACTGATGACGCGCGACCTGTCGCGCTTCAAGTCGATGACGTCGCTCGCGGATGCGCTGCACCTGACGGAGCGCACGCTGCGCCGGCGGCTCGACAAGGACGGCATCACGTTTCAGTCGCTGCTCGACGAGGTGCGTCGCGACGAAGCGGTGCGGATGCTCGACGATCACACGCTGACGGTCGCGACGATTGCGGAACGTCTCGGCTATAGCGAGCCGCGCAGCTTTCGTCATGCGTATCGGCGCTGGACCGGCAAGACGCCGCGTGCCGAGTCGAACGCCGACGCGTGAGCCGGACCGGTTACGGCTGCATTGCCGGCATCAGGAGTTTTTGCACCGGTAATCCCTGACCAGCGTCTGAATGGAGTCGGTCTGAACATCTCGGTCAATCGACAACCCGGTAACGCGTATCGATCGCGCATCGAAAATTCCGAAACCCGGAATGAATATCGCAATGAATCAACTCGCGTAGAATGCCCGCAACAATCAACCCGAACGGGGCCACGCTCGAATTCCGCCCGCACCGGCGCAATGCGAAAGCAACCCGTGGCATCCGCTGACGTCGCCGCGCAATCGGGCAAGCGCAACCGCGACGATCGTCGACCGACGAAGCCTCCATGAGCAAACCGATCCTGTACCTCCTCGCCGGCAACGGCAGCGCGGCCGACTGGTGGGACGACGCGCTGCCCCACTTCCGGCGCTACCGACCCGTGCCGCTGGAACTGCCGGGGTTCGGCGAACATCCCGCGCCGCCGTGCGACGACCTCGCCGCCTACGCGCAAGCGCTGCTGGACGCGACCGAGCCGGGCCACGCGATCATGGCGGTCGGCGTGAATGCGCTGCTGGTGCTGCACGCGTTGCAGCGGCGCCCCGGCCACTTCAGCCGCAGCGTGCTGCTCGCGCCCGTCGGCGCGTTCCTGTGGGAACGGCGCCTGCCGAAACTGATGGCGCCGAAGCCGCTGCGCAAGACCATCCACTGGCTGCTCGCGCACTACCCGACGCTGTTCGCACGCAAGTTCTCGAACCAGACCTGGACACGCGCGCAGTACCGCCGCATGGGCGCCGGCTACGCGCGCTGCCGCGCGTTCCTGCCGCACTGGGATCTCGTGCGCGCCGATACCGCGCTGCCGTTGCTCGAGTGGGTCACCGATCGCATCGAACTCGTGTGGGGCGACCAGGACAACGTGCTCGGCGTGCGCCAGGCCGCTGCGTGGTCGGCCATCCTCGCGCGCGCCGATCTCACCGTCACGCTGCAGGCCGGCTGGGGACACTATCCGTGGATCGATGCGCCGGCAACCTTCGCGCAGTGGCTCGAAGCAGGCGACACGGGCTTTGTCGCGCACACGAAAGGCGGACGCCTGGCGCTGGCCACAATGGCCGGGCTGCCGGTGCCGCCCGCGCTGTCGCTCACCCGCGCCGATGACCCGCGCCTGCACGGTTTTCTCGCGAGCCAGCCCGATGCCGAGTGGGCGATCCGCTCGTCGAGTCATGGCGAAGACCAGGCCGATGCGGCCAATGCCGGCCTGCACACGACGTTCCTGCGCGTACCGGCGTCGCAAGCGGCCGCGCGCGTGGCCGAGCTGCTCGACGGCGGGCTCGAGGAAGCGGTCGTGCAGCGCTTCGTCACGCCCGTGCTGTCCGGCATCGCGTTCGTGCGTCATCTCGCGGTCGAAGTCGAATGGGTGCAGGGCCACCTCGAAACGCTCGCCGACGGGCAGGCGAGCCCGCAGCGCGCGATCCTGTCGCGGCTCGGCGAGCCCTGGCAGAGCGGCACGTTCCCGACCGCGCACGGCTTGACCGCGACGCAACTGTGGACCTTCCTGCAACGCGTGCTGCGCGCGTTCCATTACGTGCCGGGCGATGTCGAATGGGCGTGGGACGGCACGCGGCTGTGGCTGCTGCAGTACCGTCCGATCAGCAGCTACGGCTGGCACCGGCACCTGACCTCGGCCAACATCGCCGAGATCCTGCCGCCGCAGCCGAGCCGGCTGGTCGAGTATGCGCAACGCCGCGCGGCCGGCAGCATCCCGGCCATCATGGCGCGCTGGGATGCACGCGTGCTGCGCGACAACGAGCCATTCACCGCGCTCTATGGCGGCGCGTCATACATCAACAACGACCTGTTCCTGGCGCGGCTGGCCGACTGGGGCGTATCGGCCGGCAACTACAGCGGCGAGATCGGCGGCGCGACGCCGCCGCTGCGCTGGCGACCGCTGCGCCTGCTGCGTTCGCTGCCGGTGTTCTGGCGCATGCTGCGCGTCGCGCGCACGCACCTGCCGACGCTCGAGCACGGCTTGCGGCGCTTCGACCGGGAACTCGCGACGCTCGTCGAGCAGCGCGCCGACGGCCGGCAACTGGCCGACTGGTTCACGCGCTTCTACGTGTTCGTCGTGCAGGGCAACCTGTGCATCGCGGCATCGCTCGCCAGCAGCGGCGGCGCACTGTGGGGGCGCCCGCCGACCGTATATGGCCGGCTCGACGACAGCCCGCACCGCTTGCCGTGGGAAACCGATCCGGGCACCGCGCGGCCGGCGGCCGCGGACCTGCCGCTGCAGGCGTTTCCCGACTGGCCGCTGCCGGTCCGCGTGCTCCACGCGCTCGGCGCGCCGGGCATGCGCGGCTGGTATCTGCAGGTGCGCGAGTGGTATCGCGACAACCTGATGCGCGTGTTCTTCCGCCTGCATCATGCGATGCCGGCCGCGGATCGCGACGCGTGGTTCGCGCCCCATCCCGAGCGCCGCGAACGCAACGGCAGCTTCTGGCAGGACGGCAGCGAAGGCACCGACGAGGCGACCGGCTTCATGATCTATCCGGGCGACACGCAGGGCGTGCTCGGCCACGACATCCTGCTGGAAGACACGCTCGACCCCGGCCGGCACGCGCAGTACCAGGCCGCGCGCGCCGTGATCGCGCGGATGGGCGGCCGGCTGTCGCACGGCGCGACGCTGCTGCGCGAACTGCGCAAGCCGTCGGCCGTGCTGCCGCGCGTCGACGCGGCGTGGGTCGGGCGCGAAGTGCGGCTCAGCGACGGCCGGCTGACGCTGGTCGAATAAGCGTAGCGCGCGCCGCCCGCCGGCATGTTGAAGCGGCTGGCGCCGGACGCACTGGAGCAGGCGATTGCGGGGATGGAAGCGCTGTCGCGGAACGGGCTGCGCTACCCGTTCGCGCAGTACGGCATCCAGCAGAACGTGCGCGCGGGAATGGAAGTCAGCTATCCGAAGACGACGTGAC
The DNA here is from genome assembly GCF_001028665.1 of Burkholderia pyrrocinia. Lineage (NCBI taxonomy): Bacteria > Pseudomonadati > Pseudomonadota > Betaproteobacteria > Burkholderiales > Burkholderiaceae > Burkholderia > Burkholderia pyrrocinia. The sequence goes on from NZ_CP011505.1 coordinate 904,137, forward strand.
GCGTGACGCGTCGCGGCTGACGGAAGCCGGAATCGGCGCTCAGCGCTGCGGCGTGCGGACTTTCCCGTCGACCTTCAATACGCGCCGGTCGTGCGCGGCCTCGTATTCGACCGTCTGCGCGGGCGTGACGGCGCCGTACGACCGGCCGTTCACATAAACGGTGCCGTCCCGCAGTTCGACCCGATCGCCGTCGACCGTCGCGGTGGCCCGTTCACCCTGCAGCACCGCACCCGAGCAACCGGCGGTCGAAAAGCTGCGGACCGACGTGCCCGACGCCGAGGCGTTCCCGCCCTGGTCCGCCGCATGCGCCGCGCTACAGGGTGGCGCATCCATGCTGCCGGCAGCGTGGAGCGTTCCCGCGCTGATACCGCATCCGGCAAGCAACGCAATCGTCATCGGCAACAGCTTGTTCATGGTGGTCTCCGTGGTCCGTGGACCTGGATCGACAACGATGCATCACGTCCGGTTGATGGCCCGCGGTTGCGCAACCGGATCGACGATCGGTCGACACCCCTGCCCGCAGGTCGACCGGATGCGCCAAGTATGCATCCACGTCACGGCACTCCGCCATCCGCGCCATACCATTCACGACCGAAAACTGCCGACTCGTTCGGGCCCCTTGAGCGGCTTCGACGCCGCCCCAAGAAAGCGACTCAGGTGCCACCGCTTCGCCGAAAATCCGCCTTGATGAAGTTGCGACCCGCAACTATTATTGCTTGCGACACGCAACCTTTTCGGGCAGACACCATGGATCTCATCGACGTTCCCGCCAAGCCTCGCGAAGCGACCATCCTCGAGCTTCGCGACTTCTCCCGCAAACTGGTTCGCGAGCTCGGCTTCATGCGCGCGACGCTGGCCGACAGCGACTGGGCGCCATCGGCCGTTCACGCGATTCTCGAGATCGGGATGGCGCCCGGCATCAACGCCAGGGATCTCGGCAATATCCTGCGGCTGGACAAATCGAACACGAGCCGGCAACTCGCCCGGCTCGAAGCCGCCGGCATCGTGGAGCGCCGCGTGTCGAGCGACGATGCGCGCGCGACCGAGCTGACCCTCACCGCCGAAGGGAAGAAGCTTCGGAAGAGAATCGACCAGTTCGCGACGGATCAGGTGTCGAACGCGCTGCGTCGCATGATCCCGGCCGACCAGCAGGCGCTGCTGCGTTCGCTCGCGCTGTACGCCGATGCGCTCGCGCAAGACAACGCCGCCAAGGCGCCCACCGCGGCGCCCGACGCGCCGCAGATTCGCGAAGGCTACCGACCGGGCTGCATCGGCGACATCGTCGGCCTCCACGCGCGCTTCTATGCGGAGCACTGGGGATTCGGCGCTTTTTTCGAACAGCGCGTGGCGACCGAGCTGGCCGAGTTCGCGGGCGCGCTGCCGGCCGACGGCAAGGCGCTTTGGCTCTGCCAGGAAGACGGACGCACGCTCGCGTCGCTCGCGATCGACGGCGACCCGGCGACCGGCGTCGCGCATCTGCGCTGGTTCATCGTGAACGACGCGTTGCGCGGGTCGGGCATCGGGCGCCAACTCATGACGCAAGCCATGCGCTTCGTCGATGAGCGGCGGTTTCGCGAAACCTACCTGTGGACGTTCAAGGGCCTCGATTCGGCGCGCCATCTGTACGAGTCGTTCGGCTTTACGCTGACCAGCGAGTCCGCGGGCACGCAATGGGGAACCGAGGTGGTCGAGCAGCGTTTCAGTCGGCCAGGGCCGTCGGACTGCTGATGTTCGACCGGGATCGACAGCCTGTTCCGGCGCGCCGACATTTCGCCACGCATGCTGTCCCGGTATGTCGGCACGATGAACGAACTGTTCCAGGACGTGCACAAAAATGCGGTGAGCGATTCCGAACGCGCGATGCCGCGAAATCCGGATAATGTTTGCCCCGAACATTTCACTTGGCAACGGATCACCTGATGACGCAAGGAGTCTCCATTACCGGCCGCACGCTGGATCGCGCCGAATTGCTGCTGCTCGTCGAAGGCTCGCCGACACCCGTCCATCTGGAGGACTGCGACCTCGAAGGTGCCGACCTGTCGCGCCTGGATTTGCGAGGTGCACGCTTCGAACGATGCGCGCTCGCGGAAACATCGTTCGTCGGCACCACGCTGGCGCAGACATCGTGGATCCGGTGCCGGGCCCGCCAGGCCAGCTTTGCGTCGTCGGACCTCGAGGACGCCGTGTTCCAGTCGTGCGATCTCAACAATACGAGCTGGCGACGCAGCAAGCTCGGCTCGGCCCGCTTCAAGGAATGCCGGCTGACCGGGGCCAATTTCGAGGAATGCAAGTCGCTCGGCCTCGAATTCGAAAACACCTTGCTGGTCGGCGCGAGCCTGCGGCGCTTTTCATTCCGGAAGACCCGCCTCGTGGCACTCGATTTCTCGGACGCCGATCTCGCCGGTGCGGACTTTCGCGACGCCGTTTTCGAAGGCGGCAGCCTGCGCAACGCACATCTGAACGATGTGAAGTTCGACGGTGCCGACCTGCGCGACGCGGATCTGAGCGGCACGCCCAAACTGCTCGCGTCCGGCGTCCTCCGCGGCGCGACCGTTTCCTATGAGCAGGCGGCCATGCTGATCGAGAATCTCGGGATTCGGGTCGCGTAAAGGTCGCGCAGGGTCACGCAGACACGTTCGCGCCCGGTTCGTCGCCGCGCGACCTATCGCAGCGCCTGCGCCACCTGCGCCTGCTCCGGCGCCAACGCGTCTTCCACGAACCGGATCACGTCATCGAGCGACGACGTGCATGCGGCGCCGGCAGCGAGCTCCCGAAACGCGCCGTCCGGCCCGAAGCAGACAAGCGGCTTGCCCCAGCGCCGCGCGAGCGAAATCTCCTCGGCCGTGCCGTGTCCGCCCGGCAGCGCGACGATCAGGTCGCTGCTCAGCACGTTCACGTAGTTGCGGTTGATCGTCTGCGGATCGGCGCCCGGCTCGCGGCGCGGCAGCGGCGTGAGGATCGGGATGTCGACGAACGGATGCGGATAGCCGTCGAGCGGCACGAAGCCCGCGAGCGGATCGGCCTGCGTCGGCAGGATGCCGATCGATCGCCCGGCCCGCCCCGGCACGCCGGCGAACGCACGCGCGACCGCCAGCATCACGCCCTGCCCGCCGCCCGTCAGCAGGTTGAAGCCGGCCCGCGCGATCCACGCACCGAGCGGTTCCGAAAACGCGAGCCACGGTTCCTTGCCCGAGCCCATCACGCCGATCGTTCTGTTCTTTGCTTGCATCGTGGTTTCCGGTGAAGTCGTTGCGGTGGGTGCGATCGCATCGGGTTCCGACCGCAAGCGGGGCCGCGCCCGCCGCGCTCATTCGAGCTCGACGCCCTTGAGCTCGGGAATCAGGAACAGCGTCGCGACCATGTCGAGCACATAGAGGCCGGCGAGCATCGCGATGGCCGTCTGGAACGAGTAGTGCGCGGCCAGTGCGCCGACCGCGACCGGACCGAAGCCGCCGACCGCGCGGCCGATATTCCACAGCACGTTCTGCGCGGTCGCGCGTGCGGCCGTCGGATAGCCTTCGGACATCAGCGCCCCGTAGCCGCCGACCATCCCGTTGACGAACATCCCCATCAGCGCGCCGGCCCACAGCATCGCCGTCGGGTCCGACAGCCGCGCATACGCGATGACCGTCGCGACCGCGCCGAGCTGGTACAACAGGAACGTCGGCTTGCGCCCGATGCGGTCGGCGAGTTGCCCGAACACCCATACGCCGATCATCATCCCGACGACGGTTGCCGCCGTCCACAGCCCCGACTTCGTCAGCGAGAAGCCCATCTGCTTCGACAGGAAGGTCGGCAGCCAGATCATGATCCCGTAGTAGCCGAAGTTCTGGACCGAACACAGAATCACGATGCCGACGCTCGTGCGCGCGGTGCGGCCGTCAGCGACGAGCATGCGGAACGCGTTGGACTTCGGCTGCGCCGCGCGCTGCACGAACGCTTCCGGCTCGTGCAGCTTGTTGCGCATGACCCACGCGAGCAGCGCGGGCAGCACGCCGACCACGAACATGCCGCGCCAGCCGATGTGGAGCAGCAGGAACGGCGTCAGCAGCGCGGCCAGCAGCACGCCGGCCTGCCAGCCGAGCGCGACGTAGCACGACACCCGTGCGCGCTTGCTCGCCGGCCATGCTTCGGCCGCGAGCGCCATGCCGATCCCGAACTCGCCGCCCAGCCCGATGCCCGCGATGGTGCGGTAGACGAGCAGATCCTGGAAGCCGCGCGCGAACGCGCACAGGCCGGTAAAGATCGCGAACAGCAGGATCGTCCAGGTCAGCACGCGCACGCGCCCGTAACGGTCGCTCAGCGCGCCGAACACGATGCCGCCCGCGACGGCGCCGATCAGCGTCCACGTGACCAGCGCGCCGCCCTGCCCGGGCGTCAGCTGCAGCGCCGCCGTGATCGCGGGCAGCATGAAGCCGAGGATCAGCAGGTCGAAGCCGTCCATCGCATAACCGATCGCCGACCCGGCCAGCGCTTTCCAAGCGTACGCGCCGACCTGCTCCACGCGCGGCGCCGACGGGCCGCCGAGCGCCGAGGATTTGATGTTTGCTGCCATGGTGTCCTGCCACGAAAGTCCGGCGACATTCTAAGGCCTGTGGCCGCGCGCGACGGGCTGGCGAACGCGCCGGTGCGCGGCGCGGTACCGGCGTGCGACGGCGCCCGTTCCGGTCCGTCAGGCGTGCGCTTCCGACGAGGGTTCAGGATGCGCCGCGCGCCCGCTTCCGGGACGGAGAGCGGGAATGGCGGGCAATGAACGGGAAAGCAGCGATCCGGTGTCGGCGGCAAGGCCGGCGATGTCGCGATCAGGCCGGACACCGAACGAAAGACATTGTGCTGGCGGGGTGGTGCCGGCCGGTCCGCGCGCGCGAACCGGACGGCGCCGGGCGGCCGCGCGGCGCGGCGGGCTTCAGCCCTGATCGTCCCCGGGCCACCAGGTCTTGGCCTCGCGGTCGACGACGAGCGCGTCGAGATTCTTGCCTTCGAGCCATTTCGGCCGCGGGCCGCGGCCCGACCACGAGCGGCCGGTCGTCGGATCGTAATACTTGGCAGGCGCCTTGCGTTTTCGCTGGACGATATAGCCGAGCGCGCTCAGCACTTCCTGCTGCGTAATTCCCAAAAGCTCGACCTGTTCCTTGAACGCCGCGAGCGCGGCCTGCTTCTCCTTTTGCTTCGCGTCCGACAGCTTGATGTTCAGGTCCCGAAGTTGTGCTTCGAGTTCCTGCAGGGCCTGGGTCATGTATTCATCCTCTTTGGGCATGTTTTTGCAAAAAAGCTCCGATGCGCGAACCTACCACGAAGTTCCGCCGATCGGTGCTGTCACATATGCGAATCGTTTGCCTGAGCCGGCACGGTTTGCGCGACGCGCACGAAACGACGTCGCGCGTCAAAAACAGACAGGGCCGGGCCGGTAACGCGCGGCACGCCGCATGCGAACGCACGGCGAACGGCTGCGGCAAGTCATGCGCCGCACCATGGCACTGGCGCGGCATGGCGCGAATGATAACAGTGCGCGGCTTTGCATTGCGGGAGTTGCAGGCCGGAGCCTGAACGACCCGACGTTTGCCGGCCGAGGCCAATGCCTGCCCGGGGCGGCCTACCGGTCGACGCCGTCGACGTCCCACGCGACCCGGTCGAACAGCGCGCGCAGCTTCGCGCCGCGCGTCGCGATTCTGCGACGTTGCGCCGTCAAGTACAAAGTGTCCTGAAAATAACGCATCACGTGTCCGTCAGTCTACGTCTGTCGACGGTATGTCCTTGATACGAAAAACATGATCTGGCCAGACGGCACGAAATAAAGCACAAGCCGACCAAAAGAATATGTTCTTTAAAATCAATCGCCTATATGATCAGCCTCCAGCTAATCTGCTGGCTCCCATACGAGTTGAACAAAGTTTGCGAGATTTCGGTGCGTCGAAGCCCGTAAATCGGGGCAAGGATCATCCCGGGCAACCGGCTCCGCCTACGAACACCCCCGTACGATTTCCTCACGCCCAAGACGCACGAATACGCGTCCCGGCTGCCCGGACAGAGCTTCGATGCTTTCCACGATTTGCCTGGGCTTGAAACCCGTCGCAAGATTACCTCGACTTTCAAGAGGTGCCGCGTGTCTTGAGATTCAAGAGGCTGCTCCACTGGGCGCGTGCGAATGTCAGCCTTCGTGGCCCGGAAAGCGGGATGAACACCCCCCATTGCGGGTCGGGTCGAACAGGGTCCGCGAGCGCACGACCTGACGGACCTGTCGCGCCCCCTGACGGAGGGGGCGCGGTGGGCTCATATCGCGCGTTTCGGAAGGCAGCGGTCATTTGCCGTCCGATCCCGTCATCGCTTCCCGGCTCGACACCGGGCGCCTCATACGGCCCGATCGCTTACCGTGCCGGCGGGATATGAAGCGGCGTGGGCTGCGTGAGACCCTCTGGCTTGAGGATCTCGTCGAGTTGCTGCCGGGACAACAGCCCGCGCTCGAGCACGATGTCATAGACCCGGCCACCCGACGCATGAGCCTCCATCGCGACGGACGTCGCGTTGGCGTAGCCGATGTACGGATTGAGTGCGGTCACGATGCCGATCGAGTTCTCGACCGACGCGCGCAAGTGCTCCGCGTTGGCCGTGATTCCTTTGACACATCGCTCGGCGAGTGTCAGGCAGCCATTGCGCAAGTGGGTCACACTCTTGAACAGGCTGTGCGCAATGATCGGCTCGAAAGCATTCAACTGGAGCTGACCGGCCTCGGCCGCGAAACTCACGGTGACATCGTTGCCGATGACCTCGAACGCAATCTGGTTCATTACCTCAGGGATAACCGGGTTGACCTTTCCCGGCATGATGCTCGAGCCGGCCTGCATGGGCGGGAGGTTGATCTCTCCAAGACCCGCGCGTGGGCCGCTGGAGAGCAGACGCAAGTCGTTGCAGGTTTTCGAGAGCTTCACGGCCACGCGCTTGAGCACGCCGGACAACTGGACGAAAGCGCCGCAGTCCTGCGTCGCTTCGACGAGGTCAGGTGCCGTGACAAGCGGAATGCCCGTGATTTCCCGGAGATGCTTCAGCACGAGCGGTGCGTAATCGGGGTGCGCGGTAATGCCCGTTCCGATCGCCGTCGCGCCCATGTTGATTTCGCAGATCAGCAGCGCCGCCTCTCGAAGCCGTTCTTCATCCTCTCCGAGCATCACGGCGTAGGTGCTGAACTCCTGACCGAGCGTCATCGGCACCGCATCCTGCAATTGCGTACGCCCCATTTTCAGAACGTCCTTGAACTCCAGCGCCTTGGCTTCAAAAGCGTGCCGCAGAATCTCCATCGCCTCGATGAGATTCAGGATGCCGAACCAGGTCGCGATTTTCAGCGCCGACGGGTACACGTCGTTGGTGCTCTGGCCGATGTTGACCTGCTCGTTCGGATGCAAATACTGGTATTCGCCCTTCTTCCTCCCTAACAGTTCGAGCGCGCGGTTGGCGATGACCTCGTTGGCGTTCATGTTGGTCGAGGTCCCCGCGCCCCCCTGGATCACGTCGACCACGAACTGATCGTGCAGCTTGCCTCCCAGCAATTCGGCGCAGGCACCGACGATCGCGTCACACCGCGCGGTGTCGAGCAGACCCAGCTCATGATTCGCCAGTGCCGCGGCCTGCTTGATGCAAGCGAGTGCCTTGATCAACGCCGGGTAGACAGAGATCGGTGAGCCGGTTATCGGAAAATTTTCCAGCGCGCGCAGCGTGTGAACGCCGTAGTAGGCGTCGGCGGGAACTTCGCGATCTCCCAGCAGATCATGTTCGGTTCTAAACGAATTTTCGGCAGCCATGGGCATGCTCCTCGAGCGAAAACGGAGTTGATCGGGGTTGAAGCCCCCCTTGAAATCCGGCTGCCGGGCTTGCCGTCGCAGCGGCCGCCGCGTTATCCGGTTTCGTATCCGCAGCCCACACGCTGGCGCCATTCAACGAACAGGCGCATACGAGAAGCGCGGCGGCAACCGTCGTGCGCGACCTGCTCAGACAGGTGGCTTGCCGAAGGGTAGTCTTGATGTTCATATTCAGTCTCCTGAAGGGATTTGAAAGCACAAAGAACGACGTCGCGTATCAATGTCATTACGGAGTACTACTTTTATACGGGGTCCACGTTCCATTCGATGTGTTCGGCGGAGGTCGATTGACCCACGTGGCTGCCCGATATGACCGCCGAACATCCCTACCCTGCGTTCGTTGTGTATGCCGCTTTGGTCAGCGAGACCGACCGGGTCAGCCCGCCGATCGGGTAACCGGCCGCTCCGCTGCTGCGGTCGCCAGGGCGACGCATTGCCGTGCAAGAACATCGGTAGGATCGACAAGACCGACGCGTGTGCCTGTCCTTCCCACGAAGCTGCTCTGCGGCAGCAGAAGCGGCAGCTCGGTACATCCCAATACGATGACTTCAACGCCTGCCGCAATGAGCCCGTCAATGGCGGCAGAGATATCGTCGAGGCAACGTCCGGTGGTAAATCCCGCTTTCACGCCTTCCGGGCCGTAGATCGCTTCCATCACGCGTGCCTGCAATTCCGCTCCAGGCACGATTTGCCGCAACCCCTCCGATTCCAGGGCTTTCTCGTAGACGCCGCTTGCGATCGTCCCCGAGGTTGCCAGCACGCCAACGCAGGAAATCAGCGGAAACGTCTCCCGGAGATGGCGGACCGTAACGGTCAGCATATTGACGATCGGGATGCCCAGATACGGTTGAATGCGTTCGACAAATGCATGGGCGGTATTGCACGGAATGGCGATGATGTCCGCGTCGCCCGACTCGAGCTTCTTGCAGGTCGCATAAAGCGAGATGGTCGGGTCGGGACCGTCACCGATCAGGTTTTCCGTGCGGTCGGGAATCTGCGGATTCTGTTCGATCAGAAGCCTGATATGGTCCTGGTCGCGATTGGCCGGCGTGTTGCGCACGATCTTCTGCATGAAGTCCACCGTCGCCGCGGGCCCGACGCCGCCGACTACGCCCACTTTGAAGATGGATTCGGGCAAACCGTAATTGCCCGCTATCACGTACTGCGCATACGCAAGATTCGAATCGATCAGCGGCACGCGAAACGGGCCCATTTCCTCTGCCACGAGCGCAATTTCCGTCAGGCCCGGCACGATGATATTTGCGCCCTGCTCGATGAGGTCCTCGCACGCTTCGCGCAGCAGCGCGACAGGCCGGCCACACAGGTTGCCGCTCTTGACGCCGTCGGCGCCGTAGACAGCCTCGGTGACGAGGTCGATACCATCACGTGGCCGGGGGTAAATCACCTCGAATTCCGGCGCCGCGAAGTACTTTTCGAAGAGCCCTTTTCGACGGGAGTAGTCCGAGGTCAACACCCCGATTCGCCGGGCAGCCGGAAACTTCCTTCGCACATGGCTGCGAACGGCTTCCACCATATCGACGATCTGCAACGGCGAGTTGGCCTTCAGCTCGTCGATGAACGTATGACTGATGAAGCACGGGAGTACCACGGTCGTCACGCCCCGCTTCTCGAAGCCGCGGATCATGTCGAAAATGTAGAGCTTCCGTTGAGTCGTCGCTTCGCCACCACTGGCCGCCCCTCGAAAGGGATGCTGCTCGAAAATGACGTCGACGTGTTCCGCATCGCTCGATGCGGGCGTCGATTTGACGAGCTTGAAAAAGACATCCGCGCTGGCCAGTGGACCCAGGCCGCCCACCACGCCGAACTTTTTCCCGCTCAGCACGTTTGCGCCGATCATTTCGTTTCGCCCTGCAATTGGCCCAACGCAACGCTGTTCTCTCCATCGTTCTGCCGGGCGAGCCGCTTCAACTCCCACTTGGCAATGACGGCCGTCGAGATACTGTTGCCGATCACGTTGGTGGCGGTTCGCCCCATATCGAGGATCTGATCGATCGCGAGAATCAGCACCACGCCGGACGGCGGCAGATGAAACATCGGTGCAACTGCGGCGACCACCACCACGGAACCTCTTGCGACACCGGCCATTCCCTTGCTGCTCAACATCAGGACGAGCAACATCATGATTTGCGTGCCGACCGGCATGTCGATGCCGAATGCCTGCGCAATAAAGATCGCGGCAAACGCCTGGTACATCATCGATCCGTCGAGATTGAACGCGTAGCCGAGCGGCAACGTAAAGCCAACGACCTTCTTGTCGATACCGAACGCTTCAAGCTTCTCGGTCAGTCGCGGATACGCGGCCTCGCTGCTCGCGGTCGAAAAAGCGAGCATCGCCGGTTCACGGACGGCTCTCAGCAACTTCCAGATCGATTTGCCCAGGAACACGTAACCGACGACGATGAGGGCGATCCACAGCAGGACCAGACCGAGGTAGAAGCTGCCGACGAGCTTGCCGTACGTGGTCAGCACATCCAGGCCGTTCATCGTGATCGCGGATGCCAGCGCGCCGAACACACCGACGGGTGCGAGCCGCATCACATAGTCGGTCAGCTTCAGCATTGCAGGGACGAGCGCATCGATGCCGGCGATCAGCGGCGTGACACGCGGGTCCTTTTTGATCGCACTCAGAACGACGCCAAACAGCACGGAAAAGACGAGGATCTGCAGGATGTCATTTCGAGCCATCGCATCGATGATGCTGGAAGGAAACGCATGCGTGACGAAGTCCTTGAAGTTCAGACCCGCGGTGTTGAGACCGGTTGCCACATCGGCACTGGTCTGCGTCATATGCAGCCCCGCGCCGGGCTGCAGCGCATTCGCGAGGACGAGGCCAAGCGCGAGCGAGAAAAGCGACGCGCACACGAACCATCCCACCGACCTGAACCCGATTCTGCGCACGTCGCTCGTCCCTTCCATGCCGGCGAGCCCGGACACCAGCGTGGCGAAGACGAGCGGTGCGATGATCATCTTCACAAGGCGCAGGAAGATGTCCGTGATGATCGAGAAGTACCCTGCGATTGCCTTGGCTTCTGCAGCACCGGCGACACTCCGATGACACACGTAACCGACGACGACGCCGAGCACCATGCCAGCCAGAATATAGAAAGTCAGGCGATTTTTCATTTCCATCAGTCCGAGGAATGCGTACAAGGGTCCGACGTGACCGCAGTACGCTGGCAGGAGGCAAAAACGTCGTTAGCGGCGCGACGTTTCTGTGTATGGGACGGATGATAGAGATGATCGAAAAAGGCTCGATGCGGGTCCTGCATGGGGATATGCGAACCTCACATAACGCGGGATAACCCCTAATCGGCGGCCGGCGACGCGGCGCGAAGATGGCGCCAGAGCGCGTCCAGAAACTCACTGCGATTCGATGCATCGCGGTAGACGCGAAGTTCGATTTCGAGGTTCCATGCGTCCCGGCCCGCTGGAACCAGTTCGCACGCGTCGAGCTCGGCGACGATCGAGCTTTTCGGAAGCCACGCGACGCCTTCGCCTTCCAGGACCAGTTTCTTGACAACCTCCGCCATGTCGGACTCGTAATGCAGCCGCAAGGCCGGGCTCGTATCGACTCGACTCAAAAGGAGTGCGAGGCAGCGGCCGAAATAGCTGGTTTCCGTATACGAAATCAACGGCAACGCATGGGTCGCCGTTCCAGGCAACCGGAACGCGGGCCCACCACGCGGGTTCGGCCGGCAGACAGGCATCAGTACATCGACGCCCACGGCGAGATGCTCGTACTTGGTCGGGTCGAGATGGAGGGGAAGCTCCGGGTGATGATAGGCAAACATCAGTTCGCAGTTGCCGTTCACGAGCATCAGGATCGAGTCGTGGACATTGGTGGGTATCACCCGCGCACGTACATCCCCGAAACGGCCAGTGAGCGCTTTCAACCAGCCGGGCAAGAAGCCCAGCGCGATCGTATGACCCGCCGCAATCCGCAGGCCTTTGCCCGCCATGCGCTGGTCATTGCGAATGATGGCTCGCGTATCGAACAGCTTTCCCAGTATGTCTACCGCTGCCTCCCGAAACAATTGTCCGGCAGGCGTCAGGGTGGGAGGGAAGCTGCTGCGGTCGATGAGATCCGCGCCGACCCACTGCTCGAGCGACTGAATGCGCCTGCTGAACCCCGACTGGGTGACATTCCGGAATTGCGCCGCCCGCGAGAAGCTCTGATATTGCGAGAGGGCGATGAAGTCCTCGATCCACTTGATTTCCATATCGGGTCCTGTGACAAGGCGGTAGCTTCTGCGAGATCGATGGATTCTACGCCCGGCCCCTTTCCCGATAACGTCGCAGGACGCGGATGTCATCAGGCCCGGCACGACCGTGCGCTCCAGCGATCGATGCGTTCAGGTTCCGTTCGACTTTGCGCCGCTCGGCTGAGAGATGCGGGTGACGACGTGCGGTCCGCTGCCGTCATGGACCGGATAGTCCTCGTATCTCGAGAACGCGTAGTTCAACAGGCCAGCGGCGCCCGTTATCCGGTCACCAGCCGTTGGTGCACCCAGGAGCACGGCGAAGACTCGCCTGGTCATAGGGGGAGACGTCTGCTTTCTTTTCGCGGTTGCGACGATGCAGTAGCCGGCCGCCTGGGTATGCCCCGTCTTCATGCCATCGACCGACGGGTCCTTTCCAAGCAGCCAGTTCTTGTTCCGCTTCTCGAACTTGCCGAATGCGAAATGCTGCTCCGACGAGAACGCGTAGTACTCCGGGAAGTCCTTGGTGAGGCGCAAGGCCAACGTGGAAAGATCGCGAGCAGTCGAGTAATTTCCCGGCGTCGTCATGCCCGACGGCGTCGCGTAGTGGGTATGCTTCATTCCGAGCTGCCGTGCCGTTTCGTTCATGAGTTGCTCGAATCCAGCTGGCGAGCCTCCGACGCGCTCGGCCAGGACAAGTGCGGCATCGTTGGCAGAGGCGGCAATCAGACCGCGGACGAGCGCTTTGACCGGCACCCGTTGCCCCGGTATCAGGTACATTTTTGCCTCGTCGTTGCCGACTTCACCGATGGCCGCGGCGCCCACCTGCACTTTCTCGTCCCAGCGCACGGCTCCACGCTTCAAGGCGCCGAGCACGAGGTACGCTGTCATGAGCTTGGTGAGCGATGCCGGCTGACGTTCGGCGTCCGCGTTATGCTCCACGAGTATCTGATCGGATTCGCCGTCAACGACCATCCATGACACGGCCTGGACGTCGGACGGTGGCTGCGCGGCCGCACCTCCGGCTGTCAGGCATGAAGCGATTCCCGCCGTGACGAGAAGGCGTCGAAAAAGAAAATTGGAAAACCGGGGCGTCAAGTTTGAAACCTGCATGAAGACATTGTTGATCTTGCAGACGACGTTTTCCGCGGCAACGATGCGGCAAGTCGCGGTGCATGGACCGGGCCGCTCATCTTAGACGCGCGAAGCGCCTGGCTCCATGCCACTTTCGCATGACGTCATGCTGAATCAGCAAATGTGAGACTTTGGACCACTAAACGATTGCGGTCGAATTGTCGGCAATCGGCGCGCCCTGACGTCTTCGACAAGATAGCCGACAAAGCACGACGTGGCCCATCGAGCAATACGACAAACCTGTCCAGGTGACCGCTTGATGCTTGACGGAACGACGTGCCGTTTGCCGGCCGAACCCGATGTCTGCCCGGAGCCTTACCGGTCTGCGCCGTCGACGTCCCACGCGATCCGGTCGAACAACCCGCGCAGCTTCGCGCCGCGCGCCGCGTTCAACGCTGCCGCATGCGCGACCCGTCCGGCCAGATGCGCGCGGAAATCCGGATGCGCGTCGCGATTCTGCGACGTCGGCCCGCTCCGGATGCAGTTGGTCAGGATGGCCTTCAGCAGATCGAACTCATCGCGCGCCAGATTCGGATGACGGTTGACGACCACGCCGGCCAGATGCTGCCGCGTGCCCCGCCGCATCACGCGGGTCTTGCGCAGTTGCAGCGCGAAGCCCTCCTCGAGCGCGATCGCGGCGACCCTGACCTGCAGCCGCTCGACGTCGCGCGCGAGCGTGCCGCCACCCGAAAACGCGAGATCGTCGGCATAGCGCGTGTAGGTCGCATCGAGCGAACGCGCGAGCGCGGCGAGCCGCATGTCGAACCGGAATGCGCTCAGGTTCGCCAGCGCCGGCGACGTCGGCGCGCCCTGCGGCAGATGCCGGTTGCGATAGCGCTGCCGGGCGATCCAGTCGAGACGGTCATGCAGGTCCGGTGCGAGCAGCCGCGCCGACGGCACGCGGTTGGTGCACAGCCCGGTGAGCGTGCGCGCGACTTCGGCCGGATACCCGAGCGTGACGAACAGCGCATGGACCCGCGCGGCACGCACCGACACGAAGAAATCCGCGAGATCGAAGCGGACGACCACGTCGCGATCCGCGTGCGGCGCCGCAAACGACACGATTCCGTGCCCCTTGCGAAAACCGTGTACCGCGCCGTGCGGCGCAATGCGATCGAGCAGCCCGTGCAGGATGCGGCGCTGCGCTTCGCGCAGCCGCCCCTTCGGGATCTCGACCACGCGGCACCCGCCGCTGCGCTTGTCGACCGCAACGTACGTGTAGTGATGCAGCGGTGTTGCGCTGCCGCGCGCGTCGACGCGCCAGCGGTCGGACAGCCAGTCGAGCTCCGGCACGCTCACGCCGAGCCAGCCGGCGAGATCGCCGGGCGTCGCCCATTGCGGCACGTCGCAGCCGGCGAGCGGCGCCGGCAACGGCCGCTGGACCGGCGGCCGCCGTACGACGCGGATCACGGCCGGCCGATCGTCGCCGTACCACGCGCGCACGAATCCGGGCGCATCGGCCAGGTTCGCCGCCAGCGCGTCGATGTCGGTATCGGCCCAGTTCGCGCCGAAGCGCGCGAGCGCGGCATCCGCGACTTCGTGCGTCCACGGCGGCGCAGCACCGAGCACGGCCGTCATCCGGGCGATGACGCCATCGCGTTCGGGCGATCCGGCCAGCATCGCTTCAGCAATCGTGCGAACGGTATCGAACAGGGATACGTACATGGAAATCGATGGGCGGGACGATGAGCCAACGTGACTGGTGCTGCGAGAGCCGCCGTTGCGCAACGCGCAACGTCCGCTCTTGCGACGCATCGGGGTATCGAGCTCATCCACGGGGTAGCCCCGTAGTCCTGGAACATCGGCTGCCTGTTCCGGGCGTGTGCTTGACCCACCGCCCCGCGTCGCGACTTTAAAGGCCGGGCATGCAGGATGTCAAACCCGGCGGCAGGCCGGCGTCGCGCGGGCGACGCTGCCCGCGAGTGGCGCCCGATCCTACAGCACCTGCGGCGCATCGCGCAGCACGGTGCGCAACGCGGTATCGAACGGCGTCGCGTAATCGATCCCGAGTTCGCGCACGCGCGATGCGTCCAGATGGCAATCGTACGGGCGCGGCGTCGCGTCGGCCGGCGTGTCGATCGGCGCGAGCGATGCGTCGATGCCGAGCGCGGCCGCGATCCGCTGCGCGATCCCGTACTTCGTCATCGGCTCCTCGCCCGACCAATGACGGATGCCCGTGACGGACCCGCCCGCGAGATGACGCAACGTCAGGTCGCGGATAACTTGCGCGACGTCCGGCGTGTAGGTCGGGTAACGAATCGCCCATGCGTCCATGCCGACCGCGTCGGCACCCGGGCGCGCGGAAGCGACGATCGCGGGGACGAGGCTCGTGACGGCCGATTCGCTCCAGTCGGCGATCGGCCCGTAAAGCAACGGCAGGCGCAGCACGCACGACAACGGCGACGCGGCGAGCAGTGCTGCCTCGCCTTCCAGCTTCGTGCGGCCGTAGATGTTCAGCGGATTCGGGGTGGCGTCTTCACCGTACGGGGCGGCCTTGCCGTCGAATACGTAATCGGTGGAGATGCCCAGCGTCCATGCGCCATATCGCGCGGCGAGCGCGCCGATGCGAGCCGGGGCGGTGACGTTGATTGCGCGCGCCGCGGCCGGGTCGCGTTCGCAGACGTCGGGGCGGCGTTCGGCTGCGCAGACGATCACGGCGGCCGGCTTGCGGGTTTCGAAGAGGTGTTCGAGGGACGGCTGGTCGAGCGCGTCGAGTCGGGCGATGTTTTCCGGCGGCAGCGCGAGCAGTCTTGCGCCTGCGCTTTGTGGGTTCCGGATGGTCGCGAGCAGCGTCAGCGACGATTCGCGGGCCAGCGACGCGGCAACCGCTCGACCGAGCAGGCCGGAGGCGCCGATGAGGAGAATGGTCGGGAGTTCGGGCGACGAGGTTGGGCTTGGCATGGGCGGCGATTCGGTGACGTGGGGAAGCGCGAGGTCGCGTTCGGCGTTCGAGACCTGATCGTTCGGAGGATAGCGGAAAAGGTCAGCAATCTCCGAAACCGCCTCACCCCATCCATCGCTGAAAAAAGTAAAGCCCGGTGCGCATCCGCGCACCGGGCCCGTCACACCGGACAGAAACTTCGCCCCGCGTTACTTCCGGTCGAACGAATACCGCCCCGGCCCGGTCAGCGCGAGCAACAGCAACCCGCCGATGATGCTCACGTTCTTGTAGAAGTTGATCATCGCCATGTACTGGTCCATTCCCTGCAGCGCCCAGTAGCGATGGCCGATCAGCGCGGTCGCGAGCGTATAGGCGGCGAACACCAGCGCGAGCGGACGCGTATAGAAGCCGATCGCGATCAGCGCGCCGCCGGCCAGCTCGACCGCCACCGCGATCGCGGCCGCCAGCTCGGGCGCCGGGTTCCCCGTCGACGCCATGTACGCGACCGTGCCCGAGAAGCCGCTCAGCTTCTGCCAGCCGAACAGCACGAACAGGATCATCATCAGCACGCGAGCCGCCAGCAGCAGCTCGTCCTTCTTCGACTCCAGCGAAATGTAACGCATAGCAATCACCCTTGAATTGACGGTTCGATGCATCCGCTGCCGATACACGCCGAATCGGCGAGCCAGGCCGGCAACGGACCACTCCTCGCACGATCGGACAACGGACCGGCCGGCCCGTCGCCGAAGAATCCGCCCGGTTGCGCCGTTCCTGGCGCGCTCCGGATCGGTTCTGGCGAAGCACGGAACGAAGTCTACTGTCTCCTCATGAATCATCAATCCTTCAAAAAGCGATTCGCTGTCTCTCTTTAGTGGACAATCTGGCGCAACAAGGCCGTTCCACAGTGGCTGATTAGGCAGCGCCAACGAATCCCGGTCCCGCTCGATCCAATCCGTTCTCGTGTTTCCGGATCAGGAAAACTGCCACCTTCTTCCGGTCCACCTTATCCAATCGATATTGTTTTCGGCAATTGACACGTACCGGTCACAACAACGCGTCTCGACAGTTATATAGCGGCACGTTCGACGCGCGACTCAAACGCCATTGCTTCAGTCCGGAAATTCGACCGCCTTTGCAATCTGCGAACGATCTTCTTTCGAGCAAGGACACATGGCCCGGAAATGAGGATTGACAAACGAAAACGTTTCACGTGCATGCGGCCGATGTCGAATTTGGTGGGGAATCGTACGCCTGACAAGGCTCACAGCTCGACACCAACCACGATAAACGCCTGCCCCACGCAGCCGCTTCGCCTGATGTTTAGCGACATGAGCGAAAACTTCCTCATCAAACATCCATGCTTTCATCAAGTTTTCAATGGCGGCAAAAATCCCTGAATAAATACAAATAAAATCATGTGTTTACGCTGAAAGATTGCAGACTCCAGTCACACATTCACCCGCACCACTCCTGCCTACAGTTTTCTCAAGAAACATTACAAAAAATTACCAATTAATGCCGATTTAAATATACGATGGCGCACCGATTCGTTCTTACGTTTCCCTGACGCCTCCCGTGAACCCCGGAATGCGTCGCGCGGGAGGCAGCATGCAGGCGAATCGCGACGAGGCCGCCCGGATCACCGCAGCGGACTCGACAGCCGTTCGTCACAGGATCGCCATTCAACCGGAGTTCACCCATGCCAACGAACACGCCCGTGACCAGCGGCGCGAACGCGAACAGCCTGATGCAGCAGGCGGCGCAATCGATCATCAACGGCTCGACCGGCAATCCGTCGATGGACGTCGGCACGCTCGTCAAGACGCTGGTGAACGCGAAGACGGCCGGCCGGGCCGCGACGCTTGCCGCGTCGCAAGCGACCGGCAGCACGCGGATTTCCGCATTCGGCGCACTGTCGTCGGCGCTGGGCGCGCTCGAGGCGGGCCTCACGTCGCTGACGAACGGCGGGCTGCAGTCGACGTTCAACGCCGTCGCGAGCGGCAAGGGCCTCACCGCGACGGCCGGTGCGGGCGCGGTCGCCGGCACCTACACGGTCGGCGTCACGCAGATCGCGACCGCGCAGGCGCTGTCGTCGGCGGGTTTCAACGGGACCAAGGCGCTCGGCACCGGCACGCTGACGCTGTCGCTCGGCAGCCAGTCGTTCAAGGTCGAGGTCGGCAGCACGAACAACACGCTGTCGGGCATCGCGGCCGCGATCAACGCCGCGTCGAACAATCCGGGAATCAGCGCGACCGTCATCAACGGCACCGACGGCGCGCACCTCGTGCTCGCATCGTCGAAGACGGGCGCGGCGAACGCGATCAGCGTCGCGGTCGGCAACGTGGCCAATGACAACGGGCTGTCGAGCCTCGGCGTCACGTCGACGGCCGACACGGCCGGCGGCGCGTCGAAGATCGAATCGGCGAACAGCGCGGCCGCGTGGAAGCAGAGCGCCGTCGCGCAGGATGCGAAGTTCACGATCAACGGGATCGCGTCGGCCAGCGCGAACAACGCAGTGTCGGGCGTGCTGACCGGCATCACGCTGAACCTGTCGGCGGCCGCGGTCAGCGCGACCGATACGCAGACGCTGACGGTCAGCACCGACACGAAGTCGCAAGCGGCGACGATCACGAATTTCGTGAACCTGTACAACACGGTCGTCAAGACGATGGGCGCGCTGACGAGCTACACGCAGGGAGCGAACTCGCAGGGCGCGCTGATCGGCGATTCGACGCTGAACACGATCCGCAACTCGCTCGCGTCGATCGTCGCGCGCGGTGTCGACAGCGGCGCCACCACCGAAAAGGGCAACGGGCACGCGAGCCTGCTGTCGATCGGCATCAAGCTCGAGAAGGACGGCACGCTGAACGTCGACAGCGCGAAGCTCGGCGACACGCTGTCCGCGAACCCGACGGCGGTCGCTCGCCTGTTCAACCCGACGAACGGGATCGGCACGCGCCTGACCGAGCAGATCACGCAATTTACGAAGAAGAGCGGAATGATCGACGTGCGCACGACCGCACTGAACGCCGATCTGAAGCGCATCACGCAGCAGCAGTCCGATCTGTCCGACTACGCCGCGCAATTGACGAAGCAGTACCAGGCGCAGTTCACGGCGCTCAACACGCTGATGGCCAAGATGAACTCGAACACGCAGTACCTGACGCGGCTGTTCGGCGGCGCAAACAGCAGCGGCACGCTGGCGAAAAGGTGAACGGGCGGGCATAGCGGCGACCGCTTCGGCGGTTCCCGCGCAATGGTTCGAGCGGTTCGAGCGGTTCGAGCGGTTCGAGCGGTTCGAGCGGTTCGAGCGGTTCGAGCGGTTCGAGCGGTTCGAGCGGTTCGAGCGGTTCGAGCGGTTCGAGCGGCCGCGCCGCCGAACCGTGGTGCGTTGCGTACCGCCTGGAAGCGTTCACGCGCGGCGGTGCACAAGCGCTTGCGGTTACTTCATCAGGCCACACGATCGCGGCACGCAGCCCGCACGCGGCGTGCCCGATACGCGCGTGCCGTCAGCCCAGCCCCTCAACACGGTCCGCGAACAAATCGATCGCGCGCGACACCTGACGCCCGAAATAGCCGGGCCGCTCGCGTTCGTACGCGCGCAGCAACGTCGTGCATTCGCGCTCGGCCCAGCGCCAGACGGGGCCCTGCTTCGCGAACACCGGATGATCGTGCAACTCGGCCGGCACCGCGTGCTCGTCCTCCCAGCCCCAGAAATACGCCTGGTACGCGCGGGCGAACGGCATCCCCAGATTGTTCGCGACGGTCTCGTCGTGGCGCAGCGTGAAGTCGACGACCTCCTTGCGCACGCGGCCGCCGACATCGTCGTGGCGCGCTTCGATCCAGCAGTGATAGCGCGCGAGCTGCGACAGATGCCGCGCGGTGCGGCGCCGCTCGCGCGTCGTGCACAGCGCGTACAGGTTGCCGCCGCCGAAATCCATCACTTCGCCGCCCGCGAACGGCCGGTAAGGCTTGCCGGTCAGCAGCGTCAGCACCTGCGCGCCGACGATCGCGTAGTCGGCACACCGCATGTAACCGCTGCGCGTCGTCGCTTCCGATACGCTCCGGTGGACGGCCTCGTCGATCACGGCGTGCAGCATGGCATCTACCGGCGCCCCCAGGATCGGTGGCTGGCTAGTCGTCGTCACTGGTTGCATCGGAGGTGGATACGGATTCAACGGTTCATCGGTAAAAAACGCTCCGCGGCATAATATTACGAATCGTTACAAGCACCGATAGAAGGATTGAGCAGATTTGTGTGCTTTTGTCGTGGGCCGCTGGAGCGTGCCGGACAGGCCGGCGGACGCCACGGAAGCAGTACGCAACGCGGTAGACAGACGTGCGTCGGCACCGCGCTCGCGGATCGCGGATCGCGGGTGATTCGATTTTGTATGGCGGTGGATGAAGGCCGGACGGCGTGTCGGCCTCGTGTCGGCGTTGCGCCGCGTCGCGTGACAACGGGCACCGTGCCCGTCGCGGCCGGTTGCCATTGCGGCGCGGTCGCGAGCAGGTGGCATCGCCGCCACCTGATGCAATCGGGAATCCCGGTGGTTTTATCGCATTGCGCACCCGGCATGAACGCGGCGCCGCGTTCACACCATCCGGAACGTTGCAGATACACCGTTAACACCGCATCGCGCGACGCGTTCGAAACGCATCGCGAGACATCGATTTTTCTTGCGACAAACCTGCGCGCCTGCCGCACGCTTCTTGATGAAAAAATGCGAAAGCGACCGCATGCGCGCCACGCGATCCCGTCGCGCGCCGCGTGCTCCACACGGCGCGCCGCATCCGCTATTGCGCAACGATCCGCCGGCGGAAATGCTCGGTACCGGCCACGATCTTGTCGAGCACCGCGTCGAGCGCCCAGAATCGTTCGCGCACATCGTAATCGATCGCGCGGCATTTGATCGACCCGAAGGTGCCGATCCGCTGGTGATAGAGCTTCGCGAGCGCCGGGTAGCCCAGCACTTCCGACACCGCCGACACGACCAGGAACGTCGACAGTTCGTCGGCCAGCGCCGGGTTCGTGTCTCCTTGCGTGCGCAACCAACGGTAGAGATCCGGATGGAAGTTGGTGAATACGCCGTTGAAACCCGCGGACCCCGCCTTCATCGCGTCCCATGCAATCGCGGCGTTCGCGTTCAGGATCTTCAGCGGCGATCCCGCGGCGAGCGCGACCCGCCGCTTCACGGTCTCGAGGTCGCAGCTCACGTCCTTGAGCATCACGAACCGGCCCGTGTCGATGCACGCGCGCAATTCGTCATCCGACAGGAGCCGCCGGTAAGGCGCCGGGCACTCATACAGGCCGAGCGGCAGATCCGACGGCAGTCGCGCGAGCAGCTTGTGAAGACGGTCGAGCAACGCGGCGCTGCCCTTGCGCTGCGGATCGAGCCGGTTGGTCACGAGCACGACGCCCTGCGCACCCGATTCGGCCGCCGCGCACAGCTCGGCGACCTGCGCGTCGAGATCGTCGCTGATGTGCCCCGATGCGACGACGGGCACGCGCCCGGCCACCCGCTCGACCACGAAACGCGCCAGTTCCGCGCGTTCGGCAAGACTCAGGAACTGCATCTCGCTCGACTGCGCGACCGCGAACAACGCATCCGCGCCATGCGCCAGATACCATTCGATGAGCCGCTCGAGCCCTGCGTAGTCGATCGCGCCGGCGTCGTCGAACGGCGTCAGCATCACCGGTACGATCCCCTCGATGGTCACGCTCGATTGCTGCTGGTGTTGCATCTGTTTCTCCTTCCTTCAGTGAATACGTGGTGCAGGCTGCGTGCCTGGGGCCGGTTCACGCTAAGCCGGCAACGCTTCGGACGCGGCATTCGCGGCCTGCTCGGGAATCGGCTTGCGCACCAGCAGCAGGTAGGCCATCGCGCCGGCGAACGCGATCGCCGCGGCGGTCAGCAGCGCGGGCACGAACGACCACTTCTGCGCAATGATGCCCGTCAGGATCGGCGCAAGCGCACCGCCGATGAAACCGCCGAAATTCTGGATCGCACCGAGCGATGCGACGCGGTTCGGCGGCGCTGCCGCCGTCGCGAGCGCCCACGAACTGGCCGACGCCGCGTTGGCGAGAAAGATCACGACCGAAATGCATGCGAGCGCAACCGCATTGCTCTGCACGAGCGCGGCCGGGATCGTGAATGCGACCATCCCGAGCATCGCGACCACCACCGCATTGCGGCGGCTCACGACCGGCGAACGGCTGCGACGCGTGACCACGTCCGACAGCCAGCCGGCGACCAGCGAGCCGACGAATCCGCACAGGAACGGCACCGACGCGGCGAATCCGGTACGGATCAGGCTCATGTGCCGCTCCATCGTCAGGTACCCGGGCAGCCAGGTCAGGTACACCCAGTTCAGGTACACGGAACCGAAAAAGCCGATCAGCATCCCCCAGGTCGTGCCGTGCGAGAACAGGCTGCGCCATTCGCCGAAAGTCAGTTTCGGCGCCGCGACGACGCTTTGCGCATCGGCATCGAGATAGCCGCGCTCGTCGGCGGTCAGTTGCGCGCGCACCGGATCGCGGTACAGCGCAAACCAGACGACGGCCACGACGAGACCGAGTGCGCCCGTCGCAATGAACGCCCAGCGCCAGTCGAACGACGCGACGACGATCGACAGCAGCAACGGCGCGAGCGCGGTACCGAGCGGCGACGCGGCGTTGAAAATGCCGGTCGGCGTGCCGCGCGCACGCAGCGGAAACCAGTTGCTCACCACCCGCGCAGCCGACGGGAACTGCGGCGCCTCGCCGATGCCGAGCACGATGCGCGCGACGATGAACCAGCCGAAGGTGGACACGATGCCGCCGGACGCCTGCGCGAACGACCAGACGATCAGCCCGATACCGAGCAGCCGGCGCGGACCGATGCGGTCGACGAGCCCGCCCACCGGAAACTGGCACAGCGCGTAGCTCCACGAGAACGCCGACAGCAGCAGCCCCATCTGCGCGAGCGACAAGCCGAGATCGCCCCGGATCGCCGAGCTCGCGACGGCCAGCGTGCCGCGATCGAGATAATTGACGATCCCGCTCGCCATCAACAGCGCAAGCGCGATGCGTTGTCCGCGCCGGATACGCGGCGGCGCGTGCGGAACAGATTGGTTTTCGCTCATTACGTTTGTCTCCATGTCACTGGTATCGGCCGGGTCCGGCCTTTCCGTCTCATGCGGAATTCAGGTATCCATACGTGTCACTTCTTCGCGTGTCGGGATCGAGGTCTGTGCGCCGTAGCGCGTGACGCTGATCGCGGCCGCACGCTGACCGAAGCCGATCGCGTCGTCCATCGACGCGCCGCTCGCCCGCGCCGCCGCAAACCCGCCGACGAACGTGTCGCCTGCCGCAGTCGTATCGACCGCGACCACCGCCATCGCGCGATGGCGACCGTTCCCTGCGCTGCCGCGCCAGCAGACGCCGCGCGCGCCGAGCGTAACCAGCACGTTGCCGACGCCCTTCGCGCGCAGCGCATCGGCGGCGCGCACGGCCGACGCATCGTCGCCGACGGCGATGCCGGTCAGCGACTCGGCTTCGGTTTCGTTGACGACGAGGTAGTCGATCCGCGCCAGCAATGCGTCGAACAGCGGCTGCGCAGGCGCGGGATTGAGCAGCACCGGCGTGTGGTGCGTGCTCGCACAGGCAATCGCGCGCGCCACGGTCGCGATCGGCACTTCAAGCTGGCAGACGAGCAGCGCCGCCCCGGCGATCGTTTCGCGCGCCGCGTCGATCCGGTCGGCATCGAGGCACGCATTCGCGCCGGGCACGACGACGATGCTGTTCGCGCCGCCGTCGTCGACCGTGATCGCGGCAACGCCGGTCGTCGCGCCGCCGATGCGATGCAGGTGCGTCACGTCGATCCGTTCCGCCGCCAGCGCGCCGTGCAGGCGTGCACCGAACGCGTCGTCGCCGACGCAGCCGATCATCGCGACCGGCGCACCCAGGCGCGCGGCCGCGACCGCCTGGTTCGCCCCCTTGCCGCCGTGAACGGTCTGGAATTCCGTGCCGAGCAGCGTCTCGCCCGGCACCGGCAGGCGCGGCGCACGCGTGACGAGGTCGATGTTCACGCTGCCGACGACAGCGATATGCGATGAACGGGCACTGTTCATTTTGAAATGTAACCGCTTACATTTGAGGCGGACAAAATGGCCGGGAAGGCCGTCGTCGATGAAAATTTCGCGATGCGGATGGAATATGTGTCTGACATAATACGGAACAGCATCAAGATAGCGCTTACATTCTCACAGGATCGAATCGGGATGCAAGCGGGACCACCATGAATCGAGGGTAAACAATGACGGTTTCGACAGCGCATGGCGTCGGCAACACCGCCACGCCGGGAGACGGCCGATGAGCACGCCCCCGTCCCGCGGCGGCGCGGCGCGTGCGCGCCGCGGCAGCGGCCGCTCGGTGCTCGGCGATGTCGCGAAGCTGGCCGGCGTGTCGACCGCGACCGTCTCGCGCGTGTACAACGATCCCGGCAAGGTGTCGGCCGACGTGCAGCAGCGCGTGCGCGACGCGGCGCGCGCACTGAACTGGATTCCGAATGCGGCCGGCCGCGCGCTCGCGTCCACGCGCACCCATATCACCGGCGCGATCATTCCGACGCTCGACGACCAGGTGTTCGCGTCGCAGGTCGCGGGCATGCAGACGGTCATGGCGGAGCACGGCATCACGCTGTTCCTCGGCTGCTCGAACTACGATCCCGCGCAGGCGCTGGCGCAGGTGCGCGCGATGCTGTCGCGCGGCGTGGAAGCCGTGTCGCTGGTCGGCGAAGCGTATCCGCCGGAACTGTTCGAACTCCTTGCGATGCACGGCGTGCCGTATGTCGTCACGTACGCGTATCGCGACGACAGCCCGCACTGCTGCATCGGCTTCGACAACCGCGCGGCGTTCGCGCGGCTCACCACGCACCTGCTCGATCTCGGCCACCGCGATTTCGCGATCATCATGCAGCCGTCGGCCGACAACGACCGCGTGCAGGCCCGCCTGCGCGGCATTCACGACACGCTTGCCGCACACGGGCTCGCGGTACGCCCGGTGCATCAGCACGAAGGCGCGGCCACGATCGCGTTCGGGCGGGCGAGCCTGCGCGCGATCGCCGACAGCGACGCGGCGACGCGGCCGACGGCCGTGATCTGCGGCAACGATGCGCTCGCGCTCGGCGCGTTGCTCGAGGCGCAGGCGCTCGGCATCGACGTGCCCGCGCAATTGTCGATCACCGGGTTCGACGATATCGCGCTCGCGCGCGAGATCCAGCCGCCGCTGACGACGATGTGGGTCGACACCGATGCGATCGGGCGCCAGGCCGCACATGCGTTGCTCGACGCGCTCGAGAATGGCGCAACGGGGCCCGGTCATGCCGTCCTGCCCGAGTTGCGCATGCGGGAATCGGCCGCGCCGCCGGCGCAGGCTCGCGTGTCGCGCAAAAAATGAAGACGCGTCGGGCGACTCCGGCTGCTTACTGCATCACGTCGATCGGCAGCGTCTTGTCGAGATTGTCGTGCCACGCCTGGATGGTCTTCGGCACGTTTTTCTTCCACGCCGGCGCGTTCGAGTAATAGCGCATCCGGACCTTGTTCTGCGCGTCGAATACGAGCAGCCCGATCCACAGATCGGTGCCGCGGCTCATCACGATCGCCGCGTTCGTCGTCGCGATGCCGCGCACCCAGTACGACTTCACGCGCGCGTTGAGCCCGTCGAGATCCTTTTCTTCTGCGCTGTAATTGACCATGTCGACGAGCGTCGAGTAGTCGGCGCCGAGCAGCTTGTGCGCGGTCGCGTTCTGCGTCGCGTCGGTCACGACCTTGAGGCTCAGCAAGTCGGCCTGCGGCTTGGCCTGGAACTGCGATGCGGTCACGTAGTCGCCCGAGTAGACGACGCCCGCGCCGGCGCCGCAATCGAAATCCGCGCCCTGTTGCGTGACGCGAATGCGTCCGCCTTTCCGGTCGAAATCGAGCCGGCATTTGTCCTTGCGGTAGGTGCCGCTGTCGCCGTGCAGCACGATGTCGCCGTCGAGCCCGCCGGTATTCGCGCCGTTGTTGGCGCTCAATTCGAAATGCAGGCGAGGCGCGGTGCCGGTCAACGTCAGCACGCCGCCGAACGACGGATTGTCGCTCGTCAGGTACCACGTCTGCTGCCAGCGGTCGGCGGCAAGCGGCGTGCCGTTCAGGCTCGCGAGCCGTTCGCGATAGCGGTCGCCGAGGCACGGCGCATCGTTGCCGCACTGGTCGCGCTGCTTGAGCCACTTCAACTGCGCGGCCTTCAGCGCGGCCGTATCGCCGCCTTTCGCAAGCGCCTTCTTCCACGCGGCCGACAGGTCGCCGTCGAGCTTCGACAGCGCGGTGTCGGCGCAGATCGTCTTCTCGGCCGGCGAAGCGGCCTTCGCGCAGTCGAAGCCGGCCGCACGCGCGGCGATCGGCAACAGCGCCAGCAGCGCGGCCGCCGCGACGGATCGCAGGTGCGTGTACCGCGCATCACGTGCGGGAATCGCGGCTTGCCCGCGCGCGTTCGATCGGTTCTGGATGGTCATCGGCTTGGATCGTCGCTGGGTCGCGTGCCTGTAGAAGCTACCTGCACGCGACATTCGAGGTAAAAACGCCCGGCCCGGCATGCGACGCATGCCGTCGCCCGCCGCAGCGTAACCCGAATGCACGACGCCGATCAATCGACGTTCGATGTCGGCGCAACCGTCCCGGCGGCCACGCTGCGTTGCACGATGCCGTCGCGTGATGCGGCTTTCGCGGCGGCATCGATGATCCCGATGAACGCCATTGCGCCATCGCCTTCGTGTGCGGGTGCGGGTGCGGGTGCGGGTGCGGCACCCACCGTCGAAGCCGGTTTCGATGCGAGCCGGCGTCAGCCGTCGAACGGCACCAGCTCGTAACTCGTGCTCCGCCCGCCGGACGATGAGCGACGCAGCACACCGTGCTCGACGAGTTCCGTGATGTCGCGCAGCGCCGTGTCTTGCGAGCACTTCGCGAGGGCCGCCCACTTGGTGGTCGTCAGCTTCCCTTCGAAACCGTCGAGCAAGCGATTCATGACCTTGACCTGACGTTCGTTCATCGCGAAGCCCGCACGTCGCCGCCAGAAGCGCGCCTTGACCAGCACCGCGTCGAGCGTCGTGTGCGCGTGATCGATGGCGCTGCCGAGTGCATTCAAGAACCACGCGAGCCATTCCGTGACGTCGAGCGAACCGCGCTGCGTCCGCTCCAGCACGTCGTAATACGCGTTGCGCTCACGCTGGATTTGCGCCGACAGGCTATAGAAGCGTTGCGGACTCCGATCGGCGCGCGCGAGGACGAGATCCCCGAGCGCTCGCGCGATACGGCCGTTGCCGTCGTCGAACGGATGGAGCGTGACGAACCAGAGGTGGGCCAGGCCGGCCCGGATCAGCAGGGGTTCAACCGGCGCGGCATTGAACCAGGCGAGAAAGCGCGCGATCTCGCCGGTCAGGCGCGCGGCGGGCGGTGCTTCGAAATGCACGCGCTGTCGACCGATCGGCCCGGACACCACCTGCATCGGCCCGCTTGCATCCGTACGCCATGCGCCGACCGTGATCCGCGACATCCCCGAATAGCCGGTTGGGAACAGGGCTGCATGCCATCCGAACAGACGGCTTTCGGTGACCGGTGCCGCCGAATGAGTCGTCGCATCCAGCACCATGTCGACCACGCCCTCGACGTGGCGATCGACCGGCGCCAGCGCACCGATATCGACCCCGAGCCGGCGCGCAATCGACGACCGGACCGATGCGACGTTCAGGTTTTCGCCCTCGATGGCGCTGGTCTTGACGACGTCTTCCGTCAGCGCAACCAGGCTCGCCTCGTCGCGCAGCGCCAGGCCGACATCCGCCAGTCGCCCGGCCAGCATGCCTTGCGCACGGCTGACGTCGGCGAGTGACGTGGCAAGTGCAGGGAGATCGAAGCGCCATGCAGGCCAGTCGGCCGATTCCCAGATGAAGGTGTAATCTCCGCTCATGATGCGGAGATTATCCCATCGATTCACCGCATGGCTCAATATTCTCCGCAAATTCTACGGAGAATAACGTCTCTATTCACCGCACGCCGCCCGCTACCGCCGCCTGCCGGCCC
Source organism: Burkholderia pyrrocinia (assembly GCF_001028665.1). NCBI lineage: Bacteria > Pseudomonadati > Pseudomonadota > Betaproteobacteria > Burkholderiales > Burkholderiaceae > Burkholderia > Burkholderia pyrrocinia. The sequence continues at coordinate 932,315 of NZ_CP011505.1, forward strand.
CGCCCTTCGCCGCCGGCGCGGCCTCCCCGAGCCGCTCCGCGAGAAACCCGATGAACGTGCGCAGCGTGACGAACCCTTCGCGATGCTGCGGAAACACCGCGTTGAGCGTGATCGGCGACGGCGCATACGCGTCGAGCACCGGCACGAGCGCGCCGCTGTCGAGCGCCGCGCCGACGATGAAGTGCGGCAGCAGCGCGATGCCGAGCCCCGCGATCGCCGCGTCGCGCACGACTTCGCCGTTGTTCGCGACGAGCGGCCCCTGCACGTCGAACGTGCGCGCCGCGCCGTCGACGCGGAATTCCCAGCCGACGCGCCGCTCGCGCCCGTACAGCAGGCACGTGTGGCCGGCGAGATCGGCCGGCGTCTCGGGCGTGCCCTGCCGCTTCAGATAGGCGGGGCTCGCGCACGCGATCATCCGCCACGCACCGAGCGGGCGCGCGATCAGCGACGAATCCTCGAGCGAGCCGATCCGCAGCACCAGATCGAAGCCCTCGCCGATCAGGTCGACGCGCCGGTCTGTCAGGTCGAGGTTCAACCGCACGGCCGGGTGCGCGGACAGGAATTCGGCGATCAGCGGCGACACGTGCGTGATCCCGAACGACAGCGGCGCGCTGATCTTCAGCGAGCCGTGCAGCTCGGTGCTGCGCACCGACATCGCCTGCTCGGCGTCGGCGATCTCCGCGAGGATCCGCTGCGCCCGCGCATAAAACTCCTGCCCCGATTCGGTCACCGCGAGATTGCGCGTGTTGCGGTGCAGAAGCCGCACGCCGAGCGACGCCTCCAGCGCCATCGTGCGCCGGCTGACGAACTGCTTGGACAGCATCAGCTGGTCGGCCGCCGCCGTGAAGCTGCCCGCGTCGACTGTCGCGACGAAGATCCGCAAGTCGTTGAGTTCCATATTGTCCACTCCATAGCGACAGTCATTATCGCTACAGCCATTTATTTGTCAAATCGATTGACCTAAGATTCATCTCAACGAACGGCCGGGCCCACTTCCGAGGTCCGGCGACTTCAAGGACAGAAATCATGATCGAAATCCGTGCAGCAAACCAACGTGGCCGTGCGGAGCATGGCTGGCTCAGCTCCCGTCATACGTTTTCGTTCGCGAATTACTACGATCCGAAGCAGGTCGGCTTCTCCGACCTGCTCGTGATCAACGACGACCGCGTCGCGCAGGGCGGCGGCTTCGGCACGCACCCGCACCGCGACATGGAAATCCTGTCGTACGTACTCGACGGCGCGCTGGAACACAAGGACTCGATGGGCACCGGGTCGGTGATCGTGCCGGGCGACGTGCAGTTGATGAGCGCGGGCACGGGCGTGCGCCACAGCGAGTTCAACCATTCGGCGGAAAGGCCGGTCCACTTCCTGCAGATCTGGGTCGGGCCGGCCGAAAAGGGTGCCGAGCCGCGTTATCAGCAGACGAATGTCGCGGCCGACGACAAGCGCGGCAAGCTCACGCTGGTCGTGTCGCCGAACGGCGACGCCGGTTCGCTGAAGATCCGCCAGGACACGCGGATCTACGCAGGCCTGTTCGACGGCGATGAACGCGCTACGCTGGAACTGGCACCGGACCGCTTTGCTTACGTGCACGTTGCACGCGGCAGCGTGACGGTCAACGGCGTGACGCTCGGCGAAGGCGACGGCGCTCGCATCCGCGGCGAACAGGCGCTGACGTTCGCCGACGGCAACGATGCCGAAGTGCTGGTGTTCGACCTGCGTCCGGTCGAAGTGACGGCCGAGTGGGCATGACGCCCGTTCGGGAAACCGGGCCCCGCTGAAAGCGGGGCCCTTTTAATCGGAGATTCGCAACATGGCCAAGGTACTCGTTCTTTACTACTCGTCCTACGGGCACGTCGAAACGATGGCGCAACACATCGCGGAAGGCGCGAAATCGGTGCCCGGCGTCGAGGTCGCGCTCAAGCGCGTGCCGGAAACGATCCCCGTCGACCAGGCCAGGGCCATCGGCGTGAAGGTCGACCAGGCCGCACCGGTCGCGACCGTGGACGAACTCCCCGATTACGACGCGATCATCTTCGGCACGCCGACCCGCTTCGGCAACATGGCCGGCCAGATGCGCACGTTCCTCGACCAGACCGGCAGCCTGTGGATGAAGGGCGCGCTCGTCGGCAAGATCGGCAGCGTGTTCGCGTCGACCGGCACGCAGCACGGCGGCCAGGAAACGACGATCACGTCGTTTCACACGACGCTGCTGCACCAGGGGATGGTGATCGTGGGTGTGCCGTACGCATGCAGCGGGCTCGTCAACATGAGCGAAATCACCGGCGGCACGCCGTACGGCGCGACGACGCTCGCGGGCGCGGACGGCAGCCGCCAGCCGAGCGCGAACGAACTCGAAATCGCTCGTTATCAGGGCAAGCACGTCGCGGAACTCGCGAGCAAGCTCGCGTCGTAACGCGCCGCACCATCCGGGAAAGCGCCGGCCGCGCCCGGTCCGGCATTCCCGGAAAGCCGCACATGAACGGACGGCGCCGAGGCAACCCGGCGCCGTCCGTTCATGCCGTATACCGGCCGGCCGTTACTGCCCGGAAGCCGGCGCGGCGGGCGCCGCGTTCGTCGCGGGCGCCTTCTGCACGGCGTTCTGCGGATAGTTGCTCTGGTCGTTGGTCAGCCGATAACCGCTGCCGGTGCCGATCGCCTTCAGGTCCGACGCGTGGCGCGCCCGGGCCGCCTTGCGCGCCGCCTTCTTCTGCGCCTTGTCGAGCTGCTTCTGCGTCGGCGCGGACGCCGGATCCTGCGCGTATGCCGCCGGCGCGGCGGTCAACAGCAGACCGAACGACGCCGTTACTGCTACTGCCACCGAAACCACGCGAGACTTCGTCATGGCCGGACCTCCTTGTCGATTGTTGGTTGTGAGTCGAACACCGGTACGCACGCGACGACTTGCGAGAACGGCGCCGATGCAACGTTAGCCGATCGCTGCGCAAATGTCCGTGTGCGTTCCTGAATTCTCCCGATAACGGCAGCGATACGTGCGCGCCGGGCACGCCGTCGTGCCGGCAAGCCCTCCGCGCCCATCAGGGAAACCGATAACCCGGGGGCAGCCTGCGCTCAAACCCAGCGCGACAACACCGGCAGCAGGATCGGCACGACGAAGGCCGTCAGCACGCCGTTCAGCCCCATCCCGAGCCCGGCGAACGCGCCGGCTTCCTCGCTGACCTGGAACGCGCGCGCGGTGCCGATCCCGTGCGACGCGACGCCGAGCGCGAACCCGCGCACGGCCGGCTCGTCGATCCGCAGCGCGTTGAGGATTCCGCGCGCGCACACCGCGCCGAAAATCCCGGTCGAGATCACGAGCACGGCGGTCAGCGACGGAATGCCGCCGATCTCCGCGGCGACCGCCATCGCGATCGGCGTCGTCGCCGATTTCGGCGCGAGCGACGCGATCGTCTGGTGCGATGCGCCAAACAGCGCGGCGATGCCGACCGCCGACACGATCGCGGTCAGCGAGCCCGCGAGCAGGCCGACGAGCAGCGGCAGCGCGCTGCGCCGCAGCTTCGACCACTGCCGGTACAACGGCAGCGCGAGCGCGACGGTCGCGGGGCCGAGCAGGAAATGGACGAACTGCGCGCCTTCGAAGTAGGTCGGATACGGCGTATGCGTGATCGTCAGCAGCACGACGATCAGCGCGACCGCGATCAGCACCGGGTTCGCGAGCGGATTGAAGCGCGCCCGCGCATACACGGCCTGCGCGAACAGATACGCGACCAGCGTGATGGTCAGGCCCAGCAACGGGCTCGCGGCGAGGTAGACCCAGATCGCGCCGAGTTTCGGGAAGGCCGTCATTGCGTGCCCTCCGCGGGACCGCCCGCGCGGCGTTGACGCCGCAGCAGCGCGCGCGTGACGAGCGCCGTCACCGCGATCGCGAGCGTGGTGCTCACCGCCAGCGCGACGACGACCGCGACCGCGTCGCCGCGCACGCGGTCGGCCGACACCATGATGCCGACACCGGCCGGCACGAACAGCAGCGACAGGTGGCGCAGCAGTTCGAGCGCGGTCGGCTCGATCGCGTCGGCCACCTGCGGGCGCAGCATCACGAAGCCGAACAGCAGCAGCATGCCGATCACCGGGCCCGGCACCGGCAGGCCGAACAGATAGGACACGCCTTCCCCGAGACACTGGAAGACCAGCAAGACCGCGAACGCCTGCAGCATGAACCGCTTCTCCAGAAGGTGGCCGCGATACCGCGCGGCCAATATGCCGGCGGCTTGCGGCGCCGGCGTGGACGATATGCGCGATCGTATCAACAATGCCCGCAGGCGGTCGCGACGACGCAATCTCACGATCGCACGATCCCGCTTCGACCGTTTCAATCCGGTCGGATCAGGCAAGAGATCGGGTGGAACCGGGCGGGACGAAGGAGCGATGTCGCGCCGGTCCGGACGCCAGTGATGTCGCCTTTCGCCGCGCCTGTCGTCCGCATGCAAAAAAACGGCGGGAATGAGCCCGCCGCCTCTTCGTTCGCATCCAAATGCCACCCGGCGCGTTACTTCAGCCGCGTCGCGATTTCATTCGCCAGCGCCTTCGTCGCGGCCTTCGTCGGTGCATCCGCTGCCAGCGCGTTCAGCAGACCGAAATCATGGATCGTGCCGTCATAACGCGTGGTCGTCGCATCGACACCGGCCGCGTCGAGCTTGCGACCGTATGCTTCGCCTTCGTCGCGCAGCACGTCGAACTGCGCAACCTGGATCAGCGCGGGCGGCAGGCCCTTCAACTGCGCGGTGCTCGCGCGCAGCGGCGACGCGTAGATCTCGTTGCGCTGCGCTTCGTTCTTCGTGTACGCGTCCCAGAACCACTTCATCATCGGCCGCGTCAGGAAGTGGCCCTGCTGATACGCGTTGTACGAGCCCGTGTTGAAGTTGTGGTCCGTGACGGGCCACATCAGGCCCTGGAAGCGGATCGCCGGGCCGCCCTTGTCCTTCGCCATCAGCGACACCACGGCCGCCATGTTCCCGCCGACGCTGTTGCCGACCACCGCGAGGCGGCTGCCGTCGACTGCGATCTCCGCACCGTGCGCAGCCACCCACTTCGTCGCCGCATACGCCTGGTTGATCGCGACCGGGTAATGCGCTTCCGGCGACGGGGTGTAGTTCACGAACACCGCGACGGCGCCCGATTGCACGACCAGATCGCGCACGAGGCGTTCATGCGTCGGGAAGTCGCCGAGAATCCAGCCGCCGCCGTGGAAGAACATGAACACCGGCAGCGTGCCCGTCGCGCCCTGCGGGCGGACGATCGTGATCGGCACCGACAAGCCGTCCTGCTCAATCGTGCGGTTCGACACGTCGATGCCCGACAGGTCCACCTTCGCGCCGTTCTGCGCGTCGACCAGCACCTGGCGCGCCTTCGCGGGGCTCAACGTTTCGAGGCCGGGCCCCTTCTGGCCGTTCAGCGCGGCGAGGAACCCGCTCGTCACCGCATCGGGCCGGACGGCTTCGGCGCCGGCGGCAAATGCGGTGGACGCGGTGGACAACGCGGCTGCAACAGCGGCGGCGATCAGCAGCGGCTTGACGATCTTCATGATGAAACTCCTGGGCTTAACCGGTGAATGACGATGGATGATTCGCAGTACGATTTATTCGACGAGCGTGAGCGTGACGTCGATGTTGCCGCGCGTCGCGTTCGAGTACGGGCAGACGAGGTGCGCGCGATCGATCAGCGTTTGCGCGGTATCGCGATCGAGGCCCGGCAGCGAGATCTTCAGTTCGACTTCGATGCCGAAGCCGTTCGGGATCGCGCCGATGCCGACGCTGCCTTCGATGGCGGCGTCCGCGGGGATCGCGATCTTGTCGCGGGCCGCGACGAACTTCATCGCGCCGATGAAGCACGCGCTATAGCCGGCCGCGAACAGTTGCTCGGGGTTCGCGCCTGCGCCGCCTGCGCCGCCGAGTTCGCGCGGCGTGGTCAGCTTCAGGTCCAGGCCGCTTTCGGGCACCGTGGCACGACCGTCGCGGCCGCCGGTGGCTTTTGCATGAGCGCGGTACAGCACTTTTTCGATCGACATGACAGACTCCTTTTCAACCAGTGAGTGAAACAGCCTTCCAACCCGGGACCGCGCGCCGAAAGCCTTGCCGCCGGCGTCACGCTTATTTATCTACTCATAGATAGATAAACGTCCCCAAAAAATGCAGGCGGTCGATCCACCTGCTCCGATTATCTATCTACCAACAGATAGACAACAAAACCCAACAAAAGGCGGCGAACCGCCTGACTGCCTGCCCCGCCCGTCAGGACCGGGTTTTCCAGACGGCCTCGACATCCTCGAGACGCGCCCGCGTGTGAAACAGCCGGCTGGCCAGCACGCTGCCCTGGAACGCCGCGTACAACGTGCGCGCCGCCGTTTCGGGCTTGCCGCTGAACTGCAGCGTGCCTTCCTTCGCGCCGTGCGCCAGCAATTCGGCGAGCCAGTTCTCGTTGGCCTTGAAGAATGCCTGCACGGCCTGCCGCACGTTCTCCGGCAACGATTCGATGTCGGCCGCGAGCATCCCGCACAGGCAGATCTGGTTGCCGTCGCCGAGCGTCCGGCCGAACAGCTTCGTGTACAGGCTCAGCTTCACGTCGGCCGGCAACGCGGGATCGATCGCCCGCATGGCCGCGAGGACTTCGTCGCTGTACGCCGCCACCGCTTCCAGCACGAGATCGTCCTTCGACGGGAAGTAGTAGTGGATGCTCGACGTCTTCACGCCCACCAGGTCGGACAGGTCTCGATAGCTGAAGCCGTTGTAACCGCGCAGCATCATCAGCGTGATCGCGTGGTCGAGAATCTGTTCGCGGACGGTCGGTTTCGTTTCCATGGATCGAACTTTATCTACTCGTAGATAGACAGTCAAGGACTTTTTTGGGGGCGGGATGCGCCACCTATCCGCGCGCGTCTGGCTAGAGCCGTCGAAGGCGCTGGCCTGGATGGCGTCACGCTCGAATCGCGTCATGCCGGCGCCACCGAGCTCACTGCGGCCTCAGCATCCGCTGAATGATCGTCCGCAACATCGCGCGGTGCGTGCGCGGCTTGAACCCCGGCTCGAACACGACGCGCCCGACCGCGCCTTCCGCAAGCGCGAGCAGCCATGTCGCGACCAGGTCGGGCTTCAGGCTCCCGTCGATCCGCCCTTGCGCGATGCCGCGCTTGATCAATGCAACCATCCGCCCCTTCACCTGCGCCTCGTTCGCCGCGAACAGCGCGGCGACTTCCGGATTGCGCGTCGCCTCGGCCGCAGTCTCGATGCTGATGCGCGCATAGACGGGATCGCTCGACAGTTCCATCAACGCCAGCGCGATCTCCTCGATCGCGACCAGCGCGTCGTCCGCTTGAGCGTGCTGCGCGAACAGTTCGGCCATCTCGCGCTGGTCTTCCTGCGCGACCGCCTCGATGATCGCCGCCTTCGTCGGGAAATAGTGAAACAGGTTGCCGGGGCTCATGCCGGCCGCCTTGCATATCGCGGCCGTGGACGTCGCATGGAAGCCGTCGCGCGCAAAACAGTCGATCGCGGCATCCAGGATCTGGCGCCGCTTCGCTTCCACTCTTTCGGGATCGATCTTTCTCAACGGGAACTCCGGGCTCGACGATGGCTCAAATATTTATTAGACTGATCAGTCGATCTATTATCATCGTGATGTCCCGTTGGCGTCAAGGCGCGGTGCTCGAGCACGTGCCGCCAGCGGGTTCGCATTGTCAACTTCACACCACCGGTCAGAAGGCCCCTTGAAACGCATCGTCATCACCGGCATCGCACTCGTCCTGCTCATGCTCGTCGCGCTCACCGCGCTTGTGCTGCGCGGCCTGTCCGATTTCGAGCTGAGGGGTGCAAGCGTGTCGACGCTCGTATTCCGCGCCGGCGGCGCCGATCTCGCCGGCACGCTCGCGCTGCCGGCCCATGCACCCGGCGCGCCGATCGTGCTGCTCGTCCACGGCGACGGGCCGCGCACGCGCTTCTCGGACGACGCGATGCTGCCGCTCGTCAACAGCCTGCTCGACGCCGGCATCGGTGTGTTCGCGTGGGACAAACAGGGCACCGGCCGCAGCGGCGGCGACTGGCTCACACAATCGATGCAGGACCGCGCGAACGAAACGATCGCGGCGATGGCGCGCGTGAGCGCGGCCGCCGGCCCCGCGCACAAGGTCGGCCTGCTCGGCTTCTCGCAGGGCGGCTGGGTCATTCCGCGCGTCGCCAATGCGGTGCGGCCCGCGTTCTCGGTGATCGTCGGCGGCGCCGTCAACTGGCGCCGGCAAGGCACCTACCTGACGCGGCAGCAGCTCCAGGCAACCGGCCTGCAGCCGGATCGAATCGATGCGACACTGGCCGCCGAGCGACGCGACAACGACGCAATCTTCGGCCGGGCGGACGTGCCGGCCGATCCGGGCCGGCGGCCCGACATCGAGCCGCGTCGCTTCGGCTTCATCGCGCGCAACTATCTGGAAGACGCGTCGCAGGCGCTCGCGACGATGCAAGGGCCCGTGCTGGCCGTGTGGGGCGCGATGGACCGCAATGTCGATCCGGTCGACGAGGCCAACACCTATGCGCACGCGTTTGCGAGCCGGCCCGACCGGCGCGTCGTGGTCGTGCCCGGTGCGACCCACGCGTTGCTGCGCGCCGGATGGTTCGACTACCAGCTCGAGTCCGACTGGCCGAAGTGGAAGACGTGGCTGTATGTGGCGCTCGGGCGCCACGCGTATGCGCCGGGCACGCTCGACCCGATCGAGGCCTGGATCCGGTCGCAATGAACACGCGTGCAGCACGGCCGCGACGCGGATCGCGCCGCGCATGAAACAGGCAATAACGGCCACGCCGATCGGCGCGGCCGCATCAAGGAGAAGTTCCAATGTACTCGTGGTTTGAACGGCGCCTGCCGACTTTCCCGCTCGAAGATCCCGTTACGCCGCCGCGGGGATTCTTCTCGTTCGTCTGGGCGTGCACGAAAGGCGCGCGAGGCTGGATCCTGCTGATCGCGCTGACGTCCGCCGCGCTGGCCGCATACGAAGCCGCGCTGTTCGCGATGATGGGGCGCGTGGTCGACTGGCTGTCGTCGGCGACGCCGGCGGAGTTCGGCGGCCGCCACTTCGGCACGCTTGCCGGCTTCGCGGCGATACTCGCCGGCAGTGCGCTGCTGATCGCGCTGCATACGATGGTCAAGCACCAGGTGCTCGCGATCAACTTCCCGATGCGGCTGCGCTGGCTGTTTCACCGGCTGATGCTCGACCAGAGCCTGTCGTTCTATGCGAACGAGTTCGCGGGCCGCGTGACGACCAAGATCATGCAGACCGCGCTCGCCGTGCGCGACGCGTTGTTCATGTCGGTCGACGTCGTGATCGGCGTCGCCGCGTACCTGATCGGCGTCCTCGCGCTCGCGGCGAGCTTCAACTGGCAACTGATGATTCCGCTCGTGCTGTGGGCGCTCGGCTACGGCGCGGCATGCGCGTTTTTCGTGCCGCGCCTGGGCGCCGTCGGCAGCCGGCAGGCCGACGCGCGCGCGTTGATGACCGGCCGCATCACCGACGCGTATTCGAACATCACGACCGTGAAGCTGTTCTCGCATACGCGCCGGGAAGCCGACCACGCACGCCGCGCGATGGAAGCGTTCAAGGCGACCGGCGATGCGCAGATGCGGCTCGTCAGCGCGTTCGAGATCGTCAACCACCTGCTTTCGACGCTGCTGCTGATCGGCTCGACCGGCCTCGCGCTGTATCTGTGGATGCATGGCGAGGTGAGCGCGGGCGTCGTCGCGGCCGTGATCGCGATGGCGTTGCGCCTGTCGAGCTATTCGCACTGGATCATGTGGGAGATGACCGAGCTGTTCGAGAACGTCGGCACGATCCAGGACGGCATCAACACGCTGACGAAGGTGCGCAGCGTGGTCGACGCGCCCGATGCGAAGCCGCTCGCGGTGCAGCGCGGCGGGATCGTGTTCGACAACGTGCAGTTCGCGCACGAGGACAACGATCGTGCGGTGTTCGACGGGCTGAACCTGACGATCCGGCCGGGCGAGCGGATCGGGCTGATCGGCCGCTCGGGCGCCGGCAAGTCGACGCTCGTGAACCTGCTGCTGCGTTTCTACGACGTGGGCGGCGGCACGATCCGGATCGACGGACAGGACATCGCGCACGTGACGCAGGACAGCCTGCGCAGCGCGATCGGGATGGTCACGCAGGATACGTCGCTGCTGCACCGGACGATGCGCGAGAACCTGCTGTACGGTCGCCCCGATGCAACCGAGCGCGAAATGCAGGACGCGGCCGTGCGCGCGGAGGCGTCCGAGTTCATCGACCGGCTGCGCGACCGCCACGGGCGCAGCGGCTACGACGTCGAGGTCGGCGAGCGCGGCGTGAAGCTGTCGGGCGGCCAGCGGCAACGCGTCGCGATCGCACGCGTGATGCTCAAGGACGCGCCGATCCTCGTGCTCGACGAAGCGACCAGCGCGCTCGATTCCGAAGTCGAAGTCGCGATCCAGCGCAGCCTCGACAGCCTGATGAGCGGCAAGACGGTGATCGCGATCGCACACCGGCTGTCGACGATCGCGGCGATGGACCGGCTGATCGTGCTCGACGAAGGCCGCATCGTCGAGGAAGGCACGCACCAGCAACTGCTGCAGGCGGGCGGCATCTATGCGGCGCTGTGGGCGCACCAGAGCGGCGGGTTCCTCGGCGAAACGGCGGAGACGGAAGGCGCGGAGCAGTAGGCCGCGCATCACGAAACGTGCGACGCGCGGCCTCGTTGCAAAGGCCGCGCATCGCACCGGACGTTACAACCGGACGATCGTCGATTTCAGCTCGGTGTACTTGTCGAGCGCATGCAGCGACTTGTCGCGCCCGTTACCCGACTGCTTGTAGCCGCCGAACGGGAAGTTCATGTCATCGCTGCCGTCGCCGTAGCAGTTGACCCACACGGTGCCCGCGCGCAGCCGCCGCGCAACCTGATGCGCCGTCGGGAGATCGGCCGACCATACGGCCGCGGCCAGCCCGTAGTCAGTGTCGTTGGCAATCCGCACGGCCTCGTCGACGTCGTCGAATTCGATCACCGACAGCACGGGCCCGAAGATCTCTTCGCGCGCGACCGTCGCATCGGCTGCGACCTCGAACACCGTCGGCTCGACGTAGAACCCGCCCGTCTCCTCGCGCACGCGCGCGCCGCCTGTCACGAGGCGGCCTTCGTCACGCCCGAGACCGATATAGCCCATCACGCGATCGAGCTGCACGCGATCGACGATCGCGCCCATCGTCACCGTCGGATCGAGCGGATGCCCGGGCGCGAAACGCCGCGACGCGTCGACCAGCTTCGCGACGAACGCGTCCTTGATGTCGCGATGCACGAGCAGACGCGAGCCGGCCGTACACACTTCGCCCATGTTGAAGAAGATCGCATCGGCCGCCGCCTGCGCGGCACGGTCGAGATCGGGGCAATCGGGCAGCACGATGTTCGGCGACTTGCCGCCCAGTTCGAGCCACACACGCTTCAGGTTCGACTGCGCTGCGCACGCCATGATCTGCTGCCCGGTACGCGTCGACCCGGTAAACGCGATGCAGTCGACATCGCGATGCAGCGCCAACGCCCTGCCCGGCTCCGCGCCACCCGGCACGACGTTGAACACGCCGGGCGGGATACCGGCGTCGCACGCGAGCTGCGCGACGCGGATCGCGGTCAGCGGCGACTTCTCCGACGGTTTCAGCACGACGCTGTTGCCGGCAGCGAGCGCCGGCGCGAACTTCCATGCGGCCATCAGCAGCGGGAAATTCCATGGCACGACCGCCGCGACGACGCCGATCGGCTCGCGCGTGACGAGCCCGACGAGATGATGGTCCGCCGGCACGACCTCGCCGCCGACCTTGTCGATCGCTTCCGCATACCATTCGACGCAATGCGCGGCCGCCGGCACGTCGATCGCCGTGGTGTCGGCGACCGGCTTGCCGGTGTCGAGCGTCTCGAGCAGCGCGAGTTCGTCGAGATGCTCGCGCATCAGCGCGGCCCAGCGTTGCAAAACGGCCTTGCGGGCGCGCGGGTTCATGCCGGCCCAGACCTGCGCGTCGAACGCGCGGCGCGCAGCCGCGACAGCGGCATCGACATCGTCGCCGCCGCAATCGGCCACGCGCGCGAGCACGCAGCCATCGATCGGGCTCACGCAGGCGAAAGTCGCGCCGGAATGCGCGTGGCGCGCTTCGCCGTCGATGAACGCGCGCCCTTCGATCCGCAGCACGGCCGCGCGGGCCTGCCAGTCTTCGAATGTCCGTTGCTTCATTCGTCATCCCGTGAAAAGTCGTGCGTCACGATCCGGTGACCGGATCGATCGGCGTGAAGATGCCCGCGCGCGCCTCGATCGCCTCGCCCGCGGCGAGACACAGCGCCTCCTGGAAACGTCCGGCGACGAGCTGCACGCCGGCCGGCACGCCGTCGCGGATGCCGGTCGGCACCGACAGCCCCGGCAACCCGAGCAGCGCGGTCGCGAGCAACGGTCCCTGCCGGTCGACGATCTCGCGCATTGCGTCGTCGCCGTGCTGGTCGGCGTCGATCGCGAACGGCTGCGCGCACGACACGGGCATCAGCAACAGCGGATAGCGCGTGAAGAACTGCTGCCAGTCGCGCAGCAGCGCGGTACGCCGCGCGAGGCCGTTCATGTAACCGGCGAGATCCAGCGGCGCCGCGAGATTGCGCTGGCTCGCGAACGCGGTGCGGATCGCCGCGTCGCCGTGCTGCATGATCACGTCGCCAAGCCCGCTGCGCGCTTCGTTGGTCACGAGGTCGAGCCACAGTTCGCACGCTTCGGCGATCCGCGGCGGTTCGACTTCCTCGACGATGCAGCCGGCATCCTCGAGCCAGCGCGCGGCCTGCCGGATCGCGTCGACGACCACCGGATCGGACGGCACGCCCGGCAGCGCCGGACACACGGCCACGCGTGCGGGGAACGCGGCCTCGTGCGCGGCCGGCGCGACCGGCATCCACCATGCATCGCGCGCGTCGCCGGCCGCCATCGCGTCGAGCGCGAGGCGCAGGTCGCCGACCGTGCGCGCGAGCGGCCCCTGAACGGACGCGAGCTGCACCGCGAGCGTGCGGTCCTTCGCCTGCGTCGGGTTGTATGCGGGGACGCGCCCGGTGCTCGGCCGCAGCCCGGCGACGCCGCACGCATACGCCGGGTAGCGGATCGAGCCGCCCAGGTCGTTGCCGTGCGCGATCGCGCCGATACCGGCGGCCACCGCCGCGGCCGCGCCGCCGCTGGAGCCGCCCGGCGTCAGCGCCGGATTCCACGGATTCGACGTGCGGCCGTGCAGCTCGTTGTCGGTGAACCAGCGATACGAAAACGCCGGCGCATTGCTGCGCCCGATCACGATCGCGCCGGCCTTGCGCAGGTTCGCGGTCACCGGGCTGTCCTCCTGCGCGACCAGGTCCGAAAACGCACGTATGCCGTTGGTCGTCGCGCATCCGGCCGTGTCGACGTTGATCTTCACGGTCACCGGCACACCGTGCAGCGGGCCGAGCGGCGCGCCGCGCGCGATCGCTGCATCGGCGGCGGACGCCGCCTGCAATGCGCTGTCGGCCATGACGTCGACGATCGCGTTGATGACGGGGTTCACCTGTTCAAGCCGCCGCAGGCAGCTTTGCGTGAGTTCCGTCGCCGACACGTCGCGCCGCGCGACATGCGCGGCCATCTCGGCCGCGCTGAGACGCCACAATTCCTGGGTCATGGGTTGCTCCTCGTTGATCTCGATGGTTGGGTTGATTCGACCTCGCACTACGCGCTCAACGGCCCTGCCTGCGGTGAGTGCGACGCATAGATCTTGCGGCACGTTTCGACGACTTCCCACGTGCCGCGAAAACCCGGCGGGATCACGAACCGGTCGCCGGCGCGCAGCACGCGTTCGCGGTCGTCCGCATCGCGCACGATCGCGACACCGCTCAGCATCTCGCAATACTCCGACTCGTCGTACTCGATCGTCCAGCGGCCCGGCGTGCATTCCCAGATCCCGCAACTGAACTGCCCGCATGGGCTGATGTAGTGATGCGACAGCGTCTGCATCGGGTTGCCGTCGAGCAGAAGTCCGCTCGGCACGCGGCTCTGCGTGAGCTTCGCCGGCGCCCGCATCAGGTCGACGAGATTCGTGATGTTGGTCATGTGTGCCTCCAGGGCATGAGTGGTTCGAAACGTTTCGGTGCCGCGCGGCCGTGCGAGCCGGCCCGCACGGGTCAGAGCAGGTCCATCGTCCGGTGCCACGCCATCGCGAGCGCCAGCATCGGCGTGCGCAGCAGGCGTCCGCCCGGGAAGTCGCGATGGCGAATCCGGCCGAACAGGTCGAAGCGCGCGGCCTGCGTGTCGATCGCTTCCGCGATCAGCCGCCCCGCGAGGCCGGTCACGTTGACGCCATGCCCGGAGAAGCCCTGCGCGAAATACACGGTCGGCTCGAGCCGGCCGAAATGCGGCGCGCGATTCATCGTCGCGTCGATCAAGCCGCCCCACGCGTAGTCGACCCGCACGTCGGCAAGCTGCGGAAACGTCTTCAGCATGTCGCGCCGCATCGCGGCTGCGAGGTCGCGCGGCGTGTTGGTCGAGCTGCTGGCCTTGCCGCCCCACAGCAGCCGGCGGTCGCGCGTCAGCCGGAAATAGTCGAGCGCCGAATTGCTGTCGCAGACCGCCGCGTCGGCCGGCATCGTCCCGGCCGCGCGCGTGTCGCCGAGCGGCTCCGTCGCGATCAGGTAGGTCGCCACCGGAATGATCTTGCGCGCGAGCGCCGGCGCAAGCTGCCCGAGGTACGCATTGCCCGCCAGCACGACATGGCGGGCGTCCACATGCCCGCTCGCGCACCTGACGCGGTGGTGCGGCGCGGCGCGATCGAGCGCAAGCGCGGGCGTGTCCTCGTGGATCGTCACGCCGGCCTCGCGTGCCGCCCGCGCGAGGCCGAGCGTGTAGTTCAGCGGATGCAGGTGGCCGCTGCCGTCGTGACGCAGGCCGCCGACATAACGGTCCGATGCGACGAAGTGCTGCATGTCGGCACGTTCGACGATCTCGTAGCCGCGATAGCCGAAGCGGCTCGCCGCGGTATCGCGCCACTTGCGCAGCCCGTCGAGATGGCGCGGCTTGTTCGCGGCGGTCAGGTAGCCGAACGTCAGGTCGCAATCGATGCCGTACCGCTCGACCCGCTGCCTGACGATATCGACCGACTCCAGCCCCATCGCCCACACGCGCCGTACGTCGTCGTCCGGCAGGTACGCCGAGAACGTATCGATGTCGCACGCGTACCCGGCAATCAACTGGCCGCCGTTGCGGCCGCTCGCGCCCCAGCCGATCTTCGACGCCTCGACGAGCACGACCGAATGGCCGCGCTCGGCGAGATCGAGCGCCGCGGACAGGCCGGTGAGCCCGCCGCCGATCACGCAGACGTCGGCGGTCACGGCGCCGTCGAGCCGCGGATGGCGCACCCGGTTGTTGACCGTCGCTGCATAGTACGACTGAACATGTTGCTGGTTTTTGAACTTGAGCATGAATGAGACTCGCGAACGGCGTCGCGTCAGAATGCGTAGATGAGTTGGGTCGCGAGCAGGTCGTTCGACTTCGCATACGATCCGTCGTGACGCAGGAAGACCTTGTTGCTCGCCCAGTCGTGCCGGTATTCGACCTTCACCGTCACCTGCTGGGTCGGATAGAACAGCAGGTCGAACGCGGCGGCCTGACGCGTCGCGCCCTTGCACTCGAAGCCGACGCCGCCGTTCGCCTTCGACAGCGCGAGGCAGTCCGCATCGATGCCGAAGCCGTTGTTCGGATCCATCCCGTTGCCGTTCAGGCCGATCGACGAACCGCCGCCGCCGTTCTTCCGGTTCACGAGCAGGTCGTAGCGCAGCGTCGCACCCATCCGGCCGACCACCGGCGCATTGAACTTGCGGTGCGCGAGCAGCGACAGCCCGAACCACTGCGCGAGCCCGCCGTTGAACGCGCCGTGCTGCTGCTGGCCGTAGTCGATCTCCGCGTTGTACTGCGCGTCCGCGAGCGTGTAGGTCGCGTCGGCTTCGCCGAAGAAGAACGCGCCGTACGCGCTCGGTGCGTTGCCGCCGACGCCGTAGCGCACGTTGCCGGTCGCCGGATCGATCGCGCTCGGCAGTGTCTGGCGGCCGATGTTGATCGAGCCGCCGATATCGAGCGCGCTGCCGCGCAGGTAGTCGACGCGCGCGGTGAAGGTCGGCACCTTGTTGCTCGTCGTGATCGGGTCGCCGAGCGCGTTGACGCCCGTCTGCGTGACCGCGCCCGCGCTGCGGAACTGCTCGTTGCCGACGAAGAACTTCCACGCCCAGTGGCCGTCCGCGCTCTGGTAGTTGATGCCCGCGCCGATCGACGAGCCCGGATCGGAGAAGTCGTACAGCAGGTTGTGCGTGAGCGTGAGCATCTGGCTCGACTGCTGGTACTCGTAGCCGCCGAAGCCGAGCACGAGCCCGCCGACGAACGCCGTCGTGCCCGACAGCGGCACCGTGACGACCGCCGTGTTCACGATGTCGAGCCCGCTCGCGCCGCTGCCCGTCATCATCGACAGGCCCGCGCCCCGGTTCGGCATCAGCGTGATTTCCGCGGATGGCGCGGTCGGGCCGACGCCGAACGTCTTCTTGATGTCGAGGAATACGTCGCCGAACGTGCTGTTGTAGTACGTGTATGCATTCTCATGGTTCGCGAACTGGAACGACGACGTGCCGGCACCGCGGTTGTATACGTAAGTCGGGTCGAGGTAGCCGGTCACCGACAGCCCCGCGATCGGGCCCGTGCGCGCGGCATCGGTCAGCGAATCGACCTTCAGTTGCTGGTTCGCGACCTGCTGGCGGATTTCCGTCACGTCGTCGTTGGTCAGCACGGCCGGCGCCTGCCCGTAGCCGGGCGCCGACGTGTCGGCCGTGGCCGCGCCGTTCGTTACGGGCGCCGCGTTGGATGCAGCCGGCTTCGCGGCGAGTTGCGCTTGCATCGCGCTCATCTGCCGCTGCAGCACGGCGAGTTGCTGCTGCAGCGCCCTGATCCGGTCGGCGCTCGAATTCGCGACGGCGAGCCCCGGCAGCGCACCGGCGATCAGCGCGCACAGATACTTCTTCTTCATGGAAAGTCTCCTTGTCGTTCTTCACTTCACAGGATGCGGTGCGGGGGTGTGCCGAGGGTGTGCGGCCGACGGGCGCGCGGGCGGCAAAGTGGAAGGCGGGGCAGGCGCATCCGGCACGGACGCCGCGTGCCACGCACGCGCATCGCGTGCCTGCCGTCGCTCGCGGGCCAGCATTGCGCGGTTCACGACGACGACGCCGATCGTCACGACCGTGATGAACACCGTTGCGAGCGCATTCATTTCCGGATTGAGACCGAGCCGCACGCGCGAGAACACGACGAGCGGCAGCGTCGTCGAACCGGGGCCCGACAGGAACGCGGACAGGATCACGTCGTCGATCGACACGGTGAACGCGAGCAGCCAGCCGGACACCAGCGCCTGCGCGATCAGCGGCAGCGTGATCACGAAGAACACTTTCCACGGCTTCGCGCCGAGGTCGAGCGCGGCTTCCTCGATCGAGCGGTCGAGCTCCTTCACACGCGACTGCACGATCACCGCGACGAACGACAGGCACAGCATCACGTGGCCGATCCAGATCGTCAGCCAGCCGCGCCCGGCCGGCCAGCCGAACGTCTGCTGCATCGCGACGAACAGCAGCAGCAGCGAGATGCCCTGGATCACTTCCGGAATCACCAGCGGCGCGTTGATCATCGCGGCATAGAGCGTGAAGCCGCGAAAGCGCCCCATGCGGGCCAGCACGAAGCCGGCCCACGTGCCGATCGCGACCGACGCGGTCGCCGTCAGCAGCGCGATCTTCAGCGACAGCCACGCGGCCGCGAGCAGTTCGCCGTCGTGCAGCAATGCGCCGTACCACTTCAGCGAGAAACCCGACCACACCGTCACGAGCTTCGACTCGTTGAACGAATAAACGACGAGACTGACGATCGGCACGTACAGGAACAGGAAGCCCGCGCCCAGCACGCACGCGGACAGGATGCGATTCGCGCGCGTCATTTCTGCGCCTCCGCTTCGGTCTGGCTGTAATGGAGCAGCGCCATCGGCACGAGCAGCAGCAGCACCATCGTCACCGTCACGGCGGAGGCCATCGGCCAGTCCATGTTGTTGAAGAACTCGTCCCACATCACGCGCCCGAGCATCAGCGTGTTCGCGCCGCCGAGCAGTTCGGGAATCACGTACTCGCCCACTGCCGGGATAAACACCAGCAGGCTGCCCGCGACGATCCCGTTCTTCGACAGCGGCAGCGTGATGCGCCAGAACGCGGACCACGGCGTTGCGCCGAGATCGTTGGCGGCCTCCAGCAGCGTGAGGTCCATCTTCACGAGGTGCGCGTACAGCGGCATCACCATGAACGGCAGGTACGAATAGACCATGCCGATGTAGACGCCCGCGTCGCTGTGATACAGGCGCAGCGGCGTCGCGATCACGCCGAGCGCCGCCAGCACGTGATTCAGCAGCCCGTCGTCCTTCATGATCCCGACCCACGCATACACGCGAATCAGGAACGACGTCCAGAACGGCAGCATCACGGCCATCATCAACAGGTTGCGGCGGGCCGGCGCCGAGCGCGCGATGCAATACGCGATCGGATAGCCGGCCAGCAGGCACATCAGCGTCGACGCGGCGGCCATCTTCAGCGAGCTGACATAGGTTTTCAGGTACAGGTCGTCCTGCAGCAGCAGCGCGTAATGCTTCAGCGACAGCACGAACTGCACCGAGCCGGCCTCCAGCCGCGCGAGCGCGGTGTATGGCGGAATACCGAGCATCTGGTCGGCGAAGCTGATCTTCAGCACCAGCACGAACGGCAGCGCGAAGAAGACCGCGAGCCACAGGAACGGCACGCCGATCGCGACGCTGCGGCCCGACGGCAGGAAGCGCGACAGCGCGGTGAAGCGGCCCGGGCGGGACCGGCCGGCGCCGGTGCTCGCGGCGCCGGTCGATACTGGCGCGGACGGAGTGGAAGCGGAGGTTCTCATCGTGTCGTCCTCACTGCGTCAGCACGACGCCGCTGGCCGGCGACCACGACACGAATACGTCGTCGTTCCACGCCGGCGCGTTGTCGTTCATCAGGTGCGAGCTCGACAGGTTCGACACGACCGTCTTGCCGCTCGGCAGGCGCACGTGGTACAGCGAGTAGCTGCCCATGTACGCGATGTCGGTGACGACGCCGCGCGCCCAGTTGTGTTTCGAGCCCGGTTTCTCGCGCGACACGTGCACGCGTTCCGGGCGCACCGAGATGCCGACCGGCATCCCGAGCGGGCCCGTCACGCCGTGGCTCACGTACATGCGCGCTTCGAGGTCGTCGCTTTCGACGAAGATATGGTCGGGCTCATCTTCGACGACACGCCCTTCGAACAGGTTGGTCGAACCGATGAATTCGGCCGAGAAGCGGCTGTTCGGGAATTCGTACACTTCGCCGGGCGAACCGATCTGCACGATCTTGCCTTCGCTCATCACCGCGAGGCGGCTCGCCATCGTCATCGCCTCTTCCTGGTCGTGCGTGACCATCACGCAGGTCACGTCGACCTTCTCGATGATGTTCACGAGTTCGAGCTGGGTCTTCTGGCGGATCTTCTTGTCGAGCGCGGACATCGGCTCGTCGAGCAGCAGCAGCTTCGGGCGCTTGACCAGCGAGCGCGCCAGCGCGACGCGCTGCTGCTGGCCGCCGGAGAGCTGATGCGGCTTGCGCTTCGCGTACTTGCTCATCTGCACGAGCGCGAGCGCGTCGGCCACGCGTTCCTTGATCTCGCTCTTCGGCGTGCCTTCCTGCTTCAGGCCGAACGCGACGTTCGATTCGACCGTCATGTGCGGGAACAGCGCATACGACTGGAACATCATGTTCACCGGGCGGCGGTACGGCGGCAGCGACGCAAGGTCCTCGCCGTCGACGAAGATCTTGCCGGAGGTGGCCGTTTCCAGCCCGGCGAGCATGCGCAACAACGTCGACTTGCCGCAGCCCGAGCTGCCGAGCAGTGCGAACAATTCGTTTTTCGCGATCGCCAGGTTCACGTTGTCGACGGCCGTGCTGTCGCCGAATTTCTTCACGACGTTTTCGATGCGCACGAACGCGTCGTGGCGCGCGCCGGCCACGGCCGGCGCATCCGGGGGGAGTTGGATCATCGTCGTCGCCCTCAACCGCCCGACTTCAGCTGCAGCCACAGACGGTTCTGCATCCGCGCGATGTCGGCGCTTCGCGGCATCGCGAGCGACGTCTTCGCGAGCGTGCCGTCAGGCAGGTAGACGTTCGAATCCTGTGCGATCGCCGGCGTCACGAACGCGCGCGCGGCCTTGTTCGCGCTCGGATAGAAGATCTCGTTCGTGATCGCCGCGTTGGTCTTCGGGTCCTCGATATAGTTGATCCACTTCAGCGCGGCTTCCGGGTGCGGCGCATCCTTCGGGATCGCCATCACGTCGAACCACAGCAGGCCGCCTTCCTTCGGATTCACATAGCGGATTTCGTACGAGCGCTTCGCGTCCTGCGTGCGCCGCCGCGCGATGCTGACGTCGCCCGACCAGCCGAGCACGACGCACACGTCGTTGTTCGCGAGATCGTCCGCATAGCCGGCCGAGCTGAACTGCGTCACGTACGGGCGGATCTTCTTCAGCACGTCGTAGGCCGCCTGGTAGTCGGCCGGGTTCTTGCTCTCCGGATCCTTGCCCATGTACTGCAGCGCCGCCGCGAACGCGGCGTCCGGCGCATCGAGCAGCGAGATGCCGCAGCCTTTCAGCTTCGCCGCGTTCGCCGGGTCGAACAGCAACGCCCAACTGTCGGTCGGCGCGGTATCGCCGAGCCGCTTGCGGACCGCCTCGACGTTGTAGCCGAGGCCCGTCGTGCCCCACGCCCACGGCACGCCGTACTGGTTGCCCGGGTCGGCCTTCGCCATCATCTTCATCAGCGCCGGGTCGAGGTTCGCGAGATTCGGCAGCTTCGACTTGTCGAGCTTCTGGTACACGCCGGCCTGGATCTGCTGCGCGAGATAGTTCGATGTCGGCACGACGATGTCGTAGCCCGAGCTGCCCGCGAGCAGCTTGGTCTGCAGCGTATCGTCGCTGTCGTAGCTGTCGTAGCGGACCTTGATGCCCGTCTGCTTCTCGAAGTTGGGCACCGTATCCTTCGCGACGTACTCCGACCAGTTGTACACGTTCAGGTTGGACTCGCCAGCGTGGGCGGACAGGCTGGCCGCGAGGGCGAGCCCCGCCGAGGTGGCGAGCGCAGCGCGGAAGGCCGGACGACGGCGGATACGGATACGCATGGGGATTCTCCTTGTGATGGGGATCGGCCGTTGCGCCCGGTCCGGTCCGGACTCGCGTCAACGCCGTCGAGCGGTGTTCAGCACAAGGGTCAATGTAGAGATCGCGGCCCGCAGCGTCAGTCCCGAAAACCGGGACAAACGTCGACGTCGATCGGGGCCGTTTGGGTAGATTCCCGCGTAGGCAGTCGAAAATATTCGTGATACCTGTAGCGCCACCTGAAATCTTCGAAACACCACGCCATGAGCGCTGCGCTTCCCGCCCCCGACCTCCCGCTGAGCCACGTCGCATTCGTGACGGAAACGCTCGGCGACATCGCGCAAGCCGTCGGGACGTCGCAGTTCATGCGCGCCGTCTACGACACGCTCGTGCGCTACGTCGACTTCGACGCCGTGCATCTCGACTACGAGCGCAGCGCGTCGTCGGGCCGGCGCAGCGTCGGCTGGATCGGCAGCTTCGGCCGCGAGCCCGAGCTGGTCGCGCAGGTGATGCGCCACTACTACCGCAGCTACGCGAGCGACGACGCCACGTACGCGGCGATCGAAACCGACAGCGACGTGCAGTTGCTGCAGGTATCGTCCCAGCGCGTCGCGAGCGAGCTCCGTCATCTGTTCTTCGATGCCGGCGACATTCACGACGAATGCGTGGTCGCGGGCGTGACGGGCGGCACGCGCTACTCGATCTCGATCGCGCGTTCGCGGCGGCTGCCGCCGTTTTCGCTGAAGGAGCTGAGCCTGCTGAAACAGCTTTCGCAGGTCGTGCTGCCGATGGCGTCCGCGCACAAGCGCCTGCTCGGCGCGATCCCGGCCGACGACGGACAACGCGACGAACTCGATCTCGATCTCGTCGCGCAATGGCTGCCGGAATGGCAGGAACGGCTGACCGCACGCGAGATGCATGTGTGCGCATCGTTCATCCAGGGCATGACGTCGGCCGCGATCGCGCAGGCGATGGGGCTCAAGACGTCCACCATCGACACGTATGCGAAACGCGCATTCGCGAAGCTCGGCGTCGAGTCGCGCAGGCAATTGATGACGCTCGTGCTGAGAAACGCGTCGCGGCGGCACGACGCGTAGGTTCCCCACGCGCCGGGCACCGGCTCGTTGCGTGCGCATCCATCTTCGCGCCGCCTCATAACGATTCGAAAATTTGTTGGTTCCCTTGACGATGCGCCGTCCGTATCGTTCACCGAATCGTCAGACAAATCGACCAACGGGGGAATCCGACCATGCAACGAATCCGCTCATTTTCACTGCTCGCGCTGCCGGCCGCGCTCTGCGCCGCCGGCGCGCACGCGCAAAGCAGCGTCACGCTGTACGGCATCGCCGACGCGGGCATCGCCTACGTGCACAACGCGCAGAACGCGAGCGGCGGCAACGCGTCGAGCCTCGTCAAGTTCAGCAGCGGCAACCTGTCCGGCAGCCGCTGGGGGCTGCGCGGCATCGAGGATCTCGGCAGCGGCCTGTCCGCGCTGTTCCAGCTCGAGAACGGCTTCAACATCGGCACCGGCGCGCTCGGCCAGGGCCAGCGCGAGTTCGGCCGCAAGGCCGTCGTCGGCCTCGCGAGCAGCACGTACGGCACCGTGACGCTCGGCCGCCAGTACGATCCGGTCGTCGATCTCGTGCAGGGCCTCACGCAGGACAACTACTTCGGCGGCGTATTCTCGACGCCGGGCGACCTCGACAACTACGACAACAGCCTGCGCGTCAGCAACTCGGTGAAATACACGAGCCCGCTGATCTCGGGCTTCCAGTTCGCGGCGCTGTACGGCTTCGGCGGCGTCGCGGGCGCCACCGGCAACGGCCGCACGTACAGCTTCGGCGCGAGCTACGCGAACGGCCCGCTGTCGCTCGGCGCCGGCTTCTTCTACGCGAACGGCGGCTCGACGGTCGCCAATGGCGTGCGCACGTGGTCGAGCAGTTCGGACACGCTGTTCAACACCGTGATCAATCAGGGCTTCTCGAGCGCGAAGTCGATCCAGATCGTGCGCGTGGCCGGACAGTACGTGGCCGGGCCGGCGACCTTCGGCCTCGCGTATTCGAACACGCAGTACGGCGCGGACACGCTGTCGGCGTTCAGCCAGAACGCGAAGTTCAACAACGGCTCGGCGTTCTTCAACTGGCAGTTCTCGCCGGCGCTGCGCGCGGGCGTCGGCTACAACTACACGTCGCTGACGGGCCCGGCTTCCGCGCACTACAACCAGGTCAACCTCGGCGCGGACTACGCGCTGTCGAAGCGCACCGACCTGTATGCGCTGTTCGGCTATCAGAAGGCGAGCGGCAACACGCTCAACGCGAGCGGTGCGACCGTGAAGGCCGCCGCGTCGGTCGGTTCGTACGGCGTGAACTCCGGCACCGATACGCAGGAACTCGCGATCGTCGGGATTCGCCACAAGTTCTGATCGCGAAGTCGCATCGCGAGAACGGCGCAGGCGCGCACCGTGGTGCGCGCCTGCGCCATTTACGCTGTCGCGTTCCCGCTCGAGGCGTTCGGATCGACCTGGCGTTCGAACCGGGCAACGCGGTTACCGTACGTCGAAACACCGGCCTAATGCCGCCGCATTCCGCCACCCCCGTTCATGCCACCGAATTGATGCATGCCGCCGAACCCGTGGCCCCCGCCGCCGATGAACGGACCACGGTGAAAGCCCGACCCCACCGGCATGCCGAAGTGACGATGATCCATCCGATTGAAGTGATCGAAGTGGTGGAAACGATGGAAACGATCGACGAAGATGAAGCTCACGCCCGCGCCGATGAAAAGCGGCGGCCCCCAATACCACGGGTCGGGATACGGATAGGCCGCCGCCGGGTACCACCGCACGCTGCCGTCGTCACTTTGCACGATCCGCCATGTGCCATCGCTTTGCAGGCAAGCCCGCCCCACGATTTGCTGCTCCGTACCGTCGATGTTCGCTTGCGCGACGACCGCGCGGCAGTTGGTGCCGTAGTCCGGCAATTCGTCATCCATTTGCGCAAGGACAGGCGCGGAAAGGCAAAGACAGACGATGCCTATCCCGAATCGAAACATGTTGTACATGATCGGCTCCTGCATTGTTGCCCCCGACCATTTCACCTTTGGCGCCACTGGCGGCGTCCGGCACATCGATTTGCTTGCGCAAGATTCGTCGCGCGGCGGTAACGGCACGCCGCTTCGTATCGGGTCCCCTGTCGGCTAAACGAAGCAGCCCGCCCGGTTATTCCAGGGGTCAGGATGCGAATGACGGAAGCGGGAACCGTCGGCAATCGTTGCCGCGGTCAGCGTCTGACCGGGCGTTCGACGACGTGGTAGACAGCCGCTGCGGTGACCCCGAATACCAGATGGGCCAGCAGCGTGATCGCGCCGCGAACCGGGATGAACCACGGGAAGATCGCCGTGAAGGCGTGCAGGTTGACGCCGTACAGGATGAGGCCGAACGCGCCGCCTGCGAGAAGCGCGGCCCCGGGCGACATGTTCCGGACCACCTTCGCCAGCACGGCCGCATAGACAAGCGAGAGCGCGGCATGCACGAGTGTCGCGACACCCATGACGATCGGATCGAAGCCGGCGGACGGGCCGAGCACGCTGCGCCCCATCACGATGGCTGCCGTCAGGCGCGCGTCGCGAAACAGGTTCCGGATGGCGTCATCGCCGGCGATCGACCAGAGCAGCAGCTCGATGACGGTCGACCCGACCGCCGCGCCAAACGCTGACCAGAGAATCGGGACGGGACTGGTTCGTTTCAATTGGCGCCCCCATGGCGACCGGCCCGTGAATCGAAGCGAAGTGCGGCCCATCCGCTGCGATCATGATCGGGCAACGTATGCCCGCGAAACCGAACCGGGCGACCACGCAACGTTACGACGCCCCTTCGCAGTCCGTCCAGTACGCAAACGGATCGCGATGTTTGGGATAGTTCTCGTCGAGCCATTTCACCAACGTCGCGCGGGCATTGTCCATATCGGCCTTCAACGACGAGGTCGTCAATTCGTGCACTTCGATGGACTTTTCCCGATCGATCACGAAGCAGTTCCAGTCGGGGCCATCGAGATCCGGATCGTCGGACGCCTTCGACGACTTTCCCCAGCCGAACCCCTTGCGTGCATCGATGTAGTACCGCGGGTTCACTTTCAGATACGACATCTCGCCGCCCTGCAGGCTGCTCTCCGCGCGCAGCACATCGTGTCCGTCGACGATCTGCGTGACTTCCGGAAGCCGGCGCGAGCGCCATCCGGCAGGCAGCTTCGCGATGGCCTGAACGCTGTCATACGTCCCCCACTCGAGGCCCCACGCTTCGGCCATGCGCTTCATGAACGCATCCGCACCCGGATAGCCGCGCAACTGGATTCTGGTCGACAGCGTCACTTCAACCCGGCCGCTGGCGTCGGCGCGCACTTCGTCGCCCGCCGCATCGAACGGATTGCCCGGGCGTGACGCGCTCTTCGCGTCCGCGGGCGCAATGCCCGAGAACAACTGATCGAGCGCAGCACGCGCTTTCGACGACTTGTCTGGTCTGTTCATCGTGTACCTCCTGTGCATCCGAACGGCTGCAAAATGCCTCGATTTACGTTCATCTCTCCAACCTCATCGTTTTCCGCGGTCGCATTGTCGACGATCCCGCGGCCCATCTGTATGACCGCACGCACCGGCCCCGAGCGCGCTGCCGAAGCAGGCCCCGACGCCCCCACAACCTAACGCCATTCCCCCAACGCCGCCCGCATCCGCTCCATCAACGCGAGCACCTCCGGCCGATTCTCCCCCTTCGCGTGCACGAAGTGATACCGGAGCTGCGAATCGACCTCATGGCGGCTCACCCGAACGAGCGCGCTGCGCTTCAGATACGCGTCCGCGAGCGGCGTCCGCGCCAGCGCCACGCCGAGCCCCGCTTCGGCTGCCGCCAGCACCAGGTTGTAATCCTCGAAACGGCGATCCTGCGCCCGCGGCTTGAACGGAATGCCCAGCGCCTCGAACCAGGTGCGCCATCCCGTCACGTCGGAATCGTGCAGCAGCGGCATCTCGAGCAGCGCGGCGTCGCCGCGCCGGCGGCGCACCTTTGCCAGTTGCGCGGCGAGCCGCGGATGCGCGACCGGATAAAGCCGCTCCGGCATGAACGCGCGGGTTTCGAGCTGACGCCAGTTGCCGCGCCCGTACCGGATCGACAGATCCGCTTCACCGCCGGCGATATCGACGTTGCGAACATCGATGCCGAGCTCGATGCGCAACGCGGGTGCCTCGCTCTCGAGCGCATGCTGCCGCTCGAACAGCCACAGCTGCGCGAAGGCCGGCACCACGCTCATCCTGACCAGCCGCGGCGTACGCGGCGAGCGCCACTGGTCGGCCGCGCTGTCGATGATCGCGAACGCCTGTTCGATCCGGCCGACGAAGCGCTGCCCGTCCGGCGTCAGCCGCACGCCGCGTGCATGACGTTCGAACAGCGCCATGCCCAGCCAGTTTTCCACGGCGGCCACCCGCCGGCTGATCGCGCCGTGCGTCACGCCGGAGACGTCGGCGGCCGCCAGGAACGAGCCCTGACGCGCAACCGTACACACGGTCTCCAGGCTGGCGAGCGGCGGCCGCGGGCCAGGCGCCGACGCTGCATCCGGCAGCGCATCCATAACCTGACGCGCTCGCGCCGGACTATCGGCTCGCCGCCGAACCGAGCTGTGAGCCATAGTCATATCCGGATGTTGATCTGTGCGCTAGCTTAACATCTCGCCACATCGCACCATTGCCGCATGAATACCCTTTCCTCACCGTCGTCGCGCGGCGCGCGACAACCGCTTGTCGCGGCAGGCGCGGTCGCGTTCACGATCGTGTCGTGGGCTTCCGCATTCCCGTTCATCCGGATCGGCCTGCACGGCCTGGCGCCCCTGCAACTCGCGGCGGCGCGCTTTGCTACCGCCGCGTTGCTCGTGATCGCGTGGCTTGCGTGGCGACGGCCTCCGAGGCCCGCGAAACGCGACGCGTTGCGCTTCCTGGCCTGCGGTTTCCTCTGCATCGCGCTCTATAACGCACTGCTCAATACCGGCGAGCAAACCGTGTTGGCCGGCGCGGCGAGTTTCATCGTGAACACGCTGCCGATCTTCACCGCACTGCTTGCCGCGGTGTTCCTCGGCGAACGATTCAATCGGTGGGGATGGCTCGGTTCGCTGGTCAGCCTGGCCGGCATCGGCGTGATTGCGCATGGGCAGCCGGGCGGACTTGTCCTCGGCTCGGGGAGCACGCTGATTCTCGGCGCGGCCCTGTGTTCGGCCAGCTATTTCGTGTTGCAGCGGCGGCTGATTCCCGTGTACGGCGCACTGCCC
The DNA here is from genome assembly GCF_001028665.1 of Burkholderia pyrrocinia. Taxonomy (NCBI): domain Bacteria; kingdom Pseudomonadati; phylum Pseudomonadota; class Betaproteobacteria; order Burkholderiales; family Burkholderiaceae; genus Burkholderia; species Burkholderia pyrrocinia. Next base: position 959,876 of record NZ_CP011505.1, read on the forward strand.
TGCGCCGCGTACACGCTGCTGGCCGGCGCATTGCTGCTCACGCCCTGGTTGCCCGGCGCGCTCGGCTCGCTCGACGGCGCGTCGCACGACACGACGCTGGCGGTATTGATCCTCGGCGTATTTCCCGCTGCGCTGGGTTACGCGACCTGGACCTTCGCACTAGGCTACTTCGGTGCGGCGCGCGCCGCCAACTTTCTCTATCTGACGCCGGCGGTTGCGACAGCCCTGTCGATGGTGCTGACGGGCGAACGGCCGGGCATCGAGACGGTGTGCGGCGGCCTGCTGGCGATTGCAGGCGTGATCTTCGTCGCATTGCGCGGGCGTTCGCAGGATCGCGGTCGCATCGGATGACGTTACCTGCCCGACGATCCGGAAGCGTGCCGGTCCAGGCGAGCCCCGGCATGTGCAAAGCCGAATGCATTGTACCGGCTGTCGACCTGCGCCAATTCGTCGGCGCTGCCGGGCTTGACCGTTAGTTGCATGTGACGGTTATCGAACTCGATGAAGCTTTTCCATGAACCCGGCTGCGCGATTGCGGGTGTCCAAACTGTGCAGACAAATCGACCGAACAGTTCCCGACTGACCGCGCATCAGTGTGCATGGCTTCACCCCGGCGACCGGCCGAATAATGGATGCGGACGTAAGGCCATCGACAGCGAACTGCAGCCTGTGGTCCGCTGCGGCGCACGATTTCCGGCATCCGGAACCCTCGAAATCCGGGCGCAAACCGTGCCGTGCTGGCCCCTTTGCGCGATTCGCCGCAGCGCGCAAAATCGGCTTCGGATATATTCATACGAATTGCATGGTGCCAGGCGATAGCCCTCCGGCTCGCCCGGGCGGCCCGTCACACGGCCGGGCGCGATGCAAGCGAAGCCCATGATGGGTATGGAGACTCGTCCGATCGCCCCGGCCCGCAGCCGGCCGATCGAGACGTCATTAGAAAGACATTCAATTCGGAGATGGCAGATGGAACGAAGCACTGTCGGCATGCGCTGCAAACCCCTGATCACCGTCGCACTGGCCGCCGCCGCGTTCGCGGCCGCGTCGAGCGCAATGGCCGACCAGGTCGTGAAGATCGGCAGCGTCGAACCGACGACAGGCGGTATCTCGCACCTCGGCAAGGACAACGAGAACGGCGCGCGCCTCGCGGTCGAGGAAATCAACGCGAAGGGGCTGACGATCGGCGGCAAGAAGGTCACGCTGCAGCTCGACGCGCAGGATGACGCGGCCGACCCGCGCCAGGCCACGCAGGTCGCGCAGAAGCTCGTCGACGACAAGGTCGTCGCCGTCATCGGCCACCTGAACTCGGGCACGTCGATCCCGGCGTCGAAGATCTACAGCGATGCCGGCATCGTGCAGATCTCGCCGTCGGCCACGAACCCGACCTACACGCAGCAAGGCTTCAAGACGACCTACCGCGTCGTCGCGACCGACGCGCAGCAAGGCCCGGCGCTCGCGAGCTACGCGCAGTCGAAGGGCGTGAAGAGCGTGGCGGTGATCGACGATTCGACCGCTTACGGCCAGGGTCTCGCGAACGAGTTCGAGAAGAAGGCGAAAGCGCTCGGCCTGAAGGTGCTGTCGCACGACGCGACCAACGACAAGGCGGTCGACTTCCGCGCGATTCTTACGAAGGTCAAGGGCGAGAACCCCGACGCGATCATGTACGGCGGCATGGACGCCACCGGCGGCCCGCTCGCGAAGCAGGCGAAGCAGCTCGGCCTGCGCGCGAAGATCCTGTCCGGCGACGGCGTGTGCACCGACTCGCTGGCCGAACTGGCCGGCCCGGCAGCCGACAACGTGCTGTGCTCGCAAGCCGGCGCAGCGCTCGAGAAGATGCCGGGCGGCGCGGCGTTCGTCGCCAAGTACGAGAAGCGCTTCAACCAGGGCATCAAGTTCGATGCGCCGTTCGCGTATGACGCGGTCTACATCGCCGTCGACGCGATGAAGCGCGCGAACTCGACGGATCCGGCGAAGATCCTCGCGGCGATGCCGGCGACGAAGTACGACGGCGTGATCGGCACGACGACGTTCGACGCGAAGGGCGACCTGACGCACGGGATCATCTCGATCTACGGCTACAAGACCGGCAAGAAGACCTTCCTCGACCAGGTCAAGATGTAACCCGCCGGCGCGCCGGCACGACGGGAACGCCACCCGTCGGCGCCGGCGCCGCGCGGGCCGATTTCTGAATCACGGAGACGAAGCAACATGTGTGCAATGGCGTATACCGAATTTCAGCAGGAGTTGAGAAAAGCGCAGTTGACTGCGCGCGAGTTCGCCCGACTGATCCGGATGAACGAAAGCTCGATCACGAACTATTCGAGCAAGGGCACGGTGCCCTCCCACCTCGCGGTCATCGCGAAGCTGATCGGCGCGCTGGCCGCGCACGAGATCGACTTCCGGCGCGTGATCCGGCAGATGCGGATCGAACCGAAACGGCCGCGCGGTGTCGGCGCGTTTCCCGCAGCCGACAAGCCGCGTGCGCGGAAAGCCGCGAAAACCGATTCCTGACTGACCCTTTCGCATGCGTCGATAGCGGCACGGAGATTGCCGCCCGGCGCGCGATGTCGTCACACGGGCAGCGCAGCGCGCGCCGCCCGAACGTCACCCCGCCGCACGAACGTGATCGAGCAGCGCCTGCAGCGGATGACGCAGCTGCGTCGACGACATGCGCTTCACCTGGCTGCGACATGAATACCCGGTCGCCAGCGCTTCGCCTTGATCCTCCGGCGCATCGACGTGCGCAGCCCACGACTGCGAATAGATCGTCTTCGACGTCTGCTGGTTGCGCGCCTCGTGCCCATACGTACCGGACATCCCGCAACACCCGGTCGCCTGAACCTGCAAACGCAGCCCGCGCCGCGCGAACACCTGTTCCCATTGCTTGCCGCTGTCGGGCGCATTGGTTTTCTCGGTACAGTGCGGCAGCAACCGGTACGCACCGGACACACCGCCCGCGCCGCCTTCCGGCAGCGCCTGCAGCAGCCATTCCTGCGGCAGCGCAACCTTCGGCACATCGGTGAGCCCCGTCACCTTCCGGTATTCCTGCCGATACGTGAGCGTCATCGCCGGATCGAGGCCGACCAGCGCGACGCCCGACCGCGCCAGCGCCGCCAGTTGCCCGGCATTGCGGATCGCCGCCTTCTCGAACGCGCGCAAGAAGCCTTGCACGTGCAGTGCCTTGCCGTTCGGCGCGAGCGGCGCGAGCCACACCTGAAAACCCGTGCGCGCCGCCAGCTCGATCAGCGTAGCAAGCTGCTCGGTATCGAAATAGCGCGTGAACGTGTCCTGCACGATGACGACGCTGCGCGCGCGCTGCGCGTCGCTCAGCGCGGCGAGCGCCTGCGGGTCGGCCAGCTTCACGCGCCATTCGCGGATCACGGCCGCGAGATCGAAGCGGCTCAGGAGCGGGCTGTCGACCATGCCGACGTGCCGCTCGAGCAGCGTGCGCATCCAGCCGGCGCGCATCAGCCCGTTGTACAGCGCGGGCACGCGCGCCATCCACGGCATCGTGAATTCGAGCGAGCCGATCAGGTAGTCGCGCACCGGCCGCAGGTAGCGCTGGTGATACAGCTCGAGAAACCGCGAGCGGAATTCGGGCACGTTGACCTTGACCGGGCACTGCCCGGCGCACGATTTGCACGCGAGGCAGCCGGCCATTGCGTCGTACACCTCGTGCGAGAAATCGGCCTCGCCGTTGCGCGCCGCGCGGCTGTTGCGCCAGCGCGCGGCCAGGCCGCGCAGGAACGGCTGCCGTGCGCGCGCCGCCGCGACGACGTCGACGCCGGCCTGCCCTTGCAGGCGCAGCCATTCGCGCATCAGCGACGCACGCCCCTTCGGCGACTGCACGCGTTCGCGCGTCGCCTTCCACGACGGGCACATCGCGTCGTCCGGATCGAAGTTGTAGCACGCGCCGTTGCCGTTGCAGTGCATCGCCGTGCCGTAGCTCTGCCACACGCGCTCGTCGATCTGCCGGTCGTGGTCGCCGCGCGTCGGCACTTCGTCGATCTTCAGCAGCCGCATCGTGTGATCCGGCGGCGTCGCGATCTTGCCCGGGTTGAACTGGTTGTGCGGATCGAACGCGGCCTTCAGCTGCTGCAGCGACGGATACAGCTCGCCGAAGAACGCCGGCGCATATTCGGAGCGCACGCCCTTGCCGTGCTCGCCCCACAGCAGGCCGCCGTGGCGCTGCGTGAGCTCGGCCACCGCATCCGACACGGGCCGCACCAGCGCCGCCTGCTTCGGGTCCTTCATGTCGAGCGCCGGGCGCACGTGCAGCACGCCCGCGTCGACGTGGCCGAACATCCCGTACTGCAGCCCGTGACCGTCGAGCAGCGCGCGGAATTCGGCGATGTACGCGGCGAGGTTCTCGGGCGGCACCGCGGTGTCCTCGACGAACGGCTGCGGGCGCGCCTCGCCCTGCACGTTGCCGAGCAGGCCGACCGCGCGCTTGCGCATCGCATACACGCGCTTCACCGCGTCGTCGCCGGCCGCGAGCGTGTGGCCCAGGCGCTCCACGCTGGCATCGGTGCGCAGATGGTCGACGAACGAACGCACGCGTGCGTCGACGTCGTCCGCGTCGTCGCCGCTGAATTCGATCAGGTTGATGCCGAGCGTCGGACGCGCGTCGTCCTGCGGGAAATACTCGGCGACGCTGCTCCACACGAAGTCCTTCATCGCGAGCATCAGCACCTTCGAGTCGACCGTCTCGATCGACAGCGGCTCGTGCGCGAGCAGTGCGCGCGCGTCGCGCAGCGCATCCATGAAGCCCGCGTAGCGCACGTTGACCAGCACCGAATACTTCGGGATCGGCAGCACGTTGAGTTTCGCCTCGACGACGAAGCCGAGCGAACCTTCGGCGCCGCACAGCACGCTGTTCAGGTTGAAGCGGCCGTCGGGGTCGCGCAGGTGCGCGAGGTCGTAGCCGGTCAGGCAGCGGTTGAGCTTCGGAAACTTCGCCTCGATCAGCGCGGCCTTGTCGTCGCTGATGCGTCGCGCGGTGCGGTAGACCTTGCCGATGCGGTCCTGCCGCGCGCAGCGGCGCTCCAGTTCTTCGTCATCGAGTGCGTCGCTGTGCAGCCGCTCGCCGCCCATCAGCACGAAGTCCAGCTCGAGCACGTGATCGCGCGTCTTGCCGTACGTGCAGCTGCCCTGCCCGCTCGCGTCGGTGTTGATCATCCCGCCGACGGTCGCGCGGTTCGACGTCGACAGTTCCGGCGCGAAAAACAGCCCGTGCGGCTTAAGCGCCGCATTGAGCTGATCCTTGACGACGCCCGCCTGTACGCGCACCCAGCGGCGCTCGACGTCGATTTCGAGGATCCGGTTCATGTTCCGCGACAGGTCGACGACCACGCCGTCGGTCAACGACTGCCCGTTGGTGCCCGTGCCGCCGCCGCGCGCGGCCACCGCGACGTCGCGATGCGCGGGCTCGGCGAGCAGCCGTGCCAGCAGCTGGACGTCGTCGGCATGCGCGGGGCAGATCACCGCTTGCGGCAGGCGCTGGTAGATCGAGTTGTCGGTGGCCTGCACCGTCCGGTTCGCATGGTCCGCGCGGATCTCCCCGGCGAATCCGGCGGCCCGCAGCGCGGCGAGAAAGTCACGGTACGCATTCGCGGGCGGGCTGGCGGGACGGGGCAACGAGGCGATCGACATGGGGCAAAAGCGCAGTGTGGGTGGAGCCGGCCGGTTCGCGCGCTTCGAAACATGATTTTTTGGCAAGTTTCCGCGCGACCGGGAATTCCAGTATCTTTGGAATTTCCGTGAGGAACAAACGAATTCTCACCCGGCGAATATTGCATAAAACTCATGAATTACCGTCGCCTCACCCCGTCCATGTCGCTGCTGCTCGTGTTCGAGGCCGCCGCGCGGCATGAAAGCTACACGCGCGCGGCCGAGGAGCTGTCGCTGAGCCAGAGCGCGATCAGCCGGCAAGTCCAGACGCTCGAGGATCAACTCGGCGTGCCGCTGTTCCGGCGCGAGGGCCGCTCCGTGAAGCTGACCGAGGTCGGGCGCCGCTACTTCGCCGAGCTGAGCGGCGCACTGGGGCGCATCCGCGGCGCGACGCTGCAAGCGATGTCCCATCAGGCGGGCGCCGGCACGCTGCGGCTCGCCACCTTGCCGACGTTCGGCTCGAAATGGCTGTTGCCGCACCTGCACGACTTCTACACCGCGCATCCGGGCGTGACCGTGCACCTCCATTCGCGGATCGGCGCCATCGATTTCCTCAACGACGACCTCGATGCGGCCATCACCGTCGGCACGGGCGACTGGCCGGGCCTGCACGCGCACCGGTTGTACAACGAGTTCCTGATCGCGATCGCGCCGCCGGACACCGGCAGCCGCCGCAAGGCCGACGCGCGTTCGCCGGCGTGGGCCGCGAAACAGACGCTGCTCGGCGTGACGAGCAACCAGCAGGCGTGGGCCGAGTGGTTTTCGCACTATCGGCTCGACCATCGGCAGATGCGCATCGGCCCGAGCTTCGAGCTGACGTCGCACCTGATCCAGGCCGTGCGGGCCGGGATGGGGATCGGGCTGGTGCCGAAGGTGCTGGTGGAAGACGAGCTGGGCCGCAACGAACTCGTGTCGATCGGCGACGCGATCACCAGCCAGCGCAGCTACTACCTCGTCTATCCGCCGGGGAACGAGACGCTGCCGTCGCTCGTCGCGTTCCGCGAATGGCTGCTGAAGTCGTGCTGAAACACGGCCGCCGGCGGACTGCCCGCGTTCAGGTACGCCATTCGCCGAGAATCTGCTCGGCCAGGTAGTCGCACGGCGGGCGCGCGGACTGCGCGCTGCGCGCGAGCACGACCTCGAGTTCGCCCAGCGGCGGCAGCCCGTGGCTTTCCGACAGCTGCACGAGATGATCGGGAATGCAGCAGCGCGCCAGCGGCGCGACCGCGAGCCCGGCCTCCACCATGCTGAGGAGGCCGAGGTGGCTCGGACTCTCATAGGACATCCGGTACGGGATCTTCCGCCGGTTCAGCGCCTTGACCGCCTGATCGCGCGCCATGCTGCCGCCGTGCGTGAAAAAGGCCACCGGCAGCGGCCGCTCCTCCCATACGTTGCGTTTCGGCGACCCGGCCCACACGAGCGGTTCGAGCCGGATCAGCTCGCCGGTCACGCCCTTGATCCGCGTGAGGCACGCGAGGTCGACCGTGTTGTCCTTCAGCATCGGCACGAGCGCGCTGCTCGGCTGGCCGATCACGCGCACTTCCACACGCGGATGCATCGCGGCGAACTTGCCGAGCACCTGCGGCAGCAGCGACGAAATGTAGTCGTCGGGCACGCCGATTGTCACGCGGCCGCGAATCTCCGGGCGCACGACCGACGCCCAGGCCTCGTCGCGCATCGCCAGCATCCGGCGGCCGTATTCCGCAAGCATCGTGCCTTCGCCGGTCGGCGTCACGTTGCGCGTGTCGCGGATGAAGAGCGGCTTGCCGAGCGCATCTTCGAGCGCCTTGATCTGCATGCTCACCGCCGACGGCGACCGGTGCACGGCCTGCGCGCCCTGAGCGAACGATCCGGATTCGGCGACGGCCACCACCATCGCGAGCACATCGAGGTCGAGCTTTTTCATCGTATTCAGAAAAACTGATCAATCGATTCAGTTTATCCCGTTTTACTGTTCGCCTCCACGATCGGACAATGATTCCCGTCAGCACTCACTCGTTGCAGGAATCGTCAGACATGCATACGTCCGGATCGCTCTACGGGTTTCTCGTCATCGGCGGCATGCTCGCGGTCACGCCCGGGCCGAACATGGTCTACGTGATGTCGCGCTCGATCGCGCAGGGCCGCACGGCGGGGCTCATTTCACTCGGTGGCGTGATGATCGGGTACCTGTTCTACATGTTCGGCGCGGCGTTCGGCATCACCACGCTGTTCATGAGCGTGCCCTATGCGGGCAGCGGGCTGGCCATGGTCGGTGCGGCGTACCTGTTGTATCTGGCATGGCAGGCCGTCAGGCCCGGCGGCCGCTCGCCGTTCGAGGTGCGGGCGTTGCCCAGCGAGCGGCCGCTGCGGCTGCTCGCGATGGGCGCGACGACCAGCGTGCTGAACCCGAAGCTCGCGATGCTGTTCATTTCGTTGCTGCCGCAGTTCATCGACTACCGGAACGGCAGCGTGCTGGGCCAGTCGCTGTTTCTCGGTTCGCTGCTGATCGCCGCATTCGCCTGCGCGAACGGGACGGTGGCGATCTGTTCCAGCAGCATCGCGAAGTTCCTGCACGGGCGCCCGACGCTGCTGCTCGCCCAGCGCTGGGCGATGGGGCTCATCCTCGGCGGTCTCGGCGTGCAGATGGTGGTCGATGCGTCGAGGATGGCAGGTGTGGCGTGATCCGCGAATCATACGGTCGGGCGAATGCGTTCAGCGCAGTGACCGGAAGCTCGCACGCAGTTCTTCCGACAGCGCATTCGGCTGCTCCCAGGCTGCGAAATGCCCGCCACTGGGCAACCGGTTGTAGTGAATCAGTTTCGGATATGCGGCCTGCGCCCAACGCTTCGGCGCGGCGTAAATTTCATCCGGAAACACGCTCACGGCCACCGGAATGGTCACATGCTTCGGCGCAAAGAATTCGAGCTTGCTCTCCCAGTACAGGCGCGCCGACGAGACGCCCGTGCGGGTCAGCCAGTAGAGCGTGACGTTGTCGAGCACGTCGTCGCGCGTCAGTCCCTCGGTATGGCCATCGAAAACGCGTGCGATGAGCGCGAGGCCGCTCGCGTCGTGGTCAAGCATCCATGCGGCGAGTCCGACCGGTGAATCCTCGATGCCGTACAGCGTCTGCGGGCGGTTCGCCATTTCCTGCGCATAACCGAGGCCGTGCCTGTAGAAACGATCGAGCTGCTCGTACGCGTGCCGTTCGTCCGGCGGCAAACCGGCGGGCGCGGGCTCACCGGACTTGAGTGCCTTCGCGATATCGTCCGGCACCGTGGCCGGCATGTTCGTGTGAATCGCGACGAGCTCCGGCGGCGCGATCAGCGCCATCTGCTCGGTCACGGCATTACCCCAGTCGCCACCCTGCGCCACGTAACGCCGGTATCCGAGGCGTTTCATCAGGACGATCCACGCACGCGCAATGCGCACGGGATCCCAGCCGGTCGCAGCGGGCTTGCCCGAGAACCCGTAGCCCGGCAACGATGGAATCACCACGTCGAACGCGTCCGATGCCGTGCCGCCATGGGCCGTCGGATCGGTCAGCGGCCCGATGATCTTCAGTTGCTCGATGATCGAGCCGGGCCATCCGTGCGTGACGATGACGGGCAACGCATCCGGATGTTTCGAGCGAACGTGGATGAAATGAATGTCGAGCCCGTCGATCCGGGTGACGAACTGCGGAAGTGCGTTCAGCGTCGCTTCGACCTTGCGCCAGTCGTAGTCGGTCGCCCAATAGCGCGCGAGTTTCTGCATCGTCTCGAGAGGCACGCCCTGTGATGCGTCGGCGACCGCTTCCCGTTCGGGCCAGCGCGTTGCGTTGATCCGCCGCCGCAGCTCGGCAAGTTGCACGTCCGGCGCATGCACCCGCAGCGGGCGCACGGCGGACGCGTCGCCGCCGGCCGGTCGGGCAACGCCCACGACGGCCCTGCTCGTTTCGGTTTCGGTTTCGGCAAACGTGAGGCGGCTCAATGAACCTGCCACCGCGGCGGTCGCGGCTACGCCCATGAAATGACGCCGCGACGGCGTCCGCAAAGAAGTATCAGTCGACATACACGCTCCTGTTGGTCGGACGAACGACATCTGCACTACTGATTACCTGTCATTCGCAAGAACTTCGCACCGGGAACGGGCGCCAGTGCGCCCGCTTCACGCGAGATAGCCGGAAACGCCGTCCCAGAAGAGTTTCAGCGCGGTCACCGCCAGCAATCCGTAGCAGATCCGATAGATCAGGCGCTGGTCCAGCCTGCCGTGCAGCCGCCAGCCCAATACCACGCCGGCCGGAACGGCGAGCAGGCAGACCGCCATCAATGCCCAGACGTTCATGGTCGGCCGCACGATCAGCATCCACGGCACCGCCTTGAGCGCGTTGCCCACGGTAAAGAAAAGACTCGTCGTTCCCGCGTACATCTCCTTGCTGAGACCAAGCGGCAGCAGGTACATCGCGAGCGGCGGCCCGCCAGAATGCGCGACCATCGTCGTAACGCCCGACGCGAGACCGGCGGTCACGGCCTTCGGTCGCGAACGCGGACGGACCGTCAGCTGCGCGCCGCCGGCCACCCACAGGCCGACGAATATCAGCGTGACCGCCGCCATCAGGAGTTCGATGGCCCGATGGTCGAGAAACCGAAATGCCAGATAGCCGCATCCGATACCCATCACCAGCCCGGGCAGCAGCAGAAAGAGATCCGGCTTCGACCACGTCGAAGGCTTCCAGTACCGCAGCGCGAACAGATCCATCGCGATGAACAGCGGAGCGAGCAGACCGCCGGCGGTCACCGGGTCCATCACGAGCGACAGCAGCGGTATGCCGATGATCGCGAATCCACCGCCGAACGCGCCGCGCATGAACGCGATCACGAACACGCCCGCGAACGCGATCAGGATGGTGGTCAGCGTCAGTTGCAGCCCCACCGCGACCGGTGCGGCCGTCATGGCCGACTCGCCGACACGGAACGCCACACGGCGGGCTGCCGCGAGCCGGCTCGAAGCTGCGGCGCCGCCATGCGAGCGATCAGGGTTGAACGCGTTCCATGCATACTGCCTCTCCAATGGGTATGCCGGGGCGATGCAGTGCGCCGGTCAGGTGCACTGCCTGCAGCCCGAGTCGTACAAGCGTTGCAGCCCCGGTACAATCGACTCGACGAAATCAGAATGCACCGCCTCATATCTCAGTGCAATGAAAACATTGACCTCGGTGCAATAATCATTGTTATCGGTGCAATCCATGTCCAAATCCGAGTACCTGCAACTGGCCGACGCGATTGCCACGCAAATCGCCGACGGCACACTGGCGCCCGGCGATCGCCTGCCTCCCCAGCGTCTTTTCGCCGACCAGCATGCAATCGCCGCATCGACGGCGGGCCGGGTCTACACGGAGCTGTTGCGACGCGGGCTGGTGGTAGGTGAAGTCGGCCGCGGCACCTTCGTGTCGGGCGAGACGCGGCGCGGGGCGGCGGCGCCCGGGGAGCCGCGTGGCGTACGGATCGATCTCGAGTTCAACTATCCGAGCGTCCCCGATCAAACGGCGTTGATTGCACGAAGCCTGAGCGGATTGCACCGACCGGCGGAACTCGATGCCGCGCTGCGCGAGGCCACCAGTATCGGCACCGCGGCCATCAGAAGCGTAGCTGCCGCCTATCTGTCGCAACCGGCATGGTCGCCGTCGCCGGATCAGCTCGTGTTTACCGGCAACGGGCGGCAAAGCATTGCCGCAGCCGTGGCCGCGGTCGTTCCGACAGGCGGGCGCTGCGGCGTGGAAGCGCTGACCTACCCGTTCATCAAGGGCATCGCCGCCAAACTGGGCATCTCGCTGGTACCGCTGGCGATGGACGACGACGGCGTGCGTCCCGACGCAGTGCAAAAGGCGCACCGTGAAGCCAGGCTGTCGGCAATCTATATCCAGCCGGCCATCCAGAACCCGCTGGGCATGACGATGAGCACCGCGCGTCGCGCCGAACTGTTACGCGTGGTCGAAAAGCTCGACATTCCCGTCATCGAGGACAACGTGTACGGCTTCCTCGGCGACGAACCGCCACTGGCCGCGCTCGCTCCGGACGCCTGCATCGTGATTGACAGCCTGTCCAAGAAGGTCACGCCCGGCATGACCCTGGGATTCATCGTGCCGCCGCCGCGGCTACGCGAAAGCGTCATGGCATCGGTACGCTCGGGCGGGTGGACCGCCTCGGGATTCGCATTCGCGGCCGCGCAGCGGTTGATGCGCGACGGCACCGTGGCCGAGCTCGCGCAACTCAAGCGCATCGATGCGAGCGAGCGCCAGGCGCTGGCAATCGATCGTCTCGCGGGTTTCGATATCCGGACCAACGGCAAGTGCTACCACCTGTGGCTGACCTTGCCGGCGCACTGGCGCTCACAGGCGTTGGTCGCGGCCGCGGCCAGGCGCGACATCGGGCTGACGCCGTCGACCACGTTTGCCGTCTCGTCCGGCCATGCACCGAACGCGGTAAGGCTCGCACTAGCCGCGCCGACCATGGACCAGCTCGACGCCGGGCTGCGGACACTGACCGCGATACTGAACGGCCGCGAAGAAGATTTCGACTTGACCGAATAAGCACCGTCCAGCCGACCGGCGCGCCGAAGTCCGACGGCGCGCCCCGTCACTTCGTCAGCAACTCGGCCTCCAGCTCGCGCAACCGCTCCGGAAACCGGACGCGCAGCACCAGGAACCACCCGAGCCCGATCGTCAGCAGCGCGACGAACACATAAGGCAGCCACGCATACACGCCCTCCGGCACCGGATACACGCTGCCGGCCAGCGGAATCGCGAGCAGCACGACCGCAATGACGCTGATCGCCACATGCCGCGCGCGAAGCCGGCGCTGGCGGCGCAGATAGAGCGGCGCGCCGATCGCCACCAGCACGTATGTAAGCAGCCAGCCATACGTGGCAATCGAGCTGAGATAGCCATACGAATCGAGTAGCGCAGTGCCGCGCGCGGTGAATACCAGCGCGGTGACCAGCGCCAGCACCGCGATCAGCGCCACCGCGACGTGCGGCGTCGCATTGCGCTCGTGTGCGTGGCCCGTCGACGCATGCAGCACGCCCTGCCGCCCGAACGTATAGACGATCCGCGCCGCCGCATTGATCGACGAGAAGAACGCCGCGAAGAAGCTCAACGCCACGCCTGCGTCGATCAGCACGCCGACCCAGCCGGCGCCGAGCCGATGCGCGAGCACCGCGAGCGGGCCGTCGACCCGGTCGAGCGGCGGCGTCTGCCCGTGGAACGCGCTCACCATCCCGTACGCGCCGATCACGAACAGGATCGCCGGCCCGACGACGCTGATCAGCACCGCGCGCGGAATCGCGCGGAACGGGTCGCGCGCTTCCGCGCCGAGCACGGTTGCACTCTCGAACCCCGTGAAGCTGAAGAACGCGAGCACCATTCCGAGCTGCAGCTGGGTCGGCTTCACGCCTTCGAGCGTCAGTTGCGCGCGATCGACCGGATGCCCGCCGAACGCGATCGTCCCGATCACGACGACGGCGATCAGCAGCAGCGTCGCGAGTTCGACGAACAGCGTGAAACGCGTGGACAGCCGGATGTCGCGAAACGCGATGTACCACGCGGCGAACGCGGTGACGACCGTGAGCCCGAGCACGGCGCCGAGCGGCGTCGCGCCGCCGAGCAGCCCGGTCTCGCGGCCCAGCACGAGAAACGTGTTGATCGTCCCCTGCAGGATGCCCGCGGCGGCCACCGCATAGGCAATCAGCAGCGACCAGCCGCAGATCGCGCCCCAGACCGGCCCGATGCCGGCCGACACGTATGCATACAGCGCCCCCGGCGACGCCGAATCGCGCGCGAACACCGAGATGCTCCACGACGCAAACAGCAGCGCGACGATCGCGAACAGGTACGCGAGCCACGTGCCGTTGCCGGCCGTCGCGAACACGGCGGGGATCAGCACGCCGATCCCGCCGGACACGCCGACGAGGCCGATCGACTGCGCAATCAGTTCGGGCAGGCTCAGGTAGTTGCGCCGCAGGCCGCCCGCCGGCGGTGCGGCATGCTGCGCGGGCAGTGCCTGCGCGGGGCTTGCTGGATGACTCATCGATTGACCTCGTCAGGAATGAAGCGGCGCCGCGTGCGTGCCGTCCGCGGCGGTGGTGGTGGTGATGGTGTGGGTGGTGACGGCGGCCGGCGCGAGCCGGTCAGTTCCAGGAATGGCGCGCGGGCTTCACGCCGTTGAGGTAGTAGTTGCCGATCGCGTGATACTTCCAGCGCACCGGGTCGTGCAGCGTATGCACGCGCGCGTTGCGCCAGTGGCGGTCGAAGTTGTATTTCGCCAGCGTCGACTTGCTGCCGCCGAGCTCGAACAGCTTGCTCGCGGCAAGCAACGCCACCTCGGTCGTCGCGATCTTCGCCTCGCCCACCGCGATCGCGGCCTGCGCGACCGTTTCCTCGCCCGGCTCGCGCTTCGCCGCGTCGACGAAGCGGCCCGAGCGCGCGAGCAGCGCTTCGGCCGCGTGCACGCGGTACGCGATGTCGCCGATCTGCGCGACCGTCAGCGGGTCCTCGCTCGCGCGCTCGACGCCGCTGTCGATCCACGGGCGCGCATGCTGCTGCACGAACGCGATCGTGTCCTGCAGCGCGGCGCGCGCGATCCCGAGGTCGATCGCGGCGGTCGTGATCTGCGCGAACGGGCCCGCGAAGGTCGGGCGATCGTACGAACGCTGCGTGTGGAAGATTTCGAACGGGCTCACGCGCACGTTCTCGACGATCACCGTGCCGCTCGCGGTCGTGCGCTGCCCGAAGCCGCTCCAGTCATCCACGACGGTCAGCCCCGGCGCACCCTGCCGCACGAAGGCGAGCACGGCCTGGTCCGACTCGTCGAGCGCGAGTACCGGAATCCAGTGCGCGAACAGCGTGCCGGTCGAATAGAACTTGCGGCCGTTCAGCACGAACGCGTCGCCGTCGCGATGCACGCGCGTCCGGATATCGAGCACGTTCTTGCCGCCGGCTTCGGAAAACGCGTTCCCGTAGCGTGTGCCCTTCAGGACGAGATCGAAGAAGAAGCGCTTCTGCGCATCGCTGCCCTCGAGGCGGATGTCCTCGATCAGGCAATAGTGGTTCTGCGGGATCTGGCCGAGCGACGGGTCCGCCTCTGAAACGATCGCGATCACTTCCGCGAGCGTCACGTTCGACACCTCCGCACCGCCGTACTCGCGCGGCACGGTGATGCCCCACAGCCCGCTCGACGAGAACAGTTCGATCTCGTCGAACGGCAGCTTCCGCTCGCGGTCGCGCAACGCGGCGTGCTCGGCCAGCCGTGCCGCGACCTGACGCGCGACGTCGAGCGCCTCGGCATCCGAGCCGATGACGGGAACGGGCGTGGCGCCCGCTTGCGGTTGCACGTTTTCTTCGATGATTTCCGTAGACATGTCGATTCCGGCAAAACCCATGAACCGGCCGGCGGCGCCGGGAAGCATCCGCCGACCTCCTGTTTCGATATCCGAAACGTCAAACCGGGTCGACCCGCGAGAACCGCCGGTGTCGCCCCTTCGATCGGCCGGTGCGCGGCACGTGTACGTGCCCGCCGCGCACCGGCCCCCGCGTCACGCGGCAACCGCCTGCCGCTGCGCCTCGAGTTCGCGCACGAGCGGCAGCACGCGCTGGCCGAAGTACTCGACTTCCTCGATGAAATGCAGGAACCCCGCGAGCACGAGATCGACGCCGATCGCCTTCAGCGCGACGATCCGCTCGGCGATCTGCTGCGGCGTGCCGATCAGGTTCGTGCGGAAGCCGTCGTTGTACTGCACGAGATCCTCGAACGTGGATTTCGCCCAGTTGCCCTCGCCTTCCGGAGACGCCTTGCCGGCCTCCTTCACCGCATCGCCGAACGCATGCACGGCCTCGACGTGCGCGTGCCGGACGATGTCGTCGAGCACGGCCCGCGCCTCTTCCTCGGTGTCGCGCGCGATCACGAACGCGTTGACGCCGATGCGCACGCGATGGTTGTTCGCGGCCGCCTTCGCGCGGATGTCGTCGATCTGCGCCTTCAGGTTCTCCGGCGTATTGCCGTTCGTGAAATACCAGTCCGACACGCTCGCCGCGTTGTCGCGCGCCGCGCGCGAGCTGCCGCCCTGGAAGATCTCCGGATGTGGTTTCTGCACCGGCTTCGGGCTCAGCGTGTAGTCGTTGAAGCGGTAGAAATCGCCCTTGAACGTGAAGTTGTCCTGCGTCCAGATGCCCTTCAGCGCCTGGATGAATTCCTTCGAGCGCCGATAACGTTCGTCGTGCTCGAGCCACGGCTCGCCGATCGCGGTGAATTCGCCCTTGAACCAGCCGCTCACGACGTTGATCGCGATGCGCCCGTTCGAAATATGGTCGATCGTCGCGAGCTGCTTCGCGACCACGGCCGGATGCCACGGCCCCGGCAGGATCGCGGCGAGCACCTTGAGCTTCGTCGTCGCATGCAGCAGCGCCTGGCTGAACGACACCGACTCGTGCTGGTATTCGGCGCCGTAGCCGGCCGTGAAGCGGATCTGGCTCAGCGCATAGTCGAAGCCGGCCGCCTCGGCCGTGCGCGCGAGTTGCTGGTTGTATTCGAGGCTCCAGTCGGTGCGCTGCTCGATCGTGCTGACGACAAGGCCGCCGCTGACGTTCGGCACCCAGTAAGCGAATTTGACGCCGTCGGCGGAAGGGTCGGTAAGGCTCATGAAGATGTCCTGGTCGAAGGGGAAACGGAAGCGGCCTACGCGGCCGCGGCGGAAAGCGCATGCGGACGCAGTTGCGGCACGGCGCGATCCACGGCGAGCGCGATGCGCGCCCGTAGCGCCGGGTTCGCGATTTCGTATCGGTCGAAATCGCTTTCGGACGCGTACACGCCGATCGGCAGCGTGCGCGCCTGGAAGAAGCTGAACAGCGGCCGCAACTGGTGGTCGATCACGAGCGCATGACGCTCACTGCCGCCGGTGGCGGCGAGCAGCACGGGCACGTCGATGAGCGCGTCGTGCTGCACGAGGTCGAACAGGTGCTTGAAGAGGCCCGTGTATGACGCGCGATACACGGGGCTCGCGACGACGAGTGCATCGGCCGTCTCGATCGCGCGAATCTGCGCTTCGAGGTCGGCCGGCACCTGCGCGCGCGTCAGCGCACCGGCCAGCCGGCCGCCGATCTCGCCGAGTTCGATCAGCCGCGTATCGATCGGCAGCGCGGCGCCGAGCGCCGCGACGATCGCGTCGGTCAGCGCCAGCGTGCGCGACGGCCGTTGCAGGCCGCCCGATATCGCGACCACGTTGATGGCATGGCTCATCGTTGCATTCCCATTGTCGAGTCGGGCGCCAACGCACCCGTCACGCCATGGTTCCGCAAGGAGCGTGCCAATGCTGCGATCGCCATGAAAATCGATCGTCTGCATGACGAAATGCATCGCGATCGACGGCCTGTCGCGGCGCACTCGTCGATCGCCGCATATCGATAAGCGTGCCAGCCGGCGCATCACAACCATATTCCGCAGCGAGATGAACTGTGGGAAACAGCCGTGCTGATTCGCTGCTGCGTGATCAGCAGCGCAGCGTGTGTCGAAGGCGTTCTTCCGTTTCAGCGTGGAATCCGCAACGCACGCTGCACCCGTTCGCCGCGATCGCGCGCCGCCGCAATGCGATGCATCGCTGCAGCAGTGTCGAAGCTGCTGCTTCATCGACATCCGCACGATGCATTTCGCTTTACCGAACGACATCGCGTTACGCAACTGCGTCCAGCGCAGCAATCCGGCATTGGTTATCAGAAATCGATGTTTCCCGCGTTGCACGAAACGTTGAACACTCTGCTGATCACGCAGCACCCGGGCAGCAACGTCCATCGTGGCCCGACCGAACCGTGCAGCGACCCGATGCCTACACAGCCATGACATCCATTTCCGTATCGCCACGCGCGGCCGACCTGCGCGTCGTCGCACCGTCCCGCGACGAACCGGGCCCTCCTGATGCCCTGCAAACGGCCGAGCGCCTTGCGCCCGTCCTCACGCTGCCCGACAGGCCCGCGCTCGCGACGTCGATCCGTGCCCGTGCGCAGGTATTCGTCGATCCGCGCTCGGTCGCGCTGCTCGAACGGATTCGCCTGGTCGCGCCGAGCGACGCGAACGTGCTGATCGTCGGCGAGACGGGCACCGGCAAGGAACTGATCGCCCGACATGTGCACAACCTCAGCCGCCGCAACAACGGGCCGTTCATCGCCGTGAACTGCGGCGCGTTCTCCGAAACGCTGGTCGAGAGCGAACTGTTCGGCCACGAGAAAGGCGCGTTTACGGGTGCATTCAGCGCGAAGCCGGGCTGGTTCGAAGCCGCGAACGGCGGCACGCTGTTTCTCGACGAGATCGGCGACCTGCCGCTGTCGATGCAGGTCAAGCTGCTGCGCGTGCTGCAGGAGCGCGAGGTCGTGCGGCTCGGTTCGCGCACGGGCATGCCGATCGACGTGCGCGTGGTCGCCGCGACCAACGTCGACCTGCAGCAGGCGGTCGCGACCGGGCATTTTCGCGGCGACCTGTTCTACCGGCTCAACGTCGTGCAGCTCGCGGTGCCGACGCTGCGTGAGCGCCCGGGCGACATCCTGCCGCTCGCACGCCACTTCTTCGACGACTACCGCAGCCGCCTCGGCTACGGGCCGCGCAGCATCGATCCGCGCGCCGAACGCCGGCTCGAGGCGCACGGCTGGCCCGGCAACATCCGCGAACTGGAGAACGTGATCCATCACGCGCTGCTCGTGAGCCGTCACGATTCGCTGCAGGACTCCGACCTGCACATCGCGTCGCCATGCGCGTCGGCCACCGCGCATGCGCCGGAGCCGGCCGCCGGCGCGCAGGCCGCGCTCGAACGGGCGCTGCGCGACCTGTTCGACGCGGATCACGGCAACCTGTTCGAACGGATCGAGGACACCGTGATGCGCGTCGCGTTCGAATTCAGCCACCGCAACCAGATCCAGGCCGCACGGCTGCTCGGCATCAGCCGCAACGTGCTGCGTGCGCGGCTGATTCGCGCGAAGGAGATCGCGGCGGCAAAGTAGCAGCATCCGGGGCGGGCCCCCGCCCCGGCACGGCACGATCGCGCCCGCGATCCGTGCGGCGACGTCCAGACCTGATGTATCGTGGTGCGAAGCGCGCCCGTTGCCGCATGCGGCCGGCGATACCGCCCCTGCCTGCGACAGGGCGCCCGCACGACCATCCGTTACACGAAAGCCGTCCGGCGCCCGCGCGGGCCGGGCGAGCCCCGTTCACCCGTCAGGAACCGTCGCCATGAAAAAGCTTGTGAACCACCCGTCCGATGTCGTGCGGGAGATGCTGGAAGGCATCGCGCGGCAGTCGCCGCATCTCGCGATCCTCGGCGACGAGCACGTGCTCGTCCGCCAGCCGCTGCCCGAGCCGGCGCAGCGGCCCGTCGCCGTTCTCTCCGGCGGTGGCAGCGGCCACGAGCCCGCGCACGGCGGCTACGTCGGCGAAGGGATGCTGAGCGCGGCCGTGTGCGGCGAAGTGTTCACGTCGCCGTCCACCGATGCCGTGCTCGCCGCGATTCGCGCGAGCGCCGGCCCGAATGGCGCGCTGCTGATCGTGAAGAACTACACGGGCGACCGGCTCAATTTCGGGCTCGCCGCCGAACTCGCGCGGGCGGAAGGCATTCCGGTCGAGACCGTCATCGTCGCCGACGACGTGTCGCTGCGCGGCCGTGTCGAGCGCGGCCAGCGGCGCGGGATCGCCGGCACCGTACTGATCCACAAGCTCGCCGGCGCGGCCGCCGCGCGCGGGCTGCCGCTCGCCCGCGTCGCGGGAATCGCGCGCGACGCGGCGGCCGAGCTCGGCACGATGGGCGTCGCGCTCGACGGCTGCACGATCCCGGGCGCCGACAAGTCGGGCTTCAGCCTCGCCGATCACGAGATCGAGCTCGGCCTCGGCATCCACGGCGAGAAAGGCGTCGAACGCCGCGCGCCGCTGCCCGCCGACGCGCTGGTCGACACGCTGCTGTCGAGCATCGTCGCCGATCTCGTACTCGACAGCGGCGAACGCGTCGCACTGTTCGTCAACGGTCTCGGCGCGACGCCGGACATGGAACTCGCGATCGTGCTGCGCGCCGCGTACGACAACCTGAGCCGGCGCGGCATCGTCGTCGCGCGCGCGTGGGCCGGCACGTTCCTGTCGGCGCTGAACATGCCCGGCTGCTCGATCTCGGTGCTGCGGCTGAACGAAGAACGCGCGGCGCTGCTCGACGCGCCGACGCAGGCGCGTGCATGGCCGGGCGGCGGCACGGTGAATACGCACATCCGCGTGGCCGCGGCCGACTCGCACGACGCACCGCTGCCGCCGCTCGACGCGGCCGGCCGCGCGTGGGCCACGCGCCTGCAGCCGGCGCTGCACGCGGTCGCGCAGACGCTGATCGAGCACGAGCAGACGCTGACCGACCTCGATGCGGCGGCCGGCGACGGCGATCTCGGCGCAAGCATGCTGCGTGCCGCGCACGCGATCCTCGACCTGCCGGAAACAGCGTACGGCACGCCGGCCGGTACGCTCGCGGCGCTCGGCGCCGCGTTGCGTCGTGCCATTGCAGGCAGTTCGGGACCGTTCTATGCGACCGCGCTGCTGCGCGCGTCACGCCGGCTGGCCGATATCGCCGAGCCGTCGGCGCGCGACTGGGCCGCGGCGTTCCGAAACGCGGTGGATTCGATCAGCGAACTCGGCGGCGCGCACGCCGGCGACCGGACGATGCTCGATGCGCTGGTGCCGGCCGCCGATGCGTTCGACCGTGCACTCGACAGCGATCGCGATCCCGCGAGCGCATGGGCGGCAGCCGTCGAGGCTGCCGAACACGGTGCACAGGAAACGGCGCGCATGACGCCGCGCGCGGGGCGCGCGAGCTATCTCGGCGAGCGTGCGATCGGCACGCCGGATGGTGGCGCGGTTGCGGTGTCGTACTGGTTGCGTGCGTTGCAGCCGCACGTGCGATAAGCAGCGGCGGCGCGCGCGATGCGGGCCGGCCGCGCCGCCCGCCTCAACCTGCCGCGCGCGTCTTCGTCCGCCCGGGCAACAGTGCTGCGCCGATCAGCGCGGCGCCGAAACTCGCGAGCCAGCACCAGTAGCCGATCGCATCGAGATGAACCGGCTCGACCCCACCGCCTTCGTTGACGACGATCTGATGCTGCGACAGGAAGCTCGATCCGAACAGCAGCGCGAGCACGGCCAGCACGACCGCCTGCGCGCGCAGGCGCTTCGTCGTCAGCAACCAGGCCGCGAACACGAGCGGGTTTGCGAGCCATGCGTAGATGCCGAAGAACACGCCCATCCAGCCTGTCAGCAGCACCTGCCAGCCATCGGCCCACGGATGCGGATCCGGCGCGCCCGTACGGAACGGTGCGGCGACCATCGCGACGAGAAAGAACAGCACGCTGATCGCCAGCAGCGACGTGGCGGCACGGCCCATCGGCGGGCGGACGGCGTCAGCGGACGAAGTCGTCGTGTTCATCATGCGTCAGGCATTGCATCGCGTTGAAGGAAGCGCCCGAAGCGTTGCGTTCAAACGCCCTCGACCAGCACCGCGCGATAGCGCGCGCCCTTGAAGCGGTGCTGGACGACGGCCTGGTATTCGGGGCCGTGGTACCACGCGTGCGCGGCTTCCTTCGACGGAAACTCGACGATCACGACACCCTCCGGCCCTTCGCCTTCCAGCGTTTCCTGCGGGCCGTAGGCGGCGAGCACCTTGACCGGATGACCGGCAAGCGTCGCGCCGACCTTGCTCCCGTAGACGTCGAGTTCGTGCTGATCCTGTGTGCTTTCCCGCGTAAACACGATGTAGGTTGCCAAGATGCGTACCCCTTGTGCGATGGATGGGAAATCGGACGCAGGTCGCCGTTCCGCCGGCTGCATGCGCCGCCCCGGCCGTGGCCACATGCCGTGCGGCCGGTTGTGCGGATTATAGAGCTCGCCCGCGAACCGCGCGGGCCGCCTAGCTGCGCAGGATATGCCGCGCTTTCAGGATCACGGGCGTGTCGACCATTTTCCCGTCGAGCGCGACCGCCGCACCGGCGCTCGCCGCCACCGCTTCGAGCACGCGCCGCGCCCACGCCTGCTCGGCCTCGCTCCATGCATACGCGCGATGCACCGCGTCGAGCTGCTTCGGATGAATGCACAGCTTGCCGCCGAACCCGAACCGCCGCGCGGAACGCGCATGCCGTTCGATCGCTTCGGAAGCGTCGATGACCGTCGACACGCCGTCGACCGGCGGCGCGATGCCCGCGAGCCGCGACGCGAGCACGATCCGCGAGCGGAACGCGTTGAGTTCCTCGCCGTCGCCGTCGATTCCGAGATCGACCTGGAAATCGAGCGTGCCGAATGCAACACGCGCGACGCGCGGCGCCGTGCACACTTCATCGAGCCCCGCGATGCCGGCCGCCGTCTCGATGATCGGCAGCAGTTCGAGCGAACGATGCGCATGCGCGAGCACCGCGTCGACCTGCGCGCGCGCCTCGCACTTCGGCAGCATCACGCCGGCCGTACCCGGATGCGCGGCAATCGCCGCGATGTCGTCGGCGAACCATCCGGTATCGGCCGCGTTCACGCGCACCCACGCGGGCCGCGCGGCATCGAGGTACGCGACGACCGCTTCGCGCGCCGCCGGCTTGACGTCCGGCGGCACCGCATCCTCGAGATCGAAGATCACCGCGTCGGCGCCGGCCGTGCGCGCCTTCTCGAAGCGCTCCGGGCGATTGCCGGGAACGAACAGCCACGAACATGCGGATGCGGCCATCATGCCGAACCCTCCAGAAACAGCGTGTCGATCGCATCGCGCGACGCGAACATCGCGAGCAGCGGGATCATCCGATCCGAATGCCGCACGCACGAAATCCGCACCTTCTGCCCGTTGATGATGTAGCGGTCGCCGATGAATGGAAGGGAACACAGCGCGTGCGCTATGCGAGCGTCGCGGTGGCCTGCATCGTCAACCAGCCGTCGCGATCCTTCGCCCACAGCTCGATCGTCCCGCCATCATCCGACGGCTTGCCGCACAGCGTGAACGGCTGCCCGTCGAAGGTCGGGCGCACCGCGCGGAACGCGAAGCTCGCGAGCGTTGCGTCGGGCCGTTCGCGGTGCACGAGATCGACGAGCAGCGTCGCGATCAGCGGGCCGTGCACGACGAGGCCCGGATAACCTTCCTCCTGCGTCACATAGCTGCGGTCGTAGTGGATGCGATGACCGTTGAAGGTCAGCGCCGAATAGCGGAACAGCATCACGGCGTCGGCGGTGACGATGCGCGACCACGTTTCGCCCGCGGGCGCCACGATCGGCTTTGGCGCGCTCGCGCCCGGCTGCGGCGCGTCGCGATAGACGATGTCGTGCTCTTCCTCGACGCACAGCTCGCCGTCACACTCGATCCGATGCTGCACCGTCACGAATACGAGCCGGCCGCTGCGGCCCGTCTTGTCCTCGATGTTCGCGATCGTCGATTCGCGCGTCGCACGACGCCCCGCGCGCAGCGGCACATGGAACGTCAGGCGGCCGCCCGCCCACATCCGGTTCGGCAACGGCACGGGCGGCAGGAAACCGCCACGCTTCGGGTGACCGTCGGGGCCGACCTCGGCCAGCGGCGCGACGGGCAGGAAGTACAGCCAGTGCCACAGCGGCGGCACGACGTCGCCGGGCGACGCGCGGTCGAGCGTGGCGGCCAGCGCGTTCAGCGGAAACGCGGTGATGTCGTCGCCGAGCGTTTCGGTCTTGCCGAGCCATGCGTCGATCGGCGCCGCGTCGGCGGGCTGGAAGGATGAGGTTGACACGTGCGAAGTCTCCGATGCAATTGCAATGGTCCTAATATGCGCGCCGCACGCCGTCTCGCGAAGTCGGCTTTCCCGAACCCTTGTTCCGCATTTTCCTGATGCACGGCCCTGCCCTGCCCGACGATTCTCGTCTGACCATTCAATATAGTCGCCCGCGCGGCCGCATGCGGCTCCGGGACGCCAACCTTACAGCTTGACCATCGCCGGCACGCCGCCTAAATTGCTCCAAACGGCCCGGCCGGGCCCCGCGCGACATGACACCCGGGTGACAAAATCCGATAGTTTGCTATCGAATGTTTTTGCCCCTATCATCTCGCCCATGACCAATCTGCACGATCTCCGTCTCGCCGTCAGCAGCCTGCTCGTGCTGTCCGCGCGCAAGTGGCGCCGTACCAGCGACGGCGTGCTGAACGCGTACAACGTGTCCGAAGCCTGCGCGACGCCGCTGCTGATCGCCGGCCGCCTCGGCGAAGGCGTGCGGCAGGGCACGCTCGCCGAACACGTCGGCATCGAAGGGCCGTCGCTCGTGCGCCTGCTCGACCAGCTGTGTGCGGCCGGCCTCGCGCGCCGCAACGAGGATCCGCATGACCGCCGCGCGAAAACGATCTCGCTGACGGCCGCCGGCCGCGCGGTCACCGCGAAGATGGAGGAAGACCTGCGCGTGCTGCGCGCGCAGGTGCTCAAGGGCGTCACGCGCGCCGATCTCGAAACGACGCTGCGCGTGCTGAACGCATTCAACGCGTCCGACGCGGTGAACCCGCCCCACGCCTCCGATTCCACACCATGACCTATCCGAGCCTTCGCGACTGGCTGTTCTCGGGCAAGACGTTCGCCGCGTCGATGCTGGCGCTGTACCTCGGCCTGTATTTCCAGTTGCCGCGCCCGTACTGGGCGATGGCGAGCGTCTACATCGTGTCGAACCCGTTCGTCGGCGCGACGCGCTCGAAGGCGCTGTATCGCGCGCTCGGCACCGCGCTCGGCGCGGCCGCCGCGATCCTCTTCGTGCCGCCGTTCGTCGAGACGCCGCTGCTGTTCGCGATCATCGTCGCCACCTGGTGCGGCACGCTGTTGTACCTCGCGATCTCCGATCGCACCGCGCGCAGCTACGTGTTCATGCTCGCCGGCTACACGATGCCGCTGATCGCGCTGCCCACCGTGACCGATCCGTCCACGGTATTCGACGTCGCGATCGCGCGCACCGAGGAAATCGTGCTCGGCATCGTGTGCGCGAGCGTGGTCGGTAGCGCCATCTTCCCGAACCGGCTCGCGCCGACGCTGATCGAGCGCACCGACGCATGGTTCAAGGACGCCGCGTTCTACGGCCGTGAAACGCTGTCCGGGCACATCGCCGGCAAGGCGCTGTCGGCGTGCCGGCAACGCCTCGCGATGACGATCAACGGCCTCGAGTTCCTGCTGAGCCAGTTGAGCTACGACCATGCGCACCCGCGCATCCTCGCGCGCGCACAGGCGCTCGCGGGCCGGATGCAGTTGTTCCTGCCGCTGATGTCGTCGCTCGCCGATCCTCTGATCGCGCTGATGCGCGACCTGCACGTGCGCCCGCCCGCGCTCGACGCGCTGCTGGCCGACGCCGCGAAGTGGTTCGACGCGCCGCTGCCGGCCGTGAAATCCGGCACCGACGGCGACATGGCGCACGACCCGATCGCGGACAACCTGCGCGAACGCATCGCCGCGCTGCAACCCGCCGACAGCGCGCTGACGAGCTGGGACGGCGCGCTGCTGTCGAATGCGCTGTGGCGGCTGCGCCAGGTCATCGACATCTGGCAGGACTGCCGCTCGCTGCGTGCGCTGATCGCGAACGAGTCGGGCATCTGGCAGCCGCGCTACCGGCACTGGCGGCTCGGCGGCACCGAGCGCTTCTTCGATCGCGGGATGATGCTGTTCTCGACGCTGACCGTGATGCTCGCCATCGTGTTCGCGTGCTGGCTGTGGATCTCGTCCGGCTGGCACGACGGCGCGGCCGCCGTCACGCTCGTGGCCGTGTCGTGCAGCTTCTTCGCCGCACTCGACGAGCCCGCACCGCTGGTGTTCAAGTTCTTCCTGTCGACGGCCGCGAGCGTCGTGTTCGCAGGCCTGTACCTGTTCGTCGTGCTGCCGCACGTGCACGACTTCGCGATGCTCGTGCTGATGTTCGCGGGCCCGTTCATCCTGATCGGCACGCTGCTGCCGCGCCCGCAGTTCAACATGGTGACGATGCTCGTCGCGGTGAACACGGCCACCTTCATCAGCATCCAGAGCGCGTACGAAGCCGACTTCTTCGTGTTCCTGAACAGCAACCTCGCCGGCGTTGCCGGGCTGCTGTTCGCGTACCTGTGGACGCGCGCGACGCGGCCGTTCGGCGCGGAACTCGCGGTGCGGCGCCTGCTGCGCTCGGGCTGGGAAGACGTCGCGCGCTCCGCGTCGACGCAGCCGCTCGACGACCAGCGCAACCACGCGTCGCGGATGCTCGATCGCGTGACGCAGCTGCTGCCGCGTCTCGGCGCATCCGACGACCACCGTCACCCGTCGATCGAAAGCTTCCGCGACCTGCGCATCGCACTGAACGCGCTCGACCTGCGCCGCGCGCGCCGCCGGCTGTCGGGCGACGTGCCCGACGCGATCGACCGCGTACTGGCCGGCGTCACCGACCACTACGCACGCTGCGTGGCCGCGAACGCGCGCCAGCCCGCGCCGCCGGTGCTGCTCGCGTCGATCGACGACGCACTGCACCGCGTGGCCGGCCGCAACCTGCCGGGCGCCGCACCAACCGACGGCAGCACGGCGCCCGCAGCGCCGGCCACGCCCGCGACGCACCGCCGGCTGCGCGACACGCTGCACGCGCTCGTCGGCCTGCGCCTGTCGCTGTATCCGGCCGCGGCCGCGCAAGCGCCGCAGGCACCGGACGGAGCACGCGCATGAGCCGGCTTTCCAACCTGTCTTTCCGACCGCGACCATGATCGGCGAAATCGACATCTTCGGCGTATTCGTGCCGGCTCCGCTCGTGCTGATGCTGATCGCCTACCTGATCAACATCGTCGTGCGCGCGGTGCTCGAGCGCGTCGGCTTCTACCGCCTCGTCTGGCACCGTTCGATCTTCGACCTCGGCATCTACGTGTTCGTGTTGGCCGCCGTCGTGATCGTTTCCCACCATCTCGTGGCTACCTAACGTGAAAAAATCCTGGCTCTCGGCAGGACAAATCCTGCTCACCCTGATCGTCGTCGTCGTGGCCGGCCTCGTGCTGTGGCGAATCATCAACTACTACATGTTCTCGCCGTGGACGCGCGACGGGCACGTGCGCGCCGACGTGATCCAGGTCGCGCCGGACGTGTCGGGCCTCATCACGTCGGTACAGGTGGCCGATAACCAGGAGGTCAGGCGCGGCCAGGTGCTGTTCGTGATCGACCAGGCCCGCTACACGCTCGCGGAACGGCTCGCCGAAGCGACGCTCGCCCAGCGCCGCGCGACGCTCGCGCAGGCGAAGCGCGAATACGCGCGCAACCTGCAGCTCGGCAACCTCGTCGCGAGCGAACAGGTCGAGGAAAGCCGCACGCGCGTCGAACAGGGCGAAGCCGCGGTCGCCGATGCGCAGGTATCGCTCGACACCGCGAAACTGAACCTGCAGCGCACGACGATCGTCAGTCCCGTAGACGGCTACCTGAACGACCGCGCGCCGCGCGTCGGCGAATACGTGCCGGCCGGCCGCGCGGTGCTGTCGGTCGTCGACCGCAATTCGTTCCGCGTCGACGGCTACTTCGAGGAAACCAAGCTGCGCGGCATCCATATCGGCCAGCCGGTCGACATCATCGTGATGGGCGAGCCGCATGCGCTGCGCGGGCACGTGCAGAGCATCGTCGCCGCGATCGAGGATCGCGACCGCACGCAGGGCGCGAACCTGCTGCCGAACGTGAACCCGGCATTCAGCTGGGTGCGGCTGGCGCAGCGCGTGCCGGTACGCGTCGTACTCGACGAGGTGCCCGACGACTTCCGGATGATCGCAGGCCGCACCGCGACGGTTTCGATGCGCGAATCCGACACGCGCCGCCGCGACAACGCGAAGCCGGCTGCCGCCAGCGCGGCGTCCGCAGTCACGCCGGTATCGACGGCTTCCGGTGCGGCCGCAAACATGGCGGGAGCGTCGCAATGAAACGGCACGGTCTGCGCCTCGCGGCGGCGCTCGCACCGCTCGCGCTCGCCCTCGGCGCGTGCAAGTCCGTGGGCCCCGATTACACGCTGCCGCAACAGGCATACGTGAATGCGCCGCTCGCGAACCATGCGCTCGACGACGCGAACGGCACGCTCGTATCGCGCGACGCCGTGCCCGGCAACTGGTGGCAGCTATACGACGATCCCGTACTCGACGAACTCGTGCGCAGCGCGCTGAAGTCGAACACCGACCTGCGCGTCGCCGCGGCCAACCTCGCGCGCTCGCGCGCAGCGCTGGAAGTCGCGAACCAACAGGGCGGTTTCTCGGGCGGCGCGGAGGCGGCCGTGCAACGCGCGCAGGAATCGGCTGAACAGTACCTGCTCGAAAACAAGCTGCCGGTCGTCAACGAAGGCGCGGTCGGCGTCAACGTGTCGTACGAGATCGACCTGTTCGGCAAGCTGCGGCGCGGCGTCGAAGCCGCGCGCGCGGACAGCGAGGCTGTCAGGGCAGCCGGCGACCTGGCGCGCATCACGGTCGTCGCGGACGTCGTGCGCGCGTACGTCGAATCGTGCTCGGCCGGCGACGAGCTGGCGATCGCGAAGCAGTCGCTCGCGCTGCAGAAGCAGCGCGTGGCGCTGTCGCAGCGGTTGCGCGATGCCGGGCGCGGCAACCAGACCGACGTGACGCGCGGCGTGACGCAGGTGCGCACGCTCGCCGCAGACATCCCGCGCTTCGAAGGCCGACGCAAGGTCGCGCAATACCAGCTCGCCGCGCTGCTCGCGCGCTCGCCGGCCGACCTGCCGAAGGCCGTCGCCGCATGCGAACGCCTGCCGAAGCTGCGCCAGCCGATTCCGATCGGCGACGGCGCCGCGCTGCTGCGCCGCCGCCCCGACGTTCGCGAAGCCGAGCGGCAGCTCGCTGCCGCAACCGCGCGAATCGGCGTGGCAACCGCCGCGCTGTACCCGTCGATCAGCATCGGCGCGTCGGCCGGCTCGGTCGGCCTCGCCGCCGACCTGTTTTCGTCCACGACCAATCGCTGGTCGTTCGGACCGCTGATCAGTTGGTCATTTCCCGTCAACGGCCAGCGAGCGCGTGTACGCGAAGCCGAGGCTGCGACGGGCGGCGCGCTCGCGCACTTCGACGGTGTCGTGCTGAACGCGCTGCGCGAAACGCAGTCGAGTCTCGCGACCTATGCCGCGGACGTGCAGCGCACCGACGCGCTGCGTACGGCCTACGAATCGGCGCGCAATTCCGCCGACGAAACGCATCGTCTCTATGCGGCCGGCCGCGAGTCGTTCATCTCCGACCTCGACGCGACGCGCACGCTGACGAGCGTGCAAGCGCAGGTCGCGGCGGCCGAAGGACAGGTCGCGGCCGATCAGGTGCGACTCTTTCTCGCACTTGGTGGCGGTTGGGAGCCCGACAGCGCAGCGACCGCACAGGACGCCCGTCCCGCCGCCACGCGTGCCGCCGCGGCACCCGCAGCCAGCGAGTAAGCGCCGCAGCGTTATCACCTTCGCCACATAACGCGAACCTGGCGAAACGCGCCGTGCCAGCGTGTTCTCCTGATTCGCGCCATAGCATCCGGAGAACGACGGATGCGCGCGTTGACGGTAAACTGGCCGACGCACTTCCATTCATCTGCCGCTGCCGATCCAGCGGCGGCATCCACTCGGAGAGTCATCATGCGAACCAGCGCACGCAACCATTTCGCCGGCCAGGTCAGCGCCGTCAAGCCCGGTGCCGTCAACGACGAAATCACGCTCCGCACGCAGGACGGCCTCGACATCGTCGCGGTGATCACCCACGGCAGCGCGGCTTCGCTGGGCCTCGCGGCCGGCTCGAAGGCGTTCGCGCTCGCCAAGGCATCGTCGGTCATCGTGATGGTCGACGTCGACAGCAGCAAGGTGTCGGCCCGCAACTGCGTCGCGGGCACCGTGTCGTCGGTCGCAAAGGGCGCGGTCAATTCGGAAGTCGTGATCAAGGCCGCAAGCGGCGCCGAGATCGTCGCGATCGTCACCAACGACAGCGTCGATCGTCTGGGCCTCGCGAGCGGCAAGGCCGCATCCGCGATCTTCAAGGCATCGAGCGTGATCGTCGGCGTCGAGTGATCGCATGACGAGCGCCGCGATCGCGATCCGGTTTGCGCCGCGCATTCGCGCGGATCGTGTCACCCTGCTGTCGCGCGGGTGCGCACGATGACCGCCGCACTCGATCGCGCCGATCCGTCCTCGCATGAACCGGCGGTGCAGTCGCTGCTGCTCGCGGCAGCCAACGCCGACACCCCCGACGCACGCCTGTTCGGCGCCCTCGTCGCGGCCCGCGAGTGCCGCAACGAACTTGCGCTGCTCGGCCTGTCTCATGGTCAACTGGCCGGGCTGCTTGCCCGGCAGTTTCCACACCTGCCTTCCGTCAATGCCGCCGCACTCGTGTCGACGGTTGCGATCGCGCTGCTGCCATCCGCCCACGCGGCATTCGTCGCGACGCTGCACGCGCGGCTGATGGACGACGCGAATCCCGCCGCTACCCGCGACGACGCCGACTGTCTCGCGTCGATCATCGCGCATGCGTGCCTGCGCCCCGATCATCTGTGGCGCGACCTCGGGCTCGACGGGCGCGACGCGGTATCGGCGATGCTCGATCGCTATTTCCCCGCGCTCGCCGCGCGCAATGTCGCTCACCTGCGCTGGAAAAAATTCCTCGCACAGGAAGTGGCGGCATCGCTCGGCATGCCGCCGGGCCCCGCACCCGGATGCCCGGGCTGCGAAGATTTCGGCTTCTGCTTTCCTCACGCGCGATAGCCGCCGCGGCGGCTGCGCTGCCCGCGCGTTGCATCGCATCGCCAACCGGAGAAACCGCCTTGACCGACATTGCGAGCCCCAACCTGCCGTCGCGCGATTTCGAGACCACGTCCCGCTTCTACGAAAAACTGGGGTTCGTCGAAACATGGCGCGACGAAGGCTGGATGATCGTCAAACGCGGCGACCTGTTGCTGGAATTCTTTCCGCACCCCGAACTCGATCCGGCCACGAGCTGGTTCAGTTGCTGTTTCAGGCTCGCAAATGTCGGCGCGTTCTTCGACGACGTGCTCGCCGCGGGCATTCCGGAGCAAGCGACCGGCTGGCCGCGCGCACACCGGCCGACACGCGAAGCGTGGGGCGGTACGGTCGGCGCACTGATCGATCCGGACGGTTCGCTGATCCGGTTGATTCAGACGGAAGACTAGGCTTGCCTCCTCCGTCGCCGCTGCGATCGAGCGGCGATGGAAATGCATGAGCACGCGATGCGACGCACGCCCCATAAACGGTCACCTTGCGATGCGTATCGCAGGTGGCCTGACCGTCCACCGTTCACGACATAGTCAATGCCGATGCCGGTGATGAATGTCCGGGAAATGTGCGTGACTATGCGTGATCGGCAGATGCACATGCGGATGCGTGTGCGGTTCGTCGCCATCGTACGGAAAGTCGTGCACATGCTGGTGATGTTCGTCGTGTCGATGCCGGTGCGTGTGCTCGAGCCGCTCGTGCGCATGCGTGTGTTCGTGTCGTTCGCGCACGTGCAGCCAGATGCCGAGCGCCATCAGCGCGGCGGCGATCCAGAACGTCGCGGGCGGCAGCGCGGGCCAGATCAGCAGCGACAGTACGACGCCGAACAGCGGCGCGATTGAAAAATATGCGCCCGTCCGCGCGCTGCCGAGATGACGCAGCGCGACGACGAACAGCACGAGGCTGATCCCGTAGCCGCCGAGCCCCGTCAGCATCGCGGCAGCCGTGACCGGCACGGCGGGCAGCGTCGCGCCGGTCGCCAGCGCGATGCCGATGTTCACCGGTCCGGCGAACAGTCCTTTCATACACGCGATGACCATCGCGTCGTTCGCGGCGACCTTGCGGGTCAGGTTGTTGTCGATCGCCCAGCACAGGCATGCGCCGACGATCAGCAGCGCGCCGACCGGCACGCCGGCCCGGCCCGGCGCCCACGACAGCAGCGTGCCGCCCGCGACGATCGCGACCATCCCGAGGAACACCTGCGTATCCACGTTTTCGCGAAACACGACCCATGCGATGACGGCCGTCAACACACCTTCGAGATTGAGCAGCAGCGCGCTCGTCGCCGCCGGCGTGCTCGACAGCCCGAGCATCAGCAACGCCGGGCCGGCCACGCCGCCCGCCGCGATCGCGCCGGCCAGCCACGGCAGGTCGGCGCGCTGCAGCGGCGCGGCGGTCGCGGCCGGTGCGCGACGGTTGTGCAGCCGGCGCAGCAGGATCCCGATGCCGAGCCCGACGCCGCTACCGAGATAGAACAGGCCGGCGACCATGAACGGCGACATCGCGCCGATCAGCGCCTTGGCGAGCGGTGTCGCGGCGCCGAACAGCGCGGCCGCGGTGAGCGCGACGAGAATCGCGGAATGTCTCGAGTTCATGATCCGGTTTGAGTGGACGTTGAAAGGCGGTTGCTTCGGGTCGGGTCGTATCGGAGCAAGCCTCCCGCACCTTTCGAAATGCAAGCTGCATCGCAGCCGGACAACCTGCACGTTGTCTTACGATTCAGCCGGGATTATCGCGCGTCAATCTGTCACGATGACCGGGCGTGATCGGTCACATGCCGATCGACGATGCCGATATCACTATTTTAGGAAACCGAATTATCGGATTGGAACGTCATCGCAATCAGGCATGCGTACTAGCCATGCGCAAACCTCAACGTCGACGCATCACGCATGCTGGATCGATTGACGGACTTTGTTCGTCCGGTCGCGTGTCTGTCCGACGTTGGAAAAGGGCGTGCCTGAGGGTCAACCAACGGCGGAGGCAGTCCTGACCTGCCCCTATCAGGGCAGGTCAGTCTGTCGTGTGATTCGCCGCATGCGACGTGCATGCGGGCGAGCGCCGTACAGTCGACGGCGACGCGGAGTGTGTTACTCGTTTCCTGCCGTTTGCCGCGCGACTTGCTGTTCGACTTGCTGTTCGACTTGCTGTTCGACTTGCTGTTCGACTTGCTGTTCGACTTGCTGCTCGACGTCGGTCTGCGCTTCCGCGTTTGCCGGTTCCGGCGCGGCGGCGGCCTCGGCCTGCTGCTCGGCCTTCGGCGGCTGCTGCGCACCCTTGGCCGATTGCGCGGCACCCTTGCCGGGGCGGCGTGCCTTCAGCCGGCGCGCCCGTGCAGCGTCGTCATGCGTCACGCGCCCTGCTTCGTTGCCCTGCAGATCGACCCGCACCGCGTCTTCGACGAGGCACGACCAGTAGCGATTGCCGCGGCACCACGTCGACATCGCTTCGCGCAGTTCGGCTTCGTTGAGACCCACGGCCTGTGCCTCGCGTGCGAGGTCGTCCCAGATGCCGACCTTGAGCGGTACTTTCGGGGCCGGATTCTTCGGGAACGCGCGCGGAAACTTCCGCTGCAGTTTGCCGATCGCAACGATGACCGGATCGACCGGCGCCGACGGCTTCGCCGAAGCCGGCTTCGCGCGATGCTGCGCCTTGGCGCCGGCACCCGGTTTGGCCCCGCGAGCCGGCCGGTCGCCGGACTTCGGTTTCGCGCCGGCGTCCGTCGGCGCTGCCGGCTGCTTCGCGTTGCGCTCCTGCTTGGCCTTCGCTGCGAGCTGCGCCCGCAATTCGGCAAGTTGTTCAAAACCCATAAATTCAATCCACCAGGAATATAAGGTGTGGTTCGTGCGGCCATTCCGCGCGGCACAAAAGCTTCGCCGCCACGCGTGCGACCCGTCTGCCGCCGATGCGGAACACTACGGGGCCGCATCGCGCACGCCACTCTGTTTTCAGGCACCCGGCCACGATGCCGGACAAGGCAGGAGTGGAAGTATACCGGTACGCGCGGCGGCCGGCTGACTCGCCGGTCTGCGTTTGCCCGATTCGGGGAACGGGAAATGCGTCCGCGCGGTCGTGTTGCGCATTATATGGATACGTTTCCGGAAGTCACGTCGTTCACCGCCGTCGTCGGAAATCGGGACAGCTTCGCGCGATACGATCGGCCCGGCGGCGGCACCGATCGACGCCCGACGCGCGGTGTTCCGCCTTGCGGAGTCGAAAGCGATCGTGCCGCGCGAGCGCGCCGTTGGCCACGGCGGCGATTCCGGATCGCGAACGGTGCCGGCGACCGCACGCGAGTCAACGACCGTGACGACGTGAGGCACACGGCGAGAGATCAACGCAACGTGCCGCGACCTGCCGGTCTGCCCATCGATTGCCCCGGTGCCCGTACCCGACTCGTTGCGTCCGCATCGATCGCGTGGCGGACGAAGATGCCGGAAAGTGCGTAGTATGGCCAGGTCAACGTCGTCGGCAGCGTACCTCGGCCTGTTTCGCTGCGCACCCGGTCAGCCGGCGACATCCGTCTTTCCGGCCAAAAGAACCGGTTGTACGAAACGGAGCGGATACATGGTTCCCCCATACGACATCCCGCACGACGGCATTACACGCGAGGAAATTCACCATCGGCAGATCGACATGCGCGGCTATCGGCGCAGCGACGGCCTGTTCGAAGTGACGGCCTGCCTCGCGGACCGCAAGACCAGCGATTTCACGCCACCGGGCGGCACACGAACGGTCGCGGCGCTGTCGCCGATCCACGACCTCGGCGTGACGCTGGTCTTCGATGCCGACATGGTCGTCCGCGCCGTATCGACATTCATCCGGTCGCATCCGTATGCGCAGTGCCCGGGCGGCGGCGACTCGCTGCAGGCGGTCGTCGGACTGAGCATCGGTGCCGGCTGGAACAGCGAGATCCGCAAGCGCCTGCCGTCCTGCGATACGTGCACGCATCTGAAGGAATTGCTTGGCCCGATCGCAACTACGGCCTATCAGACGATGGTCGGCGTGCGGCGGTCGTCGCTCGACGCCCGCGACAGCGAAGGCAAGCCGCTCAAGATCGACAGTTGCCATGCGTATGGCGCATCGCGCGATCTCGTGAAGCGTCTTTGGCCCGAATACCACCGGCCTTCGGCGACGGCAAAAGTCAGCTAGGGTTTCGGCATTCGGCCGGTTCGGCGTCCGCAGGATCGGCAGCGCACTTGGATGCGTGCGTTGCCTGTGCGGCCCGGCGCCGCCGGCACACCGAGAATCAGAAGACGCCCAGCGCGAGTCCCGCGGCAAGGCCCGCGCCGAGTTCGGCGCAGCGCGCACGATCATCGTCGTCGATCGTCTTCGGCGCGAGGATGCGCTCAGGCGTTTGCGCGTGAGTACAGACGATCAGGCCGGGCGCCACGTTCTTCAATCGCCATCCGGTCGCGATCCGGTCGATCTGGCGCAGCGCGTTCTGTCCGTCGCTTCCCGCGCAAATCATCGCCGCGTACGGACGGCCGTTCACACGATCGATCGCCGCGTAGTAGCAGCGATCGAAGAAGTCCTTCATCAGCCCGGACATCGCCGCGAGGTTCTCCGGCGTCGCAAACAGGTATGCGTCGGCGGCCAGCACATCGTCTGCGCTCGTCGCGTCCGCGCGTTGCAGCCTGACGTCGACGCCAGGTTGCTCGCGCGCCGCGGCGGCTGCCGCTTCTGCCATCTGTTGCGTGCCTCCGGTCATCGTGTGATAGACGATCAACAGCGTCTTCATTCGTAGTCGCTCGCGTTCGGCTTCTGGTGCACCGGCGGCGGCGCCGGTTTCCGTTGGATGGCCAGTCATCACGTGTGTGGGGGCGGTTCTGCGTTCGCTTTTGCGGATCCGCCGGTTTGCCGGCTCAGCGGTGCCAGGCGTGCGTCGATCGCGTGCATGACATCGATTCGCGCATGATCCTCCTGATGTTCGGTCAATCCGGCGCGATGCGTCGCGATGCGTCGCCGTCGTCCGGACGCGCGTAGTACGCGAGAAACATGTCGGCAGCGGATTCCGCGACTTTCTGTTGCTCGGGCGCCGCGAGTGGCGGCTGGCCCATCGTTACTTGCGGCCAGAACGCGAATGCCTTCACGACACCATGCAACTGATGCGCGGCGAACACCGGATCGGTGACCGACAGGCGGCCGGCCGCCGCTGCCGCACGCACCCAGACCGTCAGGTCCTCCTCGCGCTCGCCGAGGCGTTCGACCATGTCGCGCGCACGCTCCGGCGAATGGATGGCCGCGCCGATCGCAACGCGTGCGAGCGCGAGAAACGCTTCGTCGTTCAGCAGACGCAATTTGCGGCTCAGCAATGCGAGCAGTTGCTCGCGCAGCGGCACGTCGGCGCGATAAGTCGGGGAACTGCCGGTTTGGGTCGTATCCCACAGCTTGTGCAGGATCGCTGCGAACAACGTTTCCTTGCCGGGAAAGTGGTTGTAGACCGTGCGCTTCGACACGTCCGCGCGCGCAGCGATGCGATCCATGCTGGTCGCATCGTAGCCGGCCGCGAGGAATTCCTCGATGGCCGCGTCGATGATGGCCGCACGCTTTCGATCGGTCAGACGCTGGGGGGGAGTGCTGGTATCCATACGGAAATTTTACACCGGGCAGTTTACTTATCCCAGAAATAAACTACACTGTTTAGTGTACTTTATTCTTCGGACGAACCGATATGGCATCGCCTCTCGTTTTGATTCACCGCATTCTGGGTTTTGCGGCCGCCAGGCGCGGCCGCGCGCTGTCCGGCGGTTCGCCGCAACACAATGGTGAGCGCTTCAGCAATGTCGCGCCTCGCCCCGCCGAAGGTATCGGCAAAACGCTGGCAATCGCGTGGAACATGCTGGTCAACAAGCCGCGCAATACCGTGCCCGCAGGCGCACTGCCTGTCGATGTGCTGACCCGAGCACAGCTTGACGCGGCTCCAGATCGCAGCCTGTTCCGGCTTGGCCATTCGACGCTGCTGTTCAAGCTGCGCGGCGAATTCTGGCTGACCGATCCAGTGTTTGCCGAGCGCGCATCGCCGTTTCGGCGCGTCGGTCCCAAGCGCTTCCATGCGCCGCCGATTGCGCTTGAAGATCTTCCGCCGCTGCGCGGCGTGATCCTGTCGCACGATCATTACGATCACCTCGACCGCGACACGGTGCTCGCGCTTGCGGCCACCACCGATGTGTTCGTGACAACGCTAGGCGTCGGCGACCGCCTGATCGAATGGGGTATCGATGCAAAGAAGGTCCGTCAGCTCGACTGGTGGCAGAGTGTCGACGTCGCCGGCCTGACGCTGACCGCGACGCCCGCACAACACTTCTCCGGACGCAGCCTGTTCGACGGCAACAGCACGCTGTGGGCGTCGTGGGTCATCGTCGACGACGAACTGCGCGTGTTCTTCAGCGGCGACACGGGCTATTTCGACGGGTTCCGGGCGATCGGCGAGCGCCTCGGGCCATTCGACGTGACGCTGATCGAAACGGGTGCATACGATGCGCAATGGCCGTATGTGCACATGCAACCGGAAGAAACCGTTCAGGCGCACATCGATTTGCGCGGGCGTTGGCTGATCCCGATCCATAACGGCACGTTCGATCTCGCGATGCATCGCTGGCAGGAGCCGTTCGAGCGCGTCACGGCGTTGTCGATCGTTCGCGGCATCGAACTGTCGACGCCGAGGATGGGCGAGCGCGTCGACCTCGGCGAGCCGCATCGAGGCGAGCGGTGGTGGCGCACGGTAGACGAGCGCGCGAAGGCAACTGCAACAACGAAATCGCGCCGGTGGCAGTTTTGCGCGACGCAAGCGACGAAGTAGGTTTGCCAGTCGTGGCGTCTTTCATTCGGGAGCGCGGAGATGCCGCGTTTCCGGACATGGCGTACTCGGGATATCTGCACGTTGGCGGCTGGCCTGCCAACCCGCCCGCTCGAATCGGAAATGGTGCACTCGGCGCCGGTCCGATATCTTCATTCGACAATACGGAGCGCGGAGCGACCAACCGCGAGTGCGGGCTTCGATAAATGCTGGTGGATCACATCTGCAAATTCGGCCGAAGACGTTGAATGCCTCGCTACTGCCGTTCCGAATCCGGGTTTCCATCGAAGGGAAGCGCCGCCCAGCCTATAGACTGCATGATTGAATCCGGCTTCAGCCCGGTGGTTCAGGGCACGAACCGGGCAATTCGAAGGCGCTTACCTTATATCGACCACTACAACGACTCTCTGCTCAACAAGTCGTTACGAGTCGATAAGCTCGCACGCAAATTTAGATGAGCGGTTCGATCTTCCATCATTACTTCCGCCAGCTCACGGGCATGAGTCCGCAGAAGTAGAAATAGATGCGGCTCTGCCGTCCAACCGATTTGCAACGGCAGATGAGCCGCAGGTCAGGTCTCGAAAGTTCCACGGCCCTATGGGTCGTGCGGTCGGTGAGTTGCGTTGTCACGTGACAACTCGCGTTGAACGTTCGTGCCTGACATCAAGTTCAGCGACTCTACGGATCACGTCATGCAGCGGACCGACACTCACGGGCTATTGTCCAGCGTAGCGTCAAGCACGAAGCGTATCAAAAACCATCAAATACGTATCAGTACATACAGATTGCGCTGAGCAACTGCCTGGAGGCACTGCTAGTGTACGAAAAGTTCATACGCCCCTATTTCTCGGCATGATCGCGTGCATTTTGCGTGAAACAACATGAAGAATCTCGTGCAAACCATTGCCGGACAAGGATTTCCGAGAATGCCCCATTTTTCGCCAGTGTTTCACGACTTGCCTCGTCTGTATTGGCACGCGGCCTTTGACGCATGGATTTGCCCTCATTCCGGTGTTTTTCGCCGTCACGGCTGTAAATAGACGCGACATCGCACCGGTTGTAGCGCTGGATAGACGCGATGAAACCTCGCGCCCCTCCCCTGCCAGAGAACTCTCGCATCGCACGACCCAAGCTTATCCGGATTAAATGGGGCCATATCATGACCGACAACAACTGCCCGCATCAAAATGCGGCTCGATAAGTGACCTGAAGCATTCAGTCGATGCAAGAACGATGGAGCTTTGCTCCGATGGGTACGGACCAGGAAGGCAATGTTGCCCGGCCATCGTCAAATACAAGTGTTCTTGACGGGTGCAACGGCCGCGAGGGCCGTCCTGTCTTTCGTCGTGAGGTCGTGGTTGTCCTTGTTGTCACGTGACAACTCCCCAGCAACCATATGCGCGCACTGAGATTAACAACAAGTGCCCCGATAAATTAGCTCCGCTTTGATCCGCTTGTCGCGCCTTAAGTTTGACCGATCGCAATCGCCCTCGAGAAATTGGCAACGCCGCGGCGTTACATCCTAAGTGGCTTGTCACGTGACAACTCACCCCGCGCCCAAGCAATCGAAGCAGCCAAGCGCTTGCGTATCAGGCGTTCAGCCACCGCCGCGACCCACATCGCGGTCGAATAAAGCCATTCCTGTCGATGAACAACATCGATTGCGACTAACTCCTGCCGACTTGTCACGTGACAACCACACGCCTCGACGACATCAGTGACCCAATCAGATTCGCAACGGATTCTGTCGGAACCCAAGACACCGGTATCCGACCAGTCTCCGCGACCGAGCATCATCATCGACGCCAAAGACAGCCGAATCTTCTTCTGCCCTTCGTAGATTCTTCGTGACCGGAGACGATAATTTTATTTTTACTCGATCACTAATCAGGAATGATTTGTTGGCCGTTCGGCCTAATTGTCACGTGACAACCACAACGATCATCAAGATATGTATCAAATCAAATGCTTTTCTGGACATTTCGATAACATCTGCATATATTACGCAAAACTCCTTGGAGGAATTTAATGGCTTTCAAGATCGCCGTCAGTAATCAAAAAGGTGGGACGGGGAAGACAACCATCTCCGTCAATATCGCGGCTGCGTTCGAGGCCGGTGGCAACAAGGTCGCGCTGATCGATGCCGACCCTCAAGGCACTTCCGTCCGATGGGTAACGAGTGGCGAGAACACGCTGCCGATGACGGTCCTTTCGCTGGCCCCCGCCGGTCGCGGTATCGGTGGCGAGATCAAGAAGCAGGACGCGAACTTCGACGTGATCGTCGTCGACTGTCCCGGCAACCTCGAAGATCCGCGCATCGCGTCCGTGCTCGAAGTAGCCGACTTCTGCCTCGTGCCGCTGTCTCCGTCGCCGGCGGACCTGTACAGCACCGTCGCGATGATTCGCATGATCGAATCGATGCGAGCCGTTCGTAACCCGAATCTTTCTTCCGCATTAATGCTGAATAGTGTTAATGGAAAAACTAAAATGCGTGAAGAAATTTTAAAAATTCTAAGGGCTGAAGAAATAGGGGAGCATCTGCTCGACAGCCAGATCGCGCAACGCGAGGTCTACCGACAGACGTTCGCACTCGGCACCACGATCCATCATCACAATCGATACCTGAAGGGGCTGAAGGAAGCCCGCGCGGAAATCGAAAGGCTGGTCACGGAAATGGCCCAATACATCGCGTCGACGCGCGCTACCGGAGCCGCCCATGGCTAAGGACACATCGAAAGACAAGAAGCCCACCGGCAACCTGCATCTCGCAGCCGGCCTGTTGCGCGGGCTCGCGCAGGAAAACGCTGCACTGGAAACCCGCTTGCCCGAGCCGCCGGCCGCACCGAACGTCGCAGCCGAAGCGGCGCCCGCCGTCCCCCCGGCCGCGGCCGCACCCGCCGGCACATCGGATCTCGGCGCGCCGCAGAAGGTGCTGGTCAAGGACTGCATCCCGAACCCGTTCAACCCGCGCGTGTTCTATTCGGAGTCGAGCCTGCACGAGCTCGCACTGACGTTGAAACGGGAAGGGCAGATCGAGCCGATCAAGGTCACGCGGCTCCCCGAGTTTCCCGGCAAGCTCGTCGTGATCGACGGGCAACGCCGGCTGCGCGCGACGAGCATCAACGGCGATGAAACCATCAACGCCACGTTCCGCACGGACCACACGCCCGAGCAGCTCTATACGATCGCGTACCGGGCGAACCACGATCACGAACGCCAGACGATCTTCGACGATGCGGTTGCGTGGAAGCGTCTCCTCGACGAGAAAGTCTTTCTCGACCAAAACACGCTGGCGGAGAAGATCGGCAAGGACAAGGCATCGATCAGCAAGACGCTGTCGCTCAACGCACTGCCCAACACGCTGCTGGAGCGGATGGCCGGCGCGAACGACGTGGTCGGCCTGCAGGCCGCGTACTTCCTGAAGCTGATCTTCGAGCGCCTGGGCGAACCGACGGCCGACCGGCTGCTCACGGCCGTGATCGACCGGAAGAAATCGGTCCGCGATCTAGAGAATTTCCTGCGAGTGCAGAGCGACGGCAACAAGAAAGCAGGACGCACGCGTTACAGCGTTCGTCACGACTTCGCGCTCGAATCGCAGGCGATCGGCCAGTTGAAGACCTACCCGGACGGGCGTCTGGACCTGCAACTCAAGGGCGTCGACACGTCCCACCAGGAAGCGCTCGCCGACAAGCTCAAGACCGTCATCGATGCCTACGTCGCCGAGTTGGCGACGGCCACGCAAAAGTAACGCGCCAAAGCAAAAGGCCTGGCATCCGCGTTGCGCAGCGAAACCGGACGATGAAATCCGGCGCACGACGCACCTCCGGTTGCGAGGCCTTGTTCAGTTGCTTGCGAGACTGCTCTTGAGCAGGAATTCAAGCAGGTCGTCCGAGGTCGGTTCGCCCCAGGTATCCAGTGCGAGCCATCGGAAAAAGCTGGTCTGCGCGAGCTTGCTCGCTTTCTTCTTCGGCGACAGCGTGAGATCCTTCGAGCCCGCCACCGTCTCGTTGTAGCGATCGATCAGCTTGGTCTGGTCGTCGATCTCCAGCTCGCGGAAATACGCGCCGGCTTCCTCGACCTTGGCCGCCAGATATTTGTCGCGAATCTGCTCCTGCTTGCTCTGCGCGGATTCCTTCGCCGGTGCGGCCGCCTCCGCTCCCTGCCCGTCGGCCAGCGTGTAGCCGTGCGTCAGCGCCTTGCGGAAATACGCGGCCACGTTGTCGATCGGTGCCGCGTTCTTCTTCGTAGTCCGATTGAGCGTGTAGGCAATCGCCGCCTTGATGCGCTGCACGCCGTATTGGGTGATCAGCCGGCGCGCTTCCGAACGCGGAATGCCGAACTTCGCGACCTCCTCGACCAGCGCTTCGTTCTTGACGTCCCCATCTTCGACCGTATCCGCACTCTGCTTGCGCGTCACCTTGAACTGAACGGCTTCCACGCTGCGGCCAGACTTGTGTTCGATCAGCTCAAGCGTGTGATCCGATACTTCGTTCACCTCCTGAATGCACGGCACCAGGACCTTGCTCTTGAACAGCTTGTATTCCTTGTACGACTGCGACGCCTTGTCCTGACCGAGAATGAGGTCACGGAATTTCGGCAGCGGAATCTTCGCGGTGATGCCGATCCCTTCGTAGCGCACCGTGTTTTCCCACAGCGCGAGCGAGTGCGAGCGCCGGAACTCGCGGGCGATCCGCATATCGATCAGCGCGTAGATTTCCGGATTGAGCAGTTCGCTGCGAATCTGGTCGGAGAAGCTGTACTTCAGCACCGATTGTTCGAGCTCGGCACCCGCGAGCAGGCCCGACGCTTTCCAGACCGTCGAACGATCCGCGGCCAGGTAGTCCCAGTTCACGACGGTACTGATCAGCGAGTTGACCGTGTCCTTCACGTACTTCGTGTTGTTGCTGTTCAGCCCGCTCTCGTGCGAAAGCGACGCAATCGAGATCGAGAAGCTCGTCCGGCCCGGCTCGAATGCCTCCTGCCGAAGCGCGTTCTTGATCAGCGAACTGAACATCTTGCGCTGCTGCAGACCGATCTTTCCCGACTTGGGTGCGATATGAATCGCCTGGACCGCCTTGCGCAGCAAGTCGGGAGGCTCTGGTGTCTGAAACAGTGAAACCTGCTTGTCGGAGCCTTTGCTTGCGGGCTTGCGCGGCATCGTGATGTCCGGATAAGGTGACCTTGTTGAGAGCGGACTTTATACCTTTTCACGCCGCAGGGCAACGTCCTTGCTCCTGCATCACTTGCACTGTCGCGGCTAAGCTTCAGATCTAAAAGGGAAAATTATGATGAAGCGATCTGTGCGAAGCCCCATATCCATCTACCTTTTGGCCAAAATTCCTCCCAAAAGCCGCTACCTTTCGTGTCCGGGCACAGAAACCCGGCACGAGAATTGCCCCGGGAAGGTACCCATCCATGGGGAGCAAA
The DNA here is from genome assembly GCF_001028665.1 of Burkholderia pyrrocinia. Lineage (NCBI taxonomy): Bacteria > Pseudomonadati > Pseudomonadota > Betaproteobacteria > Burkholderiales > Burkholderiaceae > Burkholderia > Burkholderia pyrrocinia. The sequence goes on from NZ_CP011505.1 coordinate 1,002,488, forward strand.
CGAGCCGAATCTCGATCCGCGAGCGGATTCGTGGTGCCCTGCAGCACGGGTCTGTTTTCCTCCCATAACTAGCTACCTTCATTGATTCCCATGGAAGGGTACCTGTCGACAGGCAGCGGCATCGTCGATTGCGTTACTTTCGGCCTCGAAGGAAGAAATCGCTCCCATAAACGGTAACCATTTGATTTCCCCATAAAAGGTTACCTGTCCGCGGCTTCGATCCTGCCTATGGGAACAGATAGCAGAGGGGCCTCTGTGAAATGCGAACGCCCGGGACAATTGACCACCCATAAACGGGTACCTTCGAGATGCCCCATAAACGACTACCCGAAGAAAATCACTGTGCGGGCAGGCATTCATGAACCAAGAAAACCGCCCCATAAAAGGCTACCTGCCGGCGTTCCCATAGACGACTACCCAACGCGTTTCCGGGGGAATCTCCCATAACCGGGTACGGTTGCCCCATATCCACATCCCCGATTCCCCACAACACGGTACCCTAATCCCCAAATCCACAGACCTGAAACCCCAAGCCCTTCCACCTGTGCTCCCATAAATGGGTACCGAACACCCCTCAAACCCTTGTCGGATAAGGCTGTGAGCCGTCTAAAAGTAGTTAAAGAAGTAAACGTGGTTTACCAAAGATGTAAACACACGTGTGCCGACACAGAAAGACAAGCCCCATAAACCGCTACCCATCGGATCCGTCTGCGGTTCGCCAGGCACCTCGATCCTCCGATTCATGCCTGCTGGACAGCAGCCCGACGCCTCGTTCCACCAAGGCTTCAGGCCCGACAAGGCTTCCCGGAGAGGTGAGTGCCTACTCACAAGCGCCTAAAAGTAGAAACCTATGGGAGGAAATCGGCAGAAATCATCGGTTTCCACGTTCAGGTTCCCGTTTATGGGACCAAAAAACCGGGGCTGCGACCACCCACGTTCCGGTGATCGACGGGCGAATCGGATCTACGACCGGACGCGCGAACATCATCGGTTTCACCCACAGCAGTTCGAAATCATCCTGGACTGCGCGCGAGTGGATTTTTGTACTCATGCTTCCCGGTCTGTGGACAAGTTTTTTGCCAATCGCCTATCGACGACGCTCGACATATTCAGCCTGCGAACTGTGCGCCGGGGAAATGGATGCAGCTTGCTCCGCCGCCCCGAGGTACCGCAACTTTCTACCTTTGGATCAACCGAAGAACAATGCTGTGCCCCTGGATGGCAACGAGAGGCCAGCACAGCCTTCCTGAAACAAGCGTCGGCATCCTCCCTATCGTCGGCACAGGTCGCCGGCTCCTGGGCCGATCTCGTGGGAGTGACGAGCGAACGTGAAGATGCTGTCGCTGACGAAGCTCACCGCAATCGAATTCGGGAAACGATCCCGAACATTCTCACCCTCGAAAGCTTCGCGATCCCGTAAAAGCTCACCGACAAGGCGCCCCCACAGGTATATGCAAGCTGTGCGGTCGTGGCACATGCACGGGATACCCGACGGCCAAAATCATCGAATGAAAAATCTGTGATCCGCGGGCACGTTACCTAATGCATTCGCCAGCAGAGTGGGGCCGGCCGCCAAGCGCTGCCGCAACGTCAACTCTATGCGCAACGTTCGTCGGACGCGTGTCGCAACGCATGCCCGGCTCCCTCCGCGCATTCGTGAGGTCGTTCCGGTCAACGTCTTCACCCTACGCAAGACATTTCTCGTTTTCGTCATACACACCGAACGACGATGAACTTCGCCGGCCAAGGTAGCCATGCACGTCACAGTGCAGCGACCGGTTCCCGACTGTTCACCGCCCCGGGTGGCGACTCGAGACGACCGCGTCGACCATCGGACGAATCGAATCGTGACCGTTTATGGGAGGAACCGTCGCTCGAGCCGCGCTGAATGGCAACGTGACGCACAGTTTGGCAACTGCTGCGGTGATTGGGCTTCGCGTGACGAAGATCACGTCGGGCATGAGCGTGTCGCCAACACCACCTATGAAACAGCCATTGACATGCGAGCAAGACACGGCGAAACGAAGGTCGTCGGAATCGGCATCTCTCATCTCACCGCGTGATCGATTCACTTTACCGACGCGCGCCGTACATCGGACGTTTCTACTGCGTCGACCACACGATCTTCACGCGCGCGGCAACGGAGAAGCGACGTCCGCGCGTTCCCCCATACGTGTATCCCCAATTCCGTTTGCACGTTGACGCCACATTTTTCGCGACGCGGTTATGATGCACAGGTCCCGATCGCGACATGACGACCGATCAGGACAGGGGCGGTATCTCGATGGTCTTTCAATCCGTGATAATCATCAGAAAAGAGAGTTCAGCGATGCAAATCCAGATCAGAAAACTCACGCTGGCTGCTACCGCAGCCGCGTTCCTGTTCGGCTCGGCAGTTCCTGCGTTTGCCCAGACCGACGCCAGCGCGCCCGCTGCACAAGACGCCAAGGCGGCGAAGAGCCAGGCACGCAAGGCGGCCAGGGCCCAACACAAAGCAGAGCGCAAGGCTGCGCGCGCGAAAAATACCGCCGAGCTGAAGAAACTCGAAGACGCCGGTTACAAGCCGGCGGCCAACGACCCGAACTATCCGCAGAACCTGCAGAATGCGGAGAAGAAAGCCGCCGGCGCAAGCCAGTAAGCGCTGTTCGGTGGCAAGCCACGGTTCGATCCGCGGCTTGCCGTGTGCATCGCGATCACGCGATGCACATCAAAAGCAGCATGCCCGTCATGAACGATCGCAAACCCGATCCGCGCGTTTGCACCATTTGATTCGGAATCCTTCATTTCATGGCGGGCATGACCGGCAGGTCGATCCGGTCAGTGCCGCGCGCCCGATGCGGCTGCGTTCCCCGTCACCTTCAGCCAGTCCTTGAACGCGCGCACCGCATCGTCGGCCGCGCGTGCGGATGCCACGTACGTGAAGTAGCGCCACGGCGGCAACGCCGGTTCGCTGAACGGCTGCACGAGCCGGCCTTCCGCGATGTCGTCCGCGACGAGCGCGATCGGTCCCATCGCGACGCCGAGCCCGTCGAGTGCGCCTTGCAGCGTCAGGTAGAAATGCTCCAGCGTAAGCGAATGTCGCGGCACGAGATTCGGATGCCCGGCCGCCGCGAGCCATTCGGGCCACATGCCGGGATAGGTCGCGGCGTGCAGCAGCGTGAAGCCGGCGAGATCGGCGGGCGTATGCAACGGCCGGCCCTCCAGCAGCTTCGGCGCACACACCGGCAGCCGGACTTCGGACAGGAATTCTTCCGCGACGTAACCGTCGATGGCTTGCGGGCCGCCTCGAACGATCAGGTCGACCTTGTCGCGGAGTTTCTCGATCGGTTCGTTCGACGTCGACAGCCGCACCTCGATCGTCGGATGGGCGACCTGGAACGACGACAGTTTCGGCACCAGCCAGCGCAACGAGAACGTCGCGGGTGCGCTGACGCGCAGCACGCGCTGCTGTGCGTGGCCGAAGTGCTGCGCGGTGGCGAGTGCGATCCGGTCGAACGATGCACCGACCTCGGCGAGATACGCGCGGCCGGCGTCGGTCAGCTCAACCCGCCGGTTGTGGCGTTCGAATAGCGGCCGTCCGAGCCACGCCTCGAGTTGCTGCACGTGCCGGCTGATCGCGCCGTGCGTCACGCACAGCTCGTCGGCGGCAAGCGTGAAGCTGCCGAGTCGTGCGGCTGCTTCGAACGCACGCAGCGAATTCAACGGAGGGAGACGTCGGGCCATTGCGTCGTTTCGCGTGATATTTCTTCACGCGATAGTTCAGGTTTAATCGTTTGATCGGGCGATCCAGCTCCGCCAATATGGCACACAAACGGCCAGCTCGGCCGAACGAGTGTCTGAATTTCTCACATGGAGTGCGGAGCATGCCGAACGTGGTGGTAGTGGGCGCCCAATGGGGCGACGAAGGCAAGGGGCGCGTCGTGGACTGGCTGGCGGCACAGGCCGATCTCGTCGCACGCTACAACGGCGGCCATAACGCGGGTCATACGCTGGTCGTCGGCGGCAAGACGTACAAGCTTGCGCTGCTGCCGAGCGGCATCGTGCGCGGCAAGCGCGGCGTGATCGGCAACGGCGTGGCGCTCGATCCGGAAGCGCTGCTCGCGGAGATCGCGCGGATGGCCGAGCTCGGGCTGTCGGTGACGCCGGACAATCTGTCGATCGCCGAGAACGCGACGCTGGTGCTGCCGATTCACCGCGCGATCGACCAGGCGCAGGAGCGCTTGCGCCGCGAACCGATCGGTACCACGCTGCGCGGGATCGGGCCGGCCTACGAGGACAAGGTCGGGCGCCGCGGGCTGCGCGTCGGCGATCTCGCGGAACCCGGCCGGCTCGCCGACAAGCTCGCCGTACTCGTCGACCATCACAACGCGTGGTTCCGTGGCCTGGGGCTCGACGAATGTTCGCGCGACGCGATGCTGGCGACGCTCGTCGATATCGCACCGAAGATCCTGCCGTTCATGCGCCCCGTCTGGGCCGACCTCAACGACGCGACCGATCGCGGCGAACGCATCCTGTTCGAGGGTTCGCAGGCCGTGATGCTGGACATCGACTGGGGCACGTACCCGTTCGTGACGTCGTCGGGCACCGTCGCATCGGCGGCAGCGGCCGGCACGGGCCTCGGCGCGTCGAGGCTCGGCCACGTGCTGGGCGTGACCAAGGCGTATGCGACGCGTGTCGGCGGCGGGCCGTTCCTCACCGAGCTGACCGACGCAACCGGCGAAACGCTGCGTGCGCGCGGGCAGGAATTCGGCGTCAACACCGGCCGGCCGCGACGCTGCGGATGGCTCGATGCAGCACAGTTGCGCCAGGCGGTCAGGATCTCGGGCATCGATTCGCTGGCGCTCACCAAGCTCGACGTACTCGACGGCTTCGAGTCGATCGAGCTGTGCGTCGGTTACGAACTCGACGGCGCGCGCGTCGACCATCTGCCCGCGAGCCTCGATGCGCAGTCGCGCGCGAAGCCGGTCTACGAACGGTTCGACGGCTGGCACGGCACCGTGAAGGGCGTGCGCGAACGTGCGGCGCTGCCGCGCGCCGCACAGGATTTCATCGCGCGCATCGAAGCGGTCGCGGGCGCGCCGGTATCGATGATCACGACCGGCGCGGAGCGCGACGACACGATCGTCTTGCGTAATCCGTTCGATGCAGCGGCCGCCGCGTAACTGCCGTCGATGGCGTAAATTGCGGAAAGGTATCGTGGTCGTGGGGTAGTTTTTGCCGACCCGATGCCGTTCCCGTGCCGGCGTGTTCGATCGCGTTCACGCCCGGCCCGGACGCCGCGTGAAAGGCGGCTCCGCGACACGATTCGGCGTCCGGATCACGCCGCATACGGCGAACTGGACACGCCTGCAGCGCTGCTGTACTGTTCCGCACAATTCGCGCCAGACCGGCCTGCGCCGGAGCCGCCGGCACCACGGCCGCACGGCAGCGCGCCGTGATCTCAATCCCGGGGACAGGTCGATGGACACGTTACAGATGATGCGCATTTTCGTCCGGGTCGCGGAGGAGGGCAGCTTCACGAGCGCGGCCCAGCGCCTGGACATCACGACGGCGTACGCATCGCGTTCGGTCGCGCAGCTCGAAACGCATCTGCGCACGCGCCTGCTCAACCGCAGCACGCGCCGCATCGCGCTGACCGACGCCGGGCAGCGCTATCTCGATCGTTGCCAGCGCATCCTCGGGTATATCGACGAAGCGGAAGCCGAGGCAGCGGACGCACAGGCGAAGCCGTCCGGACGGCTGCATGTTCACGCGACGACGAGTTTCGGCCAGGCCTATGTGTTGCCCGCGGTCGTGCGCTATCGTCAGCGTTATCCGTCGGTCGCGGTCGAGCTGACGCTGTCGCAGCACGTGCCCGACATCATCGACGAAGGCTACGATGTATCGCTGCAGTTGAGCACGACGGAACTGCCCGATTCCGGGCTCGTGTCGCAGCGGCTCGGCGACGTGCACAGCGTACTGTGCGCGTCGCCCGCGTATCTGAAGGAGCGCGGCACGCCACGCACGGTGCGCGAGCTCGAAGGGCATGCATGCCTGCAGATGGTCACTTCGGTGTTCCCGCGCGATCGCTGGCATCTCGACGGCCCGGACGGCCACGAGACATTCGACCTGCCGTTGCCCGATTTCCAGGTGAACATCGCCGATGCGCTGGGCGGTGCATTGCGTGCCGGCCTCGGGATCGGCTCGCTGCCGATGTCGTCCGCACTGCCCGCGCTCGCGAGCGGTGCGCTGGTGCGCGTGCTGCCCGAATACCGGTTGCAGAAGCTGACGGTCTACACGCTGTACGCGTCGCGTCAGTACCTCGATGCGAAGATCCGTACGTTCGTTGATTTCCTGCGCGAATGCGTGCCCGAAATGCTGGCCGCCGACGAGGCCGCGCTGAACGCATCCTGCAAATCCTGAGGCAGCACGGGCGCCGTATGCGTACGGCGCTTTGCTTAGCGAAATAAAATAATCTGCAATCCTGCCTTTTAGGTGCGCGTTGACGACGTGTTCGATATCGGCCCGGGAATCACTCGACGGCGGAACGGCAGCGCGATGTCGTCCGGAATCGGGCACCGGTACGGCCGGCTGCCGCGCCGCTCGCGGCACCCGGAAAACAAAAACGCCACGGAGGAAAGTCCGTGGCGTTTCGCGTTGCGCCGGCTGGTCGCGAGCGCGCCGGCCGCGTATTACTGCGGCTTCGCCCAGAGCGTGCGGCCGAAGAACGTCAGCGTGCGATCCCACGCGATTTGCGACCACACCGGATCGAACTGCGTGCCGGAGATGCGGCCGGGGCCGACGGCCGTTTCGTTCGCGAATGCGTGATGCGCGAGATAGCGATGGAATTCGACACCGACCTTCGCATCGGTCAGCTTCTTTTCCAGCGCGTTGACCTGGTCGATCGCGAAGAATGCATCCTGCGTGGCCCAGTGGCCCATCAGCGGCACCTTGAGCTTCGCCGGATCGAGGTAGTCGAGCGGCGGGAAGCCGTACCACGTGACGCCCGCGTCCGCATCGGCGAACTGCAGCGACAGCAGCGTCAGCGCACCGCCCATGCAGAAGCCCGTCACCGCGACGCGCGGCGCCAGCGTCTTCAGGTACGTGACGGCGCCGGGAATGTCCTGCGATGCGGCGTCGCCGAAATCGAGGCCGGTCATCAGGTGGTGTGCCTCTTCTTCCTCGACCGTCGACTTGCCGCGATACAGGTCGGGCACGAGCGCGAAGTAGCCGCAGCGCGCGAGGCGATCCGCGACGCCGCGGATCTGGTCGTTCAGCCCCCACCATTCCTGGATGACGACGACCGCGGGCGCGCCTTCGGTCTTTTCCGGCCTGGCGAGATAGCCCTGCAGTTCCTGGCCGTCCGGGCGGCGAAACGTGATCATGGAACCGGATGCTTGAGACATGAAACCGCTCCTTTTCGAAAAATGCGATGAGTGCGGCATCGGGCCGGCCAGCGGGGGCGGCGACGATCCGGCATGCCGGGCGTCGTGGTTCCGCTCGCGTTCGTTTCGGCCGACGTCGACCACGCGGCCATTCTATGCGCAAACGCCGGCTGCCTGCGTGAACGGCACCGCGCAGCGCGCGATCGGCAGGTGCGCGTCGATCGACGGTCGCGATCCGGTCACGGAGAGGATCGCCGTAAAACGAACACCCCGCCCCCGATGAACGGGAGCGGGGCGTTTCGTTTGCCGCGCGCGGATCGGAATGCGCGCGTGTGCGTCCGGCTTACTGGCCGAAGTACACGGAGTCGCGGCCGTCCTGCCTGACTGCGATCGTACGGCCGGCACGCACGCCGGCCGCGGATTGTGCGCCGTAACCGGCTTCATCGGCGTTCGTCACGCGGGCCTGTGCCGTCTGCAGCGCGCGCGGGTAGTACTGATCGGAGACTTCGGGCTTGTAGCCGGCCTGTTCGAGCTGGACGAGCTCCGCGCGCACCTGGGCACGCGTCAACTGACCCGACGGGTTCGATTGTGCGAATGCGCCGTACGACGCGGACAGGGCGGTTGCGGCGACGACAGCGTAGATGAACGACTTCATGATGACCTCCGGTTTCGTTGATTTCGCGCTTCGCTTGTTGCGTTCAGCGGTTGATTGCATCGTAGCGATCGCGTTACCGGTCGGAAATACGCGTTCCAGCGAATAATTATTGCAACTGGGTAAACGATCCGCGCGGATTGACGATTTGGTCTGGTGATTGTCGGCGTGCCGGATGGCCGGACAGCCATGTCGGCTCACGCTGCATGGGGACGCCAGGTGCAGCCGTTCCGGCCTCGATGTGGTCGATCGGCCGGCGGTCGCGCGACGATCAATTGAATCGTATTCCGAAGTATTTGAACGGGATTGTCGGCATCGCTCGTGCGGCATCGCGCATGCCACCGCGTCACTCGGCCAGGACTGCCTGCCGCTTCCGGTATTCGGCGGGCGTGATCCCGACGTGCCGCGTGAACGACCGCCTGAGCGTATCGACGTTCGCGAAGCCGCATTTCGCGGCGACCTGTTTCGGCGTGTCGTGTCCGTTCTCGAGCAAGTGGCGGGCCGCCGAGATGCGGGTCGCTTCGACCCACGCGGCCGGCGTCATGCCGACTTCCGCGCGGAACAGCCGCGCGAAGTGGCGCGGGCTCATGCCCGCATGCTTCGCCATGTCGGCCACCGAGTGTTCGAGTTCCGGATTCGCCGCGATCCAGCGCTGGACTTCCTGCAGCACCGAACGTCCGGCGGGGCGCGCCTCGCCCTTGCGGCTGAACTGGAGTTGCCCGCCCGGGCGCTTGAAGAACATCACCAGTTGCGCGGCGACGCGCCGCGCGATCTCGCGGCCGAGATCTTCCTCGACCAGCGCCAGCGCGAGATCGAGCCCGGCCGTGACGCCGGCGCCGGTGCGCAGTTTGCCGTCGCGTACATACAGCGCGTCCGCATCGACGGCGAGCGACGGATAGGCTTCGGCCAGCGCGTCGGCGGCGGCCCAGTGCGTGGTCAGGCGACGCCCTTTCAGCAGGCCGGTGGCCGCGAGGATGAACGCACCGGTGCAGATCGAGCCGTAGCGCTTGCTTTGCACGGCGGCCGACCGCAGCCATGCGAGGACGTCGGTGCGCAGCGCGATCCGGCCGGCGTTCGGTGCGCCGGCAACCAGCAGCGTGTCGATGTGCTCCGGGATCTTGGGAACGATCCAGTCGGGCAGCAGTTGCGCGCCGGATGAACAGCGGATCGGACCGGACTCGCTTGCGATGATCCGCAACGTGTAGAACGGCTTACCGTATTCGGCGTTCGCTTGCGCGAAGACGTCGAGCGGCGCGGAGACATCGAGCAGCTGGACGCCCGGTACGGCGAAAATACCAATGACCTTCGGCATGATCGATTGCGTGTCGTGTCGAACGTGACGCGTAGCAGTATAGAGGCGCCAGTGGCACATGGAGCGGGGCGGCCGGGCATATTTCCGGCGCCTTTCCATCGCGCACGCATCATGTCCGTCCGTCGCGCAAAATGGCAGGATTTGACGTGACACGTCTATTGAAGACAGCTATCGGGCTCCGGAGAATCGAGGGTGTTTCCAATGGAGGTCGATCATGACTGAGAACGTTGCAGGCATCGCCATTCCCGATAGCCAACTGACGCGCGAGATCACCGAACTCGTTCGCGATACCGCGTCTCCGCTGCTGTTCCATCATTCCAGCCGCGTCTACTATTTCGCGGCGCTTGCGGGCCGGCGTCGCGGGCTCAAATACGATCCCGAACTGCTCTACTGCGGCTGCATGTTTCACGACATGGGGCTCACGCACAAGCACAGCAGCGCATGCGAGCGCTTCGAAGTGGATGGTGCCAACGCGGCTCGCGATTTTCTGAAGGGCAAGGGCATCACGCAGCAGGATATCGATGTCGTGTGGACCTCGATCGCGCTGCATACCACGCCGGGGATCCCGCAGCACATGCATCCGGTGATCGCGCTCGTCACCGCGGGTGTCGAGATGGACGTGCTGGGGCTGACGTATCCGGAATACAGCGACGTTGAGCGCGAGGCTGTCGTCCGTGCGCATCCGCGTACGCCGCACTTCAAGGAAGACATCATCCAGGCGTTCTACGACGGGATCAAGCACAAGCCGGACACGACGTTCGGCAACGTGAAGGCCGACGTGTTCGCGGACAAGGATCCGCATTTCCACGCGGGCAATTTCTGCAGCGTGATCCGCTCGTCCGCGTGGGCCGGCTGATCGCCGTCGGTATGGCGTACGATCCCTGGCGCTGGCGCGGCTGGCTGCGGAGGCGAAGTAAGTGGGGCGGCCCGGCGACGCGGCACAGACCGCCTTGCCGACGGCAAGGTACCCGCATATGGGGGCGGGTCGTTGGGCACCCGGAATCGGGTGGTGTCGCTGGTGCGATTCCGGGCGCATCGACGCCTGGAGACGGTACCGTCGAAAGCGGAACGGGCGTGTAGCGGCCACGCTCCGGCGAAACGTGCTCGAGAATGCTTCGCGAACACCGCCGCGGGCAGAAGCGACTTAAATCAGTAGAAGAGTTGTTACGTGACAATCGCAAGAAGCTTTCCCGGACTTTATATACTGAACAATCGCACCCCCTCACCCAGGCGAATCTTCGATTCGCGACCACCGGAATCTGCTGCCAGACAGGTGGGTCACGTCCGCTGCATCCTTTGCCGACACCTTGGCGGAAAGGCCACAGACGCTCCCCCAACCCCGCTCCCGCAAATCTCCGGCAAAACGCCTATAATGATTGGGCAAATTGCCGGAGAGAGGTCATGAGCACCATTGCTTTCCATCCTTCGGGCGTCGCGCATCCGCGTCAGGCCGAATTCACGATTCTCGAGCAGCTGCTGGCGATCCGTGTCCGATCGGGCGCTGATCTTGCCGAGCTGGCGAGCGCACGCGTCGACGTTTCGGTGATCGACCGGTTGTCGGAGCGCGGGCTGAAATCGGACGAGCTGGCCTTCATCATCCCGCGTCGCACGCTGAGCCATCGTCGCCAGGCGCACGAACGCCTGTCGCCGGAGGAATCCGACAAGGCGATCCGCCTCGCGCGCATCGTCGCGCAGGCGACGGCCACGTTCGGCGACCAGGACAAGGCGATGGCGTGGCTGCGCAACGGGCTCCAGCGCTTCGGCGGTCGCACGTCGCTCGACATGGCGAGCACCGAGCATGGCGCGCGGCTCGTCGAAGAGGTCCTCACGCAGATCGACGAGGGGTACTTCGCTTGACGACGCTGTGGCGGATCAGCAATTACGCCGACCTGAAAGGCATCGGCGGGTTGCGCGCCGGCGGGCGCTGGCATTTTGCCGGACAGCCCGTCGTGTATCTCGCCGAGCATCCGGCGCTCGCGCTGCTCGAAACGCTCGTGCATTTCGAAATCGCTACCGTCGCGCAATTGCCGAGCGGATACCAGTTGCTTCGTATCGAGGTACCGGAATCGGTCGACGTCGCCGAAATCGCGGAAGGCGACGCGCCGGACGACTGGCGAACGAACGTCGACTGGACCCGCAGCGCCGGCACCGAGTGGCTGCAAACGCAGCCGAGCGCGCTGCTGCGCGTCCCGAGCGTCGTCGTGCCGCACGCGCACAACTTCCTGCTGAATCCATTGCATCCCGTCGCGTCCGAGGTCCGCGTCGCGGAAGTCATGCAATCGCCGTACGACACCCGGATTCTGCGGCTGATCGAGTCGAAGCCGGGCGAATAGGGAACAACAAGGAACAGGGCCCGTGCCGTGAACTCGTTCAACGCTCGTGTGCGGCGCGATCCGCGGCCGCATCGGACGGGAGTGTCTGCCGGATGCGCGTAACCGTTCGCGTACTGACGAGACCGAGCATGGCGCTGACATCGGCGTGCGCGTGGCCGGCGAGCAACTGGCGGCGCGCATACGTGTTGCGCAGCACACGCGGGCTCATGTCCGCTGCGTGGAAACCGATCGAGGTCAGCGCGTCGCGCACCACGAGCAGCAGAAACATGTCGTTCATCGCGCCACCGCCGCGCGGCGCGGGAAACAGCAGTGTCGATGCCGGTGCGTCTGCCGAGCGCGCGCGCCATGCGGCGAGCGGTGCCAGCGCGAACGCGGCGAGTTCGATCCGGCGTGCCGGCCGCGCGCGATCGCGCGGCACGTACAGCGCCGACGGCAGCGCGTCGAGATCGGGTGCGTCATGCGTCGTCGCGCGAATCTCGGCGGACGTGATGCCGCTCGCGAGCAGCAGCGCGACGATCGCTCGATTCCGGCAGTCGGCCGGCGTGTCGTCCGAGTGCGGTTGCACATGGCGCTGCAGCGCCACGTCGGCATCAGGCGGCAGGTAGCACGGTTCGGGCTCGCCGTCCGGCCACGCGAGATGGCGCGTCGTCCGTCCGGCCGGATGGATCGTCCGCACGCCGGTGTCGACCAGATGCCGGCCCAGCCGGTCGATCAGCTTCGCGTAGCGCACGCGCGTCGACGTGCCGGGCGCGCACGTGCGCTCGAGTTCCGCCAGGAAGGTCGCGACGTGGTCGGGCCCGAACGTGGCCAGCGACACGCGGTGCGCGATCAGATGGCGCAGGAACCGTTCGAACATCGCGACGTGCTGCACGACCGAGCGCGGCGCGAACGGCCGGCGGCCGGCGCCGGTCGCGGCGGTTTCCTGCCACGCGCGAAAGGCGCCGACGGGGTCGTGAATCCAGCGATTCGTATCCATCCACGATTTATAGCCGGACGCGGTGACGCCGGCAATCGTCCCGATGTCCATTCCCACCTGGCCTGTGCAACACAATCGGCGCATCAGTGCGCGGCACGCGTCTCGTCGACGCCGTCGAGCATCGTCAGGGAAACAAGCACGAGCAGCAGCGTGATGAAGAACCGGAACGCATCCGGCACGCCGTTCCATCGCTTCGACATCCACATTCCGAACCAATCGTCGCCTACCGACACGAACCCGACCTGCCACGTGAGGAAGCCGAGCGTCGGGCCGGCGATCGCATACGACCTGGTTGCGCGGAACGCCGCATATCACAGGCTGCCGTTGCCACTACGCGTCGCGTGAAGGTGCCTGCGACGCAGGCATTCCCGCGTGCGTTTGTCCGCTCAGTCGCGCGAGCACGGCGAACGCCAGTTGCGTCGCGATGGCCGCGAGCGTGTACTTGTTGGCGCGCGCGTGCAGGTCGACGCCGGAGAGCAGCCGCATGCTCATCACGCCGATCATCGCGAACGCGACCAGCGCGGTGCCGCCGGCCGCGGCTGCCGGAATTGCCTACGCGAGCCGCGCGAGCGGCGTGGCCTGCGCGGTTTCGACAACGCGCTGACGCGGGTCGAGGACCTTTGCGCGCCGATGCAGTGCAGCAAGTGAACCCTCATGCCGGTTCGTTGACGTTGCGCATGCAACGGTCGACCGAATTGCTTCATTTCCTTATTGCGGAAAAAAATTTGTTCATGGGACTATCGAACGCGTTGTCCGCGCACCGAGGGGGTCGCAGGCAGCGTGATGTCCATCGCAACGACCTACAAGAACATCGACAGACAATGAACAGAACAGCGATTTTCCCGTATGCATCCGCGTTGCTCGCGGCCGCCCTGCTGACGGCATGCGGCGGCGACGTCGAGACCGAAGCGGGCCGCACGCCGACACCTTCGACCGATACGAGCTGCCTCGCGGTCGACAACAGCGGCGCGACGGTCGTGGTGGGCTCGAACCAGCCGGGCGATCCGTCGCTGCCGGAAGCGTCGTCGGGCTATCGCACCGGAATGAAGCCGGTCCATGCGAAGACCTATCTGGTGGCGACGTCCAACGCATACGCGAGCGCGGCCGGCTGCGCGGTGCTGAAGAAAGGCGGCACGGCCGCCGACGCGGCGGTCGCCGTGCAGGCCGTGCTCGGCCTGACGGTGCCCGAGGCGACGGGCCTCGGGTCGGGCGGCGTGCTGCTCTACTACGATGCGCGCGGCAAGACGCTGCAGGCGTACGACGGCCGGGAAGCCGCGCCGGCCGCCGCGACGGAGAATTACCTGCGCTACGTCGACGACACGACCGACCATTCGGCGCCGTTGCCGAACGCACGCGCCAGCGGCCGCTCGATCGGCACGATCGGCGTGCCGCGGCTCATCGAGGCACTGCAGCAGGATCACGGCCGCTTGCCGTGGCAGAACCTGTTCGGCGATGCGATCACGCTTGCGACCAACGGCTTCCCGATCGGCGGCCGGCTCGCCGACGCGATCGCGGCGAATGCCGCGAACCTGAAGCGCGACCCCGAGGCAGCCGCGTATTTCCTGAATGCCGACGGCTCGCCGAAGACGCTCGGCACCGTACTGAAGAACCCCGCGTACGCGCACACGCTGACGCTGATGGCGCAGTCGGGTGCGAACGCGCTGTACACCGGGCAAATCGCGCAGGACATCGTCGCGAAGATCGCGACGACGAAGGGCGCGGACGGCTCGACGCTCACGCCGGGCAAGACGACCGTCGCGGATCTCGCCGCGTATCAGGCGAAGCGCCGCGCCCCCGTGTGCACGACCTATCGCAGCTACTGGGTATGCGGGATGCCGCCGCCGTCGTCGGGCGGCATCGCGGTCGCATCGGCGCTCGGCATTCTCGAGAACTTCGACCTGAAGTCGCTGAAGCCGACGGCGATCGATCTCGAAGGCGGCAAGCCGACCGTCGCGGGCGTGCACCTCGTCACCGAGGCCGAACGGCTCGCGTATGCCGACCGCGACAAGTACGTGGCCGATACGGATTTCGTGCCGTTGCCGGGCGGCACGTGGGACACGCTGCTGAACAAGCCGTACCTGAAATCGCGCGCAGCGCTGATCGATACGACCAAGACCATGGGCACCGCGCAGCCCGGCAATCTCGGCGCGGTGCCGCTCGGTGTCGACACGACGCTGATCGAGCACGGCACGAACCAGTTCACGATCGTCGACGGCGACGGTAACGTGCTGAGCGCGACGACGACGGTCGAGTCGAGCATGGGCTCGTTCCACATGACCAACGGCTTCCTGCTGAACAACCAGCTGACCGACTTTTCCGCGAACCCGGTCGACAGCGCCGGCAATCCGGTGGCCAACCGCCTGCAGCCGGGCAAGCGGCCGCGCAGCTCGATGGCGCCGACGATCGTGTTCGGGCAGGCCGCTGACGGTTCGCGTGGCGATTTCGTGATGGCGACCGGGTCGCCGGGCGGCGGCACGATTCCGCAATATGTGGTCAAGACGCTGGTCGGCGCGCTCGACTGGGGGCTCGATGCGCAGCAGTCCGCGGGGCTCGTCGACTTCGGCGCGAGCAACAACCCGACGACCACGATCGGCGGCGAGCATCCGAATGTCAATGCGGCCAATAACGGTGCGAACGATCCGCTGATCACGGGCCTGCTCGCACTTGGGCACAAGGTGTCGACGTCCGCGCAGGCGAGCGGCGTCAACACCGTGATGCGCGTGACGGTCGGCCAGTCGCCCGCGTTGCAGGGCGGCACCGATCCGCGTCGCGAAGGCGTGGTGCTCGGCGATACGTTCCGGCCGTAACCGGTCGGAACGCGCACGGCCCCGATCTGCCTGTGTCTACCAACAGGCGATCGGGGCCGTGTTTCTCGAAGGGGCTGCAATGACGAACGCACACCTGCTTGAAATGGACGCAGTCCTGTCGGCGCCGGGCTTCTTCGATTTCCTCGGCGACGTCGATTGCGACCGCGCGCTGGACAGTCGCGATGCCGAGCCGTTCGATGCGCAGTGGATGGCAGCATTCGACGCAATCGACGGCGATCCGGGTACGGCGATCGACAGGCCGGCAGTGGACGCATTGCGGGAAAAGGCGTTCAAGCTCGCCTTCGGCGCATCGGGCAACGCCGACGTGGCGGCGTGCGTGTCCGACGACATCGAACTGATCGCGAGGAGTCGTCTGTCGGGCCGCACCGACGACTGGCCGACACAGATGCTTTGGGATGCTTATAAAAACGGCCGGTTTCCCTGCTAGTCGTTTCGTCTGGATGGTTTACCGATGCGTGGCAATAGGACGAATCTTGATCGCGGGACGACCCGCGCCGCACGCCACCGGGTTCGCGCCTGATCGCCGGCAAATTCGCCATCCGTCCCGTCGCAAGCCCCGATTGTCAAACAGTGTGAGTCAATCGTCAGCATTTGCAACGGAAGTAACAGTCCCCGCAAATCGATCGTTTTGCCCGTCGACGCCGCTACATTAGCTCCACCTGCCGCACTTCGCGGTGAGGCATGCGACAAGCCGCACGAAGGCGGCCCGCAGCAACAACGTCTTTGGGGAGAATGACCATGAACAAGATTCGTACGATTCTGCTGGGTGCCGCACTGACGGCGATGGCGACGTCGGCTGCTTTCGCACAGACGGCCCAGACCGGTGCCGAGGGTTCCGCAGGCGTCGGCGCACAGGTCCAGACGCCGCTGCTCGGCGGCGGCGTGGGCGTGCAGGCAGGCGCCGGCGCGAATGCGGCAGGCTCGGGTTCGGGCGCGGGCAACCTCGTCGGCGGCGCGCTGAACGGCGTCGGCAAGACGGTCGGCAGCGTCGGCTCGGCAGCCGGCAATGCGGTGGGCGGCGCGACCCAGGCGGTGGGCTCGGCAGCGGGCACGGCGAAGGATGCCGCGGCATCGGCCGTACACTCGACGAAGTCGCACGTGAAGCACGTCGCAGGCACGGCGAAGAGCCACGCGCAAGGCGCGGTGTCGACGGCGGGTGACGTCGCGGGCAGCGCGAAGGCGAAGGCCGGCGAAGCGCTTGAAGGCGCGACGAACTCGGTGCAGGGCGGCGCATCGGTCGGCCTGAAGGGTTCGGCGTCGGCGCAAGGCGGCGCGCTGTAAGCAGCACGCATCCCGTCACGGCCCGGCCCGCTTCGAAGCGGGCCGGGCCGTTTTGTTTTCGGCGCGCACGGCGCGTCGTTCGACATTCCTCGAAATGCAGTGATGCATCGAAGTTCGTCGAGAATCCGACGACGCGATGGGCACGTTCGCGCGACCGGATGCCCCGGGCACGAGCCTGCGGCAAGCGACGCGCGCGGCCCCTGCCCATTGCCCGCCGGCCATGCTTAAATAGCGGGGCTCCCGGTTGCCGGGCCGCCGCGATGGCAGCGCCGGCCGACGCGGGCAAGCATGTCCGATCGACATCGTGACGACAGACGAAACCAAAACGCCGTTCCGGCCGGCCCGGCGCGGTCCGATAACATTCCGAGGCATCACGTCATGACTATCCTGTTCCGCCTTCTCGCGCTCGCCTGCGCGCTCTGGCTGGCTGCCTGTGCGGCGCCGCCCCCGCCGTCAGGCAGTATCGGCGCGTCTGCGGCTGCACCGCAGGCTCCGGACGCCAGCGAACGCCGCGGGCTCGGCACCGCGTGGGGCGAGTCGGTGCGATCCGAAACCCGCAATGTCGAATTCGAACGTGCGGATCCGGCGAAGCCGACGGATCTCGCGTCGGTCTACTACAACGACGCGCTGCCCGGACATCTTCCCGCATCCCAGGTGCGCCGACTGCCGACCCGCGTCGCGCTCGCGAACGGCGACATCGCACTGTCGTTTACGGACGAGAAGGGTGCGCCGCTGCGCCTTGCGCGCAGCAACGGCCGCTGGCACATGGCGGGCGTCGAGGGTTCGCGCTACATGATCGTGCTGCGCAACCAGGGGCGCCGCACGTTCGAAGTCGTGTCGACCGTCGACGGGCTCGACGTGCTGTCGGGGCGGCCGGGCAGTTATACGAACGGCGGTTACGTGCTGTATCCGGGCCGTACGCTGACGATCGAAGGCTTCCGCAAGAGCCGCGACGAAGTCGCCGCGTTTCGCTTCGCGGCGGTGCCGGACAGCTATGTCGCGAACTCGAAGTTCGGCGATGCCGCGAACGTCGGCGTGATCGGCGTTGCGCTGTTCGCGCAGAAGGAGAATGACGAGGAAGCGCTGCGCCGCAACGCGAATCCGTTCCCCGGCAATGACAACGGCTTTGCGCCGCCGCCCGTGCCGCGCGGCGAGTGACGGTACGCGGCGGATCGGCCGCGTTCGTCGCGATGAACGACGCACGCGGCGCGATCCGGAAACGGTATCGCCCGGGCGGCATGCCGGCGCATACGACGAACCCCACGAATGGCGGCGCAACACATCGCGTCTATCGTTTCGTGAACGGCACGTTTGCCGAAGTCGAGGTTCCGCGGTAATACAGTCGCGCCACGGCACAATGGCCGTTCGAATTCGCATCGCGTACTTCCCCCCCCATCCGGACCGACGAAGATCACCAAGTCGTTACCCGCTTTCAGGTACCATCCCGACCCGCTGGCAACCGGCAGCGTGATCCGGTCGGACGCGCGCTGCGTGTGTTGCGGCGATGCGCGCGGCTACGTCTACGCCGGGTCTGCGCAAGCGGCGTCGCCATTCGTCATGAAACTGAGGAATCTTCGTGAAGTTCATCCACGCGGCAGACATTCACCTTGACAGTCCGTTGCACGGCCTGAGCGCGTATCCCGACGCGCCGGCCGCGCAGTTGCGCAACGCGTCGCGCGAGGCGCTGCGGCAACTCGTGGATCGCGCGATCGAAGAGGAAGTCGCGTTCCTCGTGATCGCCGGCGACCTGTACGACGGCGACTGGAAGGATCACAACACCGGCATCTTCTTCGGCCAGCAGATGGGGCGCCTGCGCAAGGCCGGCATTCGTGCGTTCGTCCTCGGCGGCAACCACGATGCCGAAAGCGAGATGACGAAGAAGCTGACGCTGCCCGACAACGTCACCGTGTTCGGCCATCGCAAGCCGGAAACCCACAAGCTGCCGGAATTCGACGTCGCGCTGCATGGGCAGAGCTTCAAGGACAAGGCCGTCGTCGACAATCTCGCGATCGGTTATCCCGACCCGGTGCCCGGGTACTACAACATCGGCGTGCTGCACACGGCGCTCGAAGGCTACGCGGCGCACGCGAACTATGCGCCGTGCACGCTGGCCGAACTGCACGCAAAGGGCTACGACTACTGGGCGCTTGGCCACGTGCATGAATTCCAGCAATGGACGGGGCCATCGACTGTCGTGTTTCCCGGCAACCTGCAGGGGCGCCATATCCGCGAGACGGGCCGCCGCGGCGCGGTGCTCGTGACGGTCGAGCAAGGCCGCACGCAGGTCGAGCGCCTGTATCTCGACGTGCTGCGCTGGGAAACCGTGTCGGTCGACGCATCCGATTGCTTCACGGTCGCCGACCTGTCGAGAAAGATCGGCCAGTCGCTGGAGGCGCTGCTGAACGTCGACGGTCACGTGCCGCGCGCGGTGCGCGTGACGGTCACCGGGCGCACGCCCGCGCATGGGCTCTTTTTCGGCCGCGCGCCACAGTTGCGCGCAGAGGTGCTCAACCAGATCGGCATCATCGGCAACGAGCGGCTGTGGCTGGAGAAGGTCCGGCTCGCGACGTCCGCCGCCGATCATCAGCAGGGCGAGAGCGAGCAACTTGAAGCGCTGGAGGATTTGAAGCAGATCCTGGCCGAAGCCGCGCACGATCCGGATTTCCTCGCGCTGCTCGAACGCGACCTGAAGCCGTTCGTCGGCAAGGTGCGCAGCGATGTAAAGGAGGAAGTGCCGTTGCTGACGATGGCGCGCGCAGGCGAGCTCACTGCGCTGGTCGAGCAGGTCGGTCCCGCGCTGCTCGCGCGACTGGCAAGGGGGGAGTAAGCGATGCGCATCAGCCAGCTCGATCTGATCAGGTACGGCAAGTTCACCGACGAGACGCTGCGGTTCCCGTCGGCCGGCGAGGATTTTCATGTGATCGTGGGGCCGAACGAGGCCGGCAAGTCGACGATCCGCACGGCCGTGTCGGAGCTGCTGTTCGGGATGAAGCTGCAGACGCCGCTCGATTTCCTGCACAGCACGCCTGAACTGCGGATCGGCGGCGTGCTCGAGAGCGGTACGGGCGAGCTCGCGTTCCACCGCGCGCGCGGGCGCACTCCGTTGCGCACGCCTGCCGACGACAAGCTGCCCGACGACTATCTGGCCGCGATCCTCGACGGCGCGACGCGCGAGTTCTTCGAGCAGATGTTCGGGCTCGATCACGGGCGGCTGGTCGACGGCGGCCGGAGCATTCTCGACGCATCCGACAAGCTCGGCCAGGTGCTGTTCGAATCGGCCGCCGGTGTCGGCAGTCTCGGGCCGGTGCGCGAGGAACTCGACGCACGTTCGGGCGAACTCTGGGCGCCGCGTCGTAGCGGCAGCGCGTTCGCGCTGGCCGAAACGTCGTTCAACGAAGCAGTGACCGAACTGAAGACGGTCCAGGTGCGCACGCGCGACTGGGTCGATCGCAAGGACGCGCGCGAAGCGGTCGAACAGCAGATCGAGCACGCGCGCGCGGAGCAGCGCCAGCTCGAAGCGCTGCGCTCGAAGCTCGAACGCGTGCGGCGGCTGGCGCCATACCTGAAGGAGCTGACGGTCAAGGACGCGGCGCTGGCCGAACTCGGTGCGGTCGTCGAGTTGCCGCCGACCGCGTATGCGGATTTATTGAAGGCGCAGGGCGATCTCGCGGCCGAACAGAAGGTGCTCGAGGAACGGCGTACCGACCAGCTCGCGAAACGGCAGGCGCGCGATGCGATCGATGCCGACGCCGACACGCTGGCGCTCGAAGCCGATATCGAAGCGCTCGATCGGCTGCGCGGCGCCTGCATGAATCACGCGCAGGATCTGCTGCTGCTCGGCGCGGACGTCGAGCGGCACCTGTCCGCCGCGTGTTCGGCGGCCGCCCAGCTCGACTGGCCGACAGACGAAGCGACGCTGCGTGCGTCGCTGCCGACGGCGCTGTCGCTGAAGACCGTCGCGAACCTGCTGCGCGAACACGGCGCGCTGCACCAGGCGCTCGCCGGTGCGCGCGAATCGCTCGACGAACGTACGCGCGAGCTTGCGCAGGTGCACGAGCAACGGGCGCGCCTGTCGACCGTCGACGTGCCGGAAGCGCTGCGCGCGGCGCTCGCCGATGCGCAGGGCTTTCGCAACAGCGGCCAGCGCGAACAGGCGCTCGAACACGAAATCGCCGCCGCCGAACGCACGCTGTCCGGCGCGCTCGATGCGCTCGGCCAGTGGCGCATGCCCGTCGACACGCTGCGCGCGCTCGACGTGCCGTCGGCGGCGCGGCTCGGCGCGCTGCTCAAGGACGACAGCGAGCGCGCAAGCGCGGCTGCTGCCGCACGCGACGCGCGGGACGGCGCGCTCGAAGAGCTCGAGCGGCTTGAGCTGCAGGAGAAGCATTTCGCGGAGAACCACAAGGTCGTCACGACCGCCGACGTGCTGGCGGCGCGCGGACGACGCGACGGCGCATGGGGCGACATCCGCAACGGTACTGTTGATCTGGCAACCGGCGCACCGGCGGTCGACGACGCGATTCGCCTGGCCGACGAACTGGTCGATGCGCAACTTGGTGCGACGCAGGCGGCGGCGACGCTGCAATCGCTGCGTCAGCAGGTCGAATCCGCGCGAGCCGGCGTGGCGCGCAGGCAGGCTGCGCTGGACGAGCGCGAACGCGAACTGGCCGCGCACCGCGACGCATGGGCCGAACTTGCGACGACGGCCGCGGTGCCCGGCATGCCGCTGGCGGCGATGGGCGACTGGCTCGCGAAGCGCGACACGGCGTTCGCCGCGCAGGTCGATCTCGATCGTCAGCGCCGCGAATTCGACACGATTCGCGCCGCGCGGGCCGGTGCCGAAGCCGCGTTGCGTTCGGCGCTGCATACGGTGTCGCGAGGCAGCGAGTCGGACGGACTGGCGGCACTCGTCGCCGCCGCCGAGACTTTCGTGCAGTCGGCCGAGAAAGCAATCGCGCAGAAGGACAGCCTCGACGATCGCGCACGGGAAGCCGAACGCGGATGCGCGACGGCGCAGTCGCGGGCCGGCCATGCGCAAGCAGCCTACGATGCGTGGCATGCGCAATGGCGCGACGCGCTGGCCGACGCGAAGCTTTCCGCGAGCGCGGCGACGCTGGCCGCGGCGGAAGGCGCGCTCGGGCTTGCGAATGCGGTGACGGCCGAACTGGCCGATGCCGATGCGCCGCGCAACCGGATCGCCGCGATCCGTGCTGAGCTGGCCGCGCTCGAGGCCGGAGCGCGGCGGCTTGCCGAAGCGCTTGCGCCGGAATGGCTGACGAGCGGCGACTGGCCGGACGTTGCACGCAGGCTGGCGACGCGTCTCGCGGCCGCCAGGGAAATCGCGCGCGCGATCGAGCGTGCCGACGAGGCCGTGCGGCAGGCCGACGGCAAGGTCACGGATGCCGCCGCCGCGGTGGCGGGCGCCGATGCGCGCATTCAACCGCTGCTTCATCTGGCTGGCGTGGCGTCGATCGATGCGGCGCTGCCACTGGCCGAACGCTCGGATCGGCAGCGCCAGCTTCGGCAGGCGGTCGATGCCGCGCACGAGGCGTTGGTGCGCGACGGCGACGGGCTGTCCCGTTCGGCCGTCGAGGCTGAGGTTGCGGAACAGGACATCGCCGACGTGCCGGCGCGTCTGGAGGCTGTGAAGCAGTCGCTGGGCGATGTCGGCAAGCGGCTGAACGAGCTCGCGCAACAGCAGGTCGTGGCCGACCAGGCGTTCGGCGCGATCGACGGTCAGGCGAACGCGGCCGTCGCCGAATCGAAGCGCCAGGAAGCGCTGGCGGCGATGGGCGACGCGGCCGAACAGTATCTGGAGGCGGCCACCGCGAGCCGGTTGCTGAAGTGGGCGACGGACCGCTATCGCGACCAGAAGCAGGGGCCGATGCTCAGACGGGCGGGCGAGATCTTCGCCGTGCTCACGCTGGGCGAGTTCGCGAAGCTGACCGTCGATACCGAACGGACGCCGCCCGCGCTGTATGCACGGCGGACGAAGGGAACGTCGGTCGAGGTCGCCGGGTTGAGCGAAGGGACGCGCGACCAGTTGTTCCTCGCGCTGCGGATCGCGGCGCTGGAGTTGCAGCTCGGCAGCAGGACCGCGCTGCCGTTCGTTGCCGACGACCTGTTCATCAACTTCGACGACGCGCGCGCGAAAGCCGGGCTCGACGCGCTGCGCGATCTGTCGACGCGAACCCAGGTGCTGTTCCTGACACACCACGACCACCTGCTGCCGCTCGTGAAGGACGTATTCGGCGCGCGGGTCAACGTGGTCGAACTGCAGCGCGCGCCGGCCGGCGTGTGATGCGGGGCGCGAAGGGATGCCGATGCGCGGGAAGCGTCATCGCGTGCAGGTAGTATGTGCGGTTCCGAAAGGCACGCGGCCGGTTTTGCCGGTCGCGGGACTGGCCACACGAGGGGGGAACATGAAAAAGCTGGTAGCCGCCATCGCGTTCGCGGCGGACAAGCATCGCAATCAGCGGCGCAAGGACGAAGAAGCGTCGCCGTACATCAATCATCCGATCGCGCTCGCCGACGTGCTGGCCAACGAAGCCGGCGTCGAGGACGAACGCGTGATCGTCGCGGCCGTGCTGCATGACACGGTCGAGGATACGGAGACGACGGAGCAGGAGCTGCTGCGGCTGTTCGGCAAGGACGTCGCGGACATCGTGATGGAGGTGACCGACGACAAGTCGTTGCCGAAGGACGAGCGCAAGCGCCTGCAGGTCGAACATGCGGCGACGATCAGCCGGCGCGCGAAGCTCGTGAAGCTGGCCGACAAGATCTGCAACCTGCGCGATATCGCGCGCCATCCGCCCGCGGACTGGCCGCTCGAGCGCAAGCAGGCGTACTTCGACTGGGCGAAGTCGGTCGTCGATCCGATGCGCGGCGTGCATCCCGGTCTCGAGGCAATTTTCGACGCTGCGTACGACGCACGGCCGGCGGACTGAGGCGCCCGCATGCGATCGGCCCGATCCATCGGATCCGCCGCGCGGCAATCGCCTGTCGTGGCGGGTGTCGACGTCGGGGGCAACAGGAAGCTATGCGATCTCGTGATCCTGCACGGGTCGACGGTCGTCTGTCGCGAACAGCGGGTCGCGCCAGAGGCGTTGCCTGCACTGTGTCTCGCCCATGACGTCGTGGCCGTCGGTGTCGACGCACCGAGCCTGTGGTGGGCGGGTGTCGGACGCCGGGCAGCCGAACAGGCGCTCGCGCGCGAACGGATCTCGTGCTTTCCGACACCGTCGCGGGAGCAGGCCGTTGCGAGCACGTCCGGCTTCTTCGACTGGATGTTCATCGGGGAGCGCGTGTACCGGGCGCTCGCGGACACCTATCCTCTGCTGACCGGCGCGCGCTATGCGGGCGGACGCGCGAGCTTCGAAACCTATCCTTACGCGATTACCTGCGCGATGCTGGGCAAGGCGGTTGCGTCGGCGAAGCAGAAGCGCAACCAGCGCCGGCAATTGCTGGAGCGACTGGGGATCGACGTGTCGACGTTGCAATCCGTCGATGCGCGAGACGCAACCCTGTGCGCGCTGACGGCGCAATACGTCATCGACGGGAACGCGCACGCGTATGGCGATGCGGACGGCGGATATATCCGTGTACCGATCGTGAGCGAGACGATCCTGCTCGACTCACTGTAGTGGCGGCGCGCGGCGATCTCAGGACAGTTGCCACGACAAGGTGAGCTTTTGCGGGAGAGGCGCGTTTTTCCTGACGTCGACGGAGTCAGGCACTGATTGTCGACCGGCAAACATGCGGATGGCGGGCGCACACGACACGAAGCCGGTGCGCCGCGCGATCCCGAGCGGCACTGCTCAATCCTCGAGGATGGATTTCGGCACGCTGGACAGATCGCAGGCTTGCGCCTGGTCGAAGTAGTCTTCCGCATCGTCGATCATCACGACCGCGACGTCGATCAGTTCGTCGAGCCGTTGCAGCAGTGATTCACGCCACTCGATGTCTTCGTCGCGCTCGGGCGTCTTGTCCATCTGCTCGATGATCGAGTCGGCCGTCTGCAGGAAAGGAATCGCCTGCTGATAGTTTTCGATCGAAACCAGCGCCGCATTGCGTGCGCCGATGAGCCGTTCGCGATGTTCGTCCGCGAGTTCGGATTCGCCGCTGATCCGCGGCAATACATCCGAGATGCGTTGCAGAAGTGGCGGGGCCTGTTCTTCGAGCAGGATGGCGCGCTCGCGCAGCGCTGCATATTCGTCGCGAAGATCGGCGTCGCCGGGTTGAGTGGTGCTGTCCATCGTCGATGTGAGTACGTGGTTCGGTCGCGGCATGATACTCGACAGCGCGAGCTCCCTCGTCCGATCCGCAGGAAGGACGGGGTTGCGAAACCCATGAAGGCACGAACGCGCGACGTTGCAGCCGGGCAGTGCGGCATCGCGGTCGGCAACCCGTTGATTTGACGGACCGCGGAACCCGGAGCGCGCCTGGGAAGGGCATGCCGACCGCCTCGCATATATATGAGGAAAGAGAGGCTTTCTCAAAATAATTTCACAAAGGGCTTGCGGAGATGGAGGCGGGTGCTTAGAATCACGCCTCTTTCGCGCTAACGGAAACGCGGCGCGGGAGAGGGGAAGCGAAGTCGGTGGTGTGCAGCAGGTTGGGCGCACGGCTGGCGAAGGAAGATGAACCTCGCAGTCGCAACGAAGCAGTTTAAAAAGTTGTTGACGATCTGCGAAACACGGTTCATAATCTCGCTTCTCTGCTGCTGAAAACGCAGCGCTGCTGAGAAACACGATGTTCCTCGCAGAAATGCTCTTTAAAAATTAACAGCCGATAAGTGTGGGCGCTTGATGGAAGCGAGCTGATCCTCGGATCAGATAGCAAAAGTATCAAGAGTCTCACACTAAAGTAAGTCAGGTTTATGAAGCAATTCATATACCTGTCAGCTTTGAGTGAGCGACCGGTTCTTAACCGAACCGAAAACAGTAACAGGTTTAAACTGAAGAGTTTGATCCTGGCTCAGATTGAACGCTGGCGGCATGCCTTACACATGCAAGTCGAACGGCAGCACGGGTGCTTGCACCTGGTGGCGAGTGGCGAACGGGTGAGTAATACATCGGAACATGTCCTGTAGTGGGGGATAGCCCGGCGAAAGCCGGATTAATACCGCATACGATCTACGGATGAAAGCGGGGGACCTTCGGGCCTCGCGCTATAGGGTTGGCCGATGGCTGATTAGCTAGTTGGTGGGGTAAAGGCCTACCAAGGCGACGATCAGTAGCTGGTCTGAGAGGACGACCAGCCACACTGGGACTGAGACACGGCCCAGACTCCTACGGGAGGCAGCAGTGGGGAATTTTGGACAATGGGCGAAAGCCTGATCCAGCAATGCCGCGTGTGTGAAGAAGGCCTTCGGGTTGTAAAGCACTTTTGTCCGGAAAGAAATCCTTGGTTCTAATATAGCCGGGGGATGACGGTACCGGAAGAATAAGCACCGGCTAACTACGTGCCAGCAGCCGCGGTAATACGTAGGGTGCGAGCGTTAATCGGAATTACTGGGCGTAAAGCGTGCGCAGGCGGTTTGCTAAGACCGATGTGAAATCCCCGGGCTCAACCTGGGAACTGCATTGGTGACTGGCAGGCTAGAGTATGGCAGAGGGGGGTAGAATTCCACGTGTAGCAGTGAAATGCGTAGAGATGTGGAGGAATACCGATGGCGAAGGCAGCCCCCTGGGCCAATACTGACGCTCATGCACGAAAGCGTGGGGAGCAAACAGGATTAGATACCCTGGTAGTCCACGCCCTAAACGATGTCAACTAGTTGTTGGGGATTCATTTCCTTAGTAACGTAGCTAACGCGTGAAGTTGACCGCCTGGGGAGTACGGTCGCAAGATTAAAACTCAAAGGAATTGACGGGGACCCGCACAAGCGGTGGATGATGTGGATTAATTCGATGCAACGCGAAAAACCTTACCTACCCTTGACATGGTCGGAATCCTGCTGAGAGGTGGGAGTGCTCGAAAGAGAACCGATACACAGGTGCTGCATGGCTGTCGTCAGCTCGTGTCGTGAGATGTTGGGTTAAGTCCCGCAACGAGCGCAACCCTTGTCCTTAGTTGCTACGCAAGAGCACTCTAAGGAGACTGCCGGTGACAAACCGGAGGAAGGTGGGGATGACGTCAAGTCCTCATGGCCCTTATGGGTAGGGCTTCACACGTCATACAATGGTCGGAACAGAGGGTTGCCAACCCGCGAGGGGGAGCTAATCCCAGAAAACCGATCGTAGTCCGGATTGCACTCTGCAACTCGAGTGCATGAAGCTGGAATCGCTAGTAATCGCGGATCAGCATGCCGCGGTGAATACGTTCCCGGGTCTTGTACACACCGCCCGTCACACCATGGGAGTGGGTTTTACCAGAAGTGGCTAGTCTAACCGCAAGGAGGACGGTCACCACGGTAGGATTCATGACTGGGGTGAAGTCGTAACAAGGTAGCCGTATCGGAAGGTGCGGCTGGATCACCTCCTTTCCAGAGCTTCTCGCAAAATTGAGCGCTCACGCTTATCGGCTGTAAATTAAAGACAGACTCAGGGGTCTGTAGCTCAGTCGGTTAGAGCACCGTCTTGATAAGGCGGGGGTCGTTGGTTCGAATCCAACCAGACCCACCAATGTCTTGTCTGGCGGTAGTACCTGAGGATATCTGTACTCATGGGGGCATAGCTCAGCTGGGAGAGCACCTGCTTTGCAAGCAGGGGGTCGTCGGTTCGATCCCGTCTGCCTCCACCAATCTTCAATGGGAAGCGTTTGGATCGCACGAAAGTGACGTGTGAGACGAGCATTTGCCATTGGCGATTGAGCCAGTCAGAGTGATACGTAGTATGTATCGGCTGTCGTTCTTTAACAATCTGGAAGAAGTAAGTAATTTGGATAGCGGAAGCGTCTTGAGATGGACGTGAAAACTATCCGGGTTGTGATTGTATCGATGTATCTCAAGATGATTCGAACTCTATGTTTGACTCAATTTTGGAATACGGCACAACGCGAGAACTCAACCTGTAGCGACTGTCGATGAGACAGACTCGTTATAGGGTCAAGCGAACAAGTGCATGTGGTGGATGCCTTGGCGATCACAGGCGATGAAGGACGCAGTAGCCTGCGAAAAGCTACGGGGAGCTGGCAAACGAGCTTTGATCCGTAGATGTCCGAATGGGGAAACCCGGCCCTTTTGGGTCATCCTAGACTGAATACATAGGTCTAGTGAAGCGAACGCGGTGAACTGAAACATCTAAGTAACCGCAGGAAAAGAAATCAACCGAGATTCCCAAAGTAGTGGCGAGCGAAATGGGATGAGCCTTGTACTCTTTATTTGTATTGTTAGCCGAACGCTCTGGAAAGTGCGGCCATAGCAGGTGATAGCCCTGTAGGCGAAAACAGTATGAAAGAACTAAGTGTACGACAAGTAGGGCGGGACACGTGAAATCCTGTCTGAAGATGGGGGGACCATCCTCCAAGGCTAAATACTCGTGATCGACCGATAGTGAACCAGTACCGTGAGGGAAAGGCGAAAAGAACCCCGGGAGGGGAGTGAAATAGATCCTGAAACCGCATGCATACAAACAGTCGGAGCCTCGTAAGGGGTGACGGCGTACCTTTTGTATAATGGGTCAGCGACTTACGTTCAGTAGCAAGCTTAACCGTATAGGGCAGGCGTAGCGAAAGCGAGTCCGAATAGGGCGTTCAGTTGCTGGGCGTAGACCCGAAACCAAGTGATCTATCCATGGCCAGGATGAAGGTGCGGTAACACGTACTGGAGGTCCGAACCCACTAACGTTGAAAAGTTAGGGGATGAGCTGTGGATAGGGGTGAAAGGCTAAACAAACTTGGAAATAGCTGGTTCTCTCCGAAAACTATTTAGGTAGTGCCTCGTGTCTCACCTTCGGGGGTAGAGCACTGTCATGGTTGGGGGGTCTATTGCAGATTACCCCGCCATAGCAAACTCCGAATACCGAAGAGTGCAATCACGGGAGACAGACATCGGGTGCTAACGTCCGGTGTCAAGAGGGAAACAACCCAGACCGCCAGCTAAGGTCCCCAAATATAGCTAAGTGGGAAACGAAGTGGGAAGGCTAAAACAGTCAGGAGGTTGGCTTAGAAGCAGCCACCCTTTAAAGAAAGCGTAATAGCTCACTGATCGAGTCGTCCTGCGCGGAAGATGTAACGGGGCTAAGCTATATACCGAAGCTGCGGATGCGTGCTTTGCACGCATGGTAGGAGAGCGTTCCGTAAGCCTGCGAAGGTGCGTTGAAAAGCGTGCTGGAGGTATCGGAAGTGCGAATGCTGACATGAGTAGCGATAAAGGGGGTGAAAGGCCCCCTCGCCGTAAGCCCAAGGTTTCCTACGCAACGTTCATCGGCGTAGGGTGAGTCGGCCCCTAAGGCGAGGCAGAAATGCGTAGCTGATGGGAAGCAGGTCAATATTCCTGCACCATTGTTAGATGCGATGGGGGGACGGATCGCGGAAGGTTGTCCGGGTGTTGGAAGTCCCGGTCGCTGCATTGGAGAAGGCGCTTAGGCAAATCCGGGCGCGGAATTCAAGGGTGTGGCGCGAGCTCCTTAGGGAGCGAAGCAATTGGAAGTGGTTCCAAGAAAAGCCTCTAAGCTTCAGTCTAACGATGACCGTACCGCAAACCGACACAGGTGGGCGAGATGAGTATTCTAAGGCGCTTGAGAGAACTCGGGAGAAGGAACTCGGCAAATTGGTACCGTAACTTCGGGATAAGGTACGCCCTTGTAGCTTGATGCGCCTGCGCGCAAAGGGTGAAGGGGTTGCAATAAACTGGTGGCTGCGACTGTTTAATAAAAACACAGCACTCTGCAAACACGAAAGTGGACGTATAGGGTGTGACGCCTGCCCGGTGCCGGAAGATTAAATGATGGGGTGCAAGCTCTTGATTGAAGTCCCGGTAAACGGCGGCCGTAACTATAACGGTCCTAAGGTAGCGAAATTCCTTGTCGGGTAAGTTCCGACCTGCACGAATGGCGTAACGATGGCCACACTGTCTCCTCCCGAGACTCAGCGAAGTTGAAGTGTTTGTGATGATGCAATCTACCCGCGGCTAGACGGAAAGACCCCATGAACCTTTACTGTAGCTTTGCATTGGACTTTGAACCGATCTGTGTAGGATAGGTGGGAGGCTATGAAACCGGAACGCTAGTTTCGGTGGAGCCGTCCTTGAAATACCACCCTGGTTTGTTTGAGGTTCTAACCTTGGCCCGTGATCCGGGTCGGGGACAGTGCATGGTAGGCAGTTTGACTGGGGCGGTCTCCTCCCAAAGCGTAACGGAGGAGTACGAAGGTACGCTAGGTACGGTCGGAAATCGTGCTGATAGTGCAATGGCATAAGCGTGCTTAACTGCGAGACCGACAAGTCGAGCAGGTGCGAAAGCAGGTCATAGTGATCCGGTGGTTCTGTATGGAAGGGCCATCGCTCAACGGATAAAAGGTACTCTGGGGATAACAGGCTGATACCGCCCAAGAGTTCATATCGACGGCGGTGTTTGGCACCTCGATGTCGGCTCATCTCATCCTGGGGCTGTAGCCGGTCCCAAGGGTATGGCTGTTCGCCATTTAAAGAGGTACGTGAGCTGGGTTTAAAACGTCGTGAGACAGTTTGGTCCCTATCTGCCGTGGGCGTTGGATATTTGAAGGGGGCTGCTCCTAGTACGAGAGGACCGGAGTGGACGAACCTCTGGTGTACCGGTTGTCACGCCAGTGGCATCGCCGGGTAGCTATGTTCGGAAGAGATAACCGCTGAAAGCATCTAAGCGGGAAACTCGCCTTAAGATGAGATATCCCTGGGGACTAGATCCCCTTGAAGGGTCGTTCGAGACCAGGACGTTGATAGGTCAGGTGTGTAAGCGCAGTAATGCGTTCAGCTAACTGATACTAATTGCCCGTAAGGCTTGATCCTATAACAAGTCTGCCTTGTGTCGATGATCGTTAGTGCTTCAGCACTTACGAGCATCCCACGCAGAGCGTCGAGCAGCGAAGCTGATCGATGCGGCGCGCCGGTTGAAGTACCGGTGACCTGCGTAGCAAGACGAGACAAGTTGGATTCTCGTGTGTGATACACACAACTCAAAATTACTGCTTCTTCCCGATTGGTCGTGCTGCGAAGCAACGCGACAACCCTCTTTGCCTGATGACCATAGCGAGTCGGTCCCACCCCTTCCCATCCCGAACAGGACCGTGAAACGACTCTACGCCGATGATAGTGCGGATTCCCGTGTGAAAGTAGGTAATCGTCAGGCTCCCTAAGCCAGGAACCCCCGCCCGAAAGGCGGGGGTTTTTGCATTGGCGCGGACAAAATGCAGGCCGGCCGGGCAGCGTGCTCGGAGCTGGAGTGCCGAAGGCGTCATCAGGTCGACAGTCGGGCCGATCAAACACCCGGCCACTGATCCGCTGCAACTTCACTCGCAACCGTCGGTCGCTTCGGTTCTCTCGAGCACAACGCCACGGTGCGTCATATCGCATTCTTCCCCCTCACCCATCAGATCAAAAACGCACGCTTTGCGCGGCTACATGACCTGCGATGCATGCCCGGCGACAACGCGCCAGTCCGCACCCGATCGACGCCACAGGCGCGTATAGGCAAACGTGCCGTCGAATGCCGCGTCATCGAAACGGCCGACAAGCGTCGCCTTCGTCGTGGTCAGGATCATCTCGCCAACCGAGCATGCCCGCGTTTCGTGGAAATCGAGTCTGTCGAGGCGCAGGAGCTTCGCGCGATGCGTGGACAGATCGTCTTCCTTCGAGATGACCTGGCCGGTCGGGACGGTGAACACCAGATCGTCGTCCAGCAACGCATCGAGCGCGTCGACATCGTTGGCCAGCATCGCAGCCCGAAGCGCGGTTTCGTAGGGTTCGATGACTGTACGGATTGCATCCATATCGGGACCTCGCATCATCTTTGAAGATTTATGGTTTCGCTCATCGGTTGTGACCTGTTGCAGCACGCAACGTGTTCCGAATACAGCGGCGACGGAAAGAGCCTACCGCGCGTTCGACAGCGATTGACGCCGGGCCAGCATCACCAGGCAGATGCCGACCGACGCGATGATGTTGACGGCCGGATAAAACGCGACCGCGACACTCCACGTGCTCAGCGCCAGCAACGCCAGCGCGTACTTGAGCACGCACAGCGCGAAATAGGCGAAGCTCTCGCTCCACGGATCGCGGATCGTCTTGCGGACGGTCGGGCCGAGGCCGGCAAGCTCGATCAGCGTGACCAGGCAGATCGAGACTGTCGGATCGTCGGTCAGCATCCACAGTGGAATGGCTGAAAGGGCCGCGCACAGGAAAAACCAGTCGATGGCTGTCCAGCCGCGTTCGCCGCGAAAAATGCTGGCTACCAGCGTCAGGAAGCACGTGACGGCAATCGCCGCCGTGCACCACGCGGACGGCCCCGCACCCGCAACGAACTGGCCGGCGGCCGCAATCGCCGTGACGACCGACCACACGAGCCACGTGAACAGATGCGGACGAACGGTGCGCCGGTAGATCGCGAGCGCGTACGGAATCGCTGCCAGCAAAGACACGGCGGTTCCGATCACGCCAAAGAACGAAGCGGCACCCTGATCGACACTCACCATCGACGCAACCTTGTTCGTTCAGGCCGACCAGTATGTGGTCGGAAGGGCCGAGGCGCAACGTCGCGCTGGTCAGCGTTGCGGAGAGCCGCGTGGCGCATCGCACCGGAATGTCGATGCCGGTGACCGATGCAATCAAACGCAGACAAACATCGGTAACGGATAGCAGCCGGAGTGTCGAATCGTATCAGCGTCGTGCGACGGGATCCCCGTATCCGCTGCGTACGACCCGGATCATCAGCGCGCGATCCAAGATTCCGGATTCGCCGCATGCACGTCGCGCCGGAACGCGCCAGGGCTCGTGCCCGTCCATTTCCGGAACGCGCGATGAAACGCGCTCGGCTCGGTGAAGCCGAGCTCGGCCGCGATCTCCGCGACGCTGAGCGCGTGCCCGCGCAGCAGCGACTGGGCCAGTGCGCCGCGCAGTTCGTCCTTGATCGCCGCGAAGCTTTGCCCTTCGCTGCGCAGACGCCGCCGCAGCGTCGCGGGCGTCGTGCCGAGGCGCACAGCCAGCGAATCGAAGTCGGGCCACTCGGCGGCCGGCAGCGCCTTCAGGTGCGCGCGCGTCTTCGCGACCCAGCCCGTGTCGTGCCGGTAGCGGACCAGCAGGTTGCCGGGCGCGCCGCGCAGAAAGGTCTTCAGCGCCTGCGCGGAGCGGATCGTCGGCAGCGCGAGGTACGCGGCGTTGAATGCGAGCCGGCTGTCGGGGCGGTCGAAATGCACGGGCACGCCGAAGAACTGGTGATAGTCGCTGCGCTGGTCGGGGCTCGGGCACGCGAAATCGATGCGCTGCAGCGGGATGCGCCTGCCGGTCAGCCAGCACGCGACGCCGAGCAGGATCAGCCAGAACGTCCGGTACGCGAATGCCGGATACGGCGCGCCCGACTGCGTCAGCACGATCTGCGCCTGCCCGTCGGCCACGACGAGCTCGCCGTGCGGCTCGTCGAGCACCACGCGCAGGAACTGCAGTGCCCGCCGCAGCGCCTTGTCGAGCGTGCCGGCGTGCAGTACCGCATGGCACAGCAGCGTGAAGCTGCCTTGCCGCATCGGGCGTGCGGCGAGCCCGAAGAATTCGTCGTCGATCGTGCCGGCGATCGCGAGCCACAGGCGGCCGTACTGTTGCGGCGTGACGGGCTCGCGCACGGCGGCCGGCAGGCCGGCGGCGCGCAGCACGGGCTCCGTCGCGATGCGCTGCCGGCGCAGGCACGCGAGCGCGTCGTCGACGAAATCCGGCGAAATCATCTGCGGCCCCATTTTCCTGCGTCCTCCCGACATGGCAAAAGCGATCACGATTCTAGATTCTGTTTGTCATTGATTGCAATGTGCCGGCTGTCTACTATCGATGTATCCCCCGTCGCGCCCAGGCTCGCCGGCGGTCATAACGAACAGGAGACACGCATGCCTGATGGAGCAACCGCCCGGGCGGTGCCGGCCTACGCCGACGCCGTGGCCCGGTTCAGTATCGAGACCGCCGCCGCGCATCTGCACGGCGACCTGGAGCGTGGCCTGAACGCGTGCGTCGAATGTTGCGACCGGCACGCATCGGCGGACGCGATCGCGCTCGACTGGATCGACGCCGGCGGGCAGCACCACCGTTTCACGTTCGCGCAGATGCAGGCGCTGTCGGCACGCGTGGCGAACCTGCTGGTCGCGCAGGGCGTAAAGCCGGGCGACGTGGTGGCCGGCTTGTTGCCGCGCACGCCCGAGCTCGTCGCGACGATCCTCGGCACGTGGCGCGCGGGCGCCGTCTATCAGCCGCTGTTTACCGCGTTCGGCCCGAAGGCGATCGAACACCGTCTGCGGATGAGCGATGCGCGCCTGGTCGTGACCAATGTCGCGAATCGCGCGAAGCTCGACGAGATCGCCGGTTGCCCGCCGGTCGCGACGGTGCGCGAGCCGGGCGACGCGCTGCCGGAACGCGACATCGATTTCCGCGCGGCGCTCGACGCACGGCCGGACACGTTCGAACCGGTGCTGCGCAAGGGCACGGACCTGTTCATGATGATGTCGACGTCCGGCACGACGGGCCTGCCGAAGGGCGTGCCGGTGCCGCTGCGCGCGCTGCTCGCGTTCGGCGCGTACATGCGCGACGCGGTCGACCTGCGCGAAGGCGACCGGTTCTGGAATATCGCCGATCCGGGCTGGGCGTACGGGCTCTATTACGCGATCACGGGCCCGCTGCTGCTCGGCCACGCGACGACGCTCTACGAGGGCGGCTTCACGGTCGACAGCACGTACGACGTGATCGAACGGCTCGGCATCACGAGCCTCGCCGGCTCGCCGACCGCGTACCGGATGCTGATGGCGGCCGGTACGGAAGCGGCGGCGCGCGCGAAGGGCAAGCTGCGCGTCGTCAGCAGCGCGGGCGAGCCGCTGAATCCGGAAGTCGTGCGCTGGTTCGACGCGGCGCTCGATGCACCGATCTACGATCACTACGGCCAGACCGAACTCGGGATGGTCGTGAACAATCATCACGGCCTCGCACACGTTGTGCACGCCGGTTCGGCCGGCTTCGCGATGCCCGGCTATCGCGTCGCGGTGCTCGACGAAGCGAGCCGCGAGCTCGGCCCCGGCGAGCCCGGCAATCTCGCGATCGACATCGCGCGCTCGCCGCTGCTGTGGTTCCACGGCTACTGGCAGCAGGACACGCCGGCGATCGCGGGCGGCTACTACCGGACCGGCGACAACGTCGAACTGGAGCCGGACGGCACCGTGAGCTTCATCGGCCGCGCGGACGACGTGATCACGTCGTCCGGCTACCGGATCGGCCCGTTCGACGTGGAAAGCGCGCTGATCGAGCATCCGGCAGTCAGCGAAGCCGCGGTGATCGGTGTGCCCGATCCGGAGCGCACGGAGATCGTGAAGGCGTTCGTCGTACTGTCGAAGGGCTTCGACGGCACGCCGGCGCTGGCCGACGAACTGAGCCTGCACGTGAAGCGGCGGCTGTCCGCCCATGCCTATCCTCGCGCGATCGACTTCGTCGACGCGCTGCCGAAAACCCCGAGCGGCAAGATCCAGCGCTTCGTGTTGCGCAAGATGGAAGCCGAGAAGGCCGCTCAACCCTGAATACGGACTGCGAATGAATATCAAGGATCGCGTTTTTCTGATTACGGGCGCCGGTTCGGGCCTGGGCGCCGCGGTGGCGCGCATGGTCGTCGCGGAAGGCGGCAAGGCCGTGCTGCTGGACGTCAATGACGATGCCGGCGCGAGCCTCGCGCACGAACTCGGCGCGGCCGCGCGCTTCGTGAAGACCGACGTGACGAGCGAAGCCGACGGGCAGGCGGCCGTGGCCGCCGCGCGCGACGCGTTCGGCCGCATCGACGCGCTCGTCAACTGCGCGGGCGTCGCGCCGGGCGAGAAGGTCGTCGGCCGCGACGGTCCGCACTCGCTCGACCGCTTTGCACGTGCCGTGTCGATCAATCTCGTCGGCACGTTCAACATGATCCGGCTGGCTGCCGAAGCAATGTCGAAGCAGGATGCCGACGCGGAAGGCGAGCGCGGCGTGATCGTCAATACCGCGTCGGTCGCGGCGTTCGACGGGCAGATCGGGCAGGCCGCGTATGCGGCGTCGAAGAGCGGCGTGGTAGGCATGACGCTGCCGATCGCGCGCGAACTCGCGCGGTTCGGCATTCGTGTCGTGACGATCGCGCCCGGCATCTTCGCGACGCCGATGATGGCCGGCATGCCGCAGGACGTACAGGACGCGCTCGGCAAGAGCGTGCCGTTCCCGCCGCGGCTCGGCCGCCCGGAAGAATTTGCGGCGCTGGTGCGCCACATCGCCGAGAACACGATGCTGAACGGCGAAGTCATCCGTCTCGATGGCGCGTTGCGCATGGCACCGCGCTGACACTGGAGGAAGCGAATCATGACGACTCAGGATCCGATCGTAATCGTTGGCACGGCGCGCACGCCGATGGGTGGTTTTCAGGGCGACCTGGCTGCGGCCAGTGCGAGCGAGCTCGGCGCGGTAGCGATTCGCGCGGCGCTCGAGCGCGCGAACGTGCCGGCCGAGCGCATCGATGAAATCGTGTTCGGCTGCGTGCTGCCGGCCGGGCAGGGCCAGGCGCCGGCGCGGCAGGCCGCGCTGAAGGCAGGACTGCCGCTTTCGGCAGGCGCGACCACGGTCAACAAGATGTGCGGCTCCGGGATGAAGGCGGCGATGTTCGCGCACGACCTGCTGCTGGCGGGTTCGGCGGGCGTGGCCGTCGCGGGCGGGATGGAAAGCATGACGAATGCGCCGTACCTGCTGCCGAAAGCGCGCGCGGGGATGCGGATGGGCCACGGCCAGGTGCTCGATCACATGTTCCTCGACGGGCTCGAGGACGCGTATGAAAAGGGTCGCCTGATGGGCACGTTCGCGGAGGATTGCGCGCAGGCCTACCAGTTCACGCGCGAGGCGCAGGATGCGTTTGCGATCGCGTCGCTGACGCGCGCGCAACGCGCGATCGCCGAAGGGCATTTCGTATCGGAGATCGCGCCGGTGACCGTGAAGGCCGGCAAGACCGAAACGGTCGTGTCGATCGACGAGCAGCCGGGCAAGGCGAAGCTCGACAAGATCCCGACGCTGAAGCCGGCGTTCCGCGATGGCGGCACGGTGACGGCCGCAAACGCGTCGTCGATCTCGGACGGTGCGGCGGCGCTCGTGATGATGCGCCGCTCGGAAGCGGAACGCCTGGGCCTCACGCCGAAGGCCGTGATCGTCGGGCATTCGACTTACGCGGACAAGCCGGGCCTGTTCGCGACCGCGCCGATCGGCGCGCTGCGCAAGCTGTCGGAGAAAACCGGCTGGAACCTGCGCGACGTCGACCTGTTCGAGATCAACGAAGCGTTCGCGGTGGTGCCGATGGCTGCGATGCGCGATCTCGACCTGCCGCACGAGAAGGTCAACGTGCATGGCGGCGCGTGCGCGCTCGGGCATCCGATCGGCGCATCGGGTGCGCGCGTGATGGTGACGCTGCTGGCCGCGCTCGAAACGTATGGCCTGAAACGCGGCATCGCGTCGTTGTGCATCGGCGGCGGCGAGGCGACGGCCATCGCGATCGAGCGCATCGCGTAACGCGAAACGCGCATCGCACAGCACGCACGCTGCGACGCGGGCGACGGGTATCGCGCAGACAACCTCTGCGCATTACCCGTCGCCCGTTCTTGATTCGGCGGATTGCGCGGTTGCGCTACGGCTTCGTTTTCGGCGAGACCGCGCCGCACGCGCGAATCACGAGCTGCACGACCTGCTCGGTCTTCTCGTCGAACGCCTTCCGCGTGAACGTGCGCTTGCCGCTCAGTGCGCGGATCTGCGCATCGAAATCCGCATAGTGCTGCGTGGTCGCCCAGATCAGGTACATCAGCGCATGCGCGTCGATCGGCGCGAGCAGCCCGCGCGCGATCCAGCCGTCGATCACCTTCACGCGCGTGTCGAACCACGGCTTCACGCGTTGCGACAGGATGTCCGGCATGTGCTCCGCGCCGTGGATGATCTCGTTGGCCCAGACCTTCGAGCCGAGCGGGCGCCGCCGCGACAGATCCATCTTCGCGCGCACGTAGCCGCCGATCGCTTCCACCGGATCGTCACCGGCCTCGAACGTGCCGGCCGCGCGATGCCAGTCCTCGAACAGGTCGTCGAGCACGCGACGGTACAGCGCGAGCTTCGTCGGGAAGTAGTAATGCAGGTTCGCCTTCGGCAGGCCGGCGCGTTCCGCGATCATCGCGGTGCTCGCGCCGTCGAGCCCGCGCTCCGCGAATACGGCCTCCGCACACGCGAGCAGATGCGCTTCGTTGGACTCGCGGATGCGTGCCTTGCGTCGCCGCAAAGGCGCGGACGTTTCGTCGCTGTCGGTCGCTTCGGCTGCCGCCTCGTCATGTCTCATCGTTACCCTCGCGCGGCGGGCATGCCGCGTTGGGCTTCATTCTAGCCGCTGATCCGCGTCGAACGCACGCGTACGGAAACCGCGCATCCGCAGCGATGCTGCGTTGCGATGGCACGTTTCTCGCTCTATCGATCTGGGAAAGAAAGACATTGCTTTGGTCATTTTGATCGTCTAAAACCTGTCCAATCGGACAGGATTCGACGAGCGACGGAAGGCAGTTCCGGCGATTCGTCGGACGAACTTCGCGCACGACCGGGGCAGGCACCGCGCATGGGCGGGTTTGCCCCCGAATCAGGCATTGCACGCACCGGCACAGACCGGGCTGACGACATCACCGACCCCACAGGAGCGATGCGAATGAACGCGGTATCGGAAGCAGTGAAGCAGCCGGTCTTCGACCCGTCGATCAAGGTTGACGGCAAGCGGTTGTGGGACAGCCTGATGGAAGTCGCGAAGATCGGCGCGACGCCGAAAGGCGGGGTGTGCCGCCTCGCGCTGACCGATCTGGACAAGGCCGGCCGCGACCTGATCGTCGGCTGGGCGAAGGCCGCCGGCTGCACGGTGACGGTCGATACGATGGGCAACGTGTTCATGCGCCGCGCGGGCCGCGTGGCCGACGCGGCGCCGGTCGTCACGGGCTCGCATGCGGATTCGCAACCGACCGGCGGCCGCTTCGACGGCATCTACGGCGTGCTCGGCGGCCTCGAGGTGATTCGCAGTCTCAACGATCACGGGATCGAGACCGAGCATCCGGTCGAGGTCGTGATCTGGACCAACGAGGAGGGTTCGCGCTTCGCGCCCGCGATGGTTGCGTCCGGTGTGTTCGCGGGTGTGTTCCCGCTCGAATACGGGCTGTCGCGCAAGGACGTCGACGGCAAGACGATCGGCGAGGAGCTGGCGCGCATCGGCTACGCGGGCGACGTGCCGTGCGGCGGGCGCAAGCTGCACGCGGCGTTCGAACTGCATATCGAGCAGGGGCCGATTCTCGAAGCGGAATGCAAGACGATCGGCGTCGTGACCGATGCACAGGGGCAGCGCTGGTACGAGATCACGTTCACCGGCCAGGAAGCGCATGCCGGGCCGACGCCGATGCCGCGCCGCCGCGACGCGCTGCTCGGTGCATCGCGTGTGGTCGACCTCGTCAACCGGATCGGCCTCGATCATGCGCCGTTCGGCTGCGCGACGGTCGGCATGATGCAGGTCCACCCGAACTCGCGCAACGTGATTCCCGGCCGCGTGTTCTTCACCGTCGATTTCCGTCATCCGGACGACGCCGTGCTCGCGAAGATGGATGCCGCACTGCGCGACGGCGTCGCGCGCATCGCGGCCGGCATCGGGCTCGAAACGGAACTCGAGCAGATTTTCTATTACAAGCCCGTCGCGTTCGATCCGGCGTGCGTGGCGGCCGTGCGTGGTGCGGCCGATCGCTTCGGCTACTCGCACCGCGACATCGTGTCGGGCGCGGGGCACGACGCATGCTATCTGGCGCAGGTCGCGCCGACGTCGATGGTGTTCGTGCCGTGTGTCGACGGCATCAGCCACAACGAGATCGAGGACGCGACGCCCGCGTGGATCGAGGCCGGCGCGAACGTGCTGCTGCACGCGATGCTGTCGCGCGCATGCGAGCCGGCTTCATGACGAATCGACCGTAGCAGCCGGCAGGCTGCGTATCGCCTGACCGTAGCATTCCTAAGCGTGACCGCCCCGACTGTGCATTCGCAGCCGGCGGGGACGGCTTTGTCTCCACCCAGTCGAAGGAACGCGTATGACCACCAAGCCAACCGGCGATATCGCCGCGCATCGCCTGTCGTCCACGCAACTCTCGTGCGAATTCGCCGATATCGCGCCGCTGCTCGATCCGACGGCCGCGGCGGCAGCCGCCAGCCGCTGCCATTACTGCTATGACGCGCCGTGCGTGCACGCGTGCCCGACGCAGATCGACATCCCGAGCTTCATCCGCAAGATCGGCAACGGCAACCTGAAAGGCGCCGCCACCGACATCCTGTCCGCGAATCCGCTCGGCGGGATGTGCGCACGCGTGTGCCCGACCGAGATCCTGTGCGAAGGCGCATGCGTGCGCAACCATCAGGATGCGCAACCTGTGGCGATCGGCGCGCTGCAGCGGCATGCGACCGACTGGGCGATGGCAACCGGTGCGGTGCGTTTCACGCGTGCGCCCGATACGAGCCGCCATGTCGCGGTGGTCGGTGCGGGGCCGGCCGGGCTCGCGTGCGCGCACCGGCTCGCGCTCGCCGGGCACCGCGTGACGCTGTTCGACGCGCGCCCGAAGGCCGGCGGCCTCAACGAACACGGGATCGCCGCGTACAAGACTGTCGACGATTTCGCGCAGCGTGAAGTCGAATGGCTGCTGTCGGTCGGCGGTATCACGCTGAACACGGGCGTTGCGCTCGGACGCGACATAGCGCTCGACACGCTGCGCGAGCAGCACGATGCGGTGTTTCTCGCGATGGGCCTCGGCGGCGTGCGTGCGCTCGCGATCGACGGCGAGCAACTGGCCGGCGTGATGAACGCGGTCGACTTCATCGAGCAGGTGCGGCAGGCCGATGCGCTGGAGAACGTGCCGGTCGGGCGGCGCGTGGTCGTGATCGGCGGCGGCAATACGGCGATCGATGCGGCCGTGCAAAGCCGCAAGCTCGGCGCCGAGCGCGTGACGATGGTTTACCGGCGCGGCGTGGATGCGATGAGCGCGACGTGGGCCGAACGCGAGTTCGCGCAGAAGAGCGGCGTCACGCTCGTCACGCACGCGAAGCCCGTGCGCATCGCGGGCGAGAACGGGCAAGTGACGGGCGTCGAGTTTGACGCGGCATCGGGCGAGCGCTTCACCGTCGATGCGGACATGGTGCTGAAGGCGATCGGCCAGACGCTGGTGCCGGACGGCATCGCGGCCGCGTTGCTGACTGCGGACGGCGCGCGCATCGCGGTGGACGCGGACGGGCGCACGGCACTGCCCGACGTGTGGGCCGGCGGCGACTGCGCGGCGACGGACGGCATCGACCTCACGGTGCAGGCCGTACAGGACGGCAAGCGCGCGGCCGCGTCGATCGACGCCGCGCTCGCGCAGCGCGACGCGAAGGCTGCATAAGCGCACGCGCACGCATCCACGCATCCTCGACAGCGACCCCACTCTCACGGAGCCGAACATGGCCGACCTTCGTTGCACCATCGCGGGCATCACTTCGCCGAATCCCTTCTGGCTCGCGTCCGCGCCGCCGACCGACAAGGCCTACAACGTCAACCGTGCGTTCGAGGCGGGCTGGGGCGGCGTCGTCTGGAAGACGCTCGGGCTCGATCCGCACGTCGTCAACGTCAGCTCGCGCTACGGCGCCGTGCAGTGGAACGGCCAGCGCATCGCGGGGCTGAACAACATCGAGCTGATCACCGACCGTCCGCTCGACGTGAACCTGAGAGAGATCGCGCAGGTCAAGCGCGACTGGCCGGACCGTGCGCTGATCGTGTCTCTGATGGTGCCGTGCAACGAGCGCGACTGGAAATGGATCCTGCCGCTCGTCGAGGATACGGGCGCCGATGCGGTCGAGCTGAACTTCGGCTGCCCGCACGGGATGAGCGAGCGCGGGATGGGCGCGGCCGTCGGGCAGGTGCCCGAGTACGTCGAGATGGTCACGCGCTGGGTCAAGGAGGGCACGAAGCTGCCGTGCCTCGTGAAGCTCACGCCGAACATCAGCGACATCCGGATGGGGTCGCGCGCCGCATACAAGGGCGGTGCGGACGGCGTGTCGCTGATCAACACGATCAACTCGATCGTCGCGGTCGATCTCGATCACATGGCGCCGATGCCGACCGTCGACGGCAAGGGCACGCATGGCGGTTATTGCGGCCCGGCGGTCAAGCCGATCGCGCTGAACATGGTCGCGGAGATCGCGCGCGATCCGGAAACGCCGAACCTGCCGATCTCCGGTATCGGCGGCATTTCGACCTGGCGCGACGCGGCCGAATTCATCGTGCTCGGCGCCGGCAGCGTGCAGGTGTGCACCGCGGCGATGCATTACGGCTTCCGGATCGTGTCGGATCTGGCCGACGGGCTGTCGAACTGGATGGACGAGAAGGGCTACGCGACGCTCGACGACGTACGCGGCCGCGCGGTGCCGAACGTGACCGACTGGAAATACCTGAACCTGAAATACGACATCAAGGCGCGCATCGATCAGGACCGCTGCATCCAGTGCGGGCTGTGCCATATCGCGTGCGAGGACACGTCGCACCAGGCGATCACGCGCGAAAAGGACGGCATGCGGCACTTCGAAGTGATCGATTCGGAGTGCGTCGGGTGCAATCTTTGCATGCATGTGTGTCCGGTCGAGCAATGCATCACGATGGAGCGCGTCGACTCGGGCGAGTACGCAAACTGGACCACGCATCCGAACAACCCGACGCGTGCCGACGCGGGCGCGAGTGCGGGCCCGGCGGCGGCGCCCGATAAGCACGCGAAGGCGGCTTGACCTGCGTCCGGCGGTGCGGAAGATCCGGCGCCGCCGTTTTTCGTTCCCGTGGGCCGGCATTGTGCGATGCCGGCGCTGACGTTTACGTGGAGTGCCTTCGATGAAACCAGCAGCGACCCCCGCCGATCCCGACAGCGCCGCGGCGCAGGGCGGCAGCCTGTACAACGACGACCTCGCGCCGACGACGCCGGCGCAGCGCACGTGGAAGTGGTATCACTTCGCGGCACTGTGGGTCGGGATGGTGATGAACATCGCGTCGTACATGCTCGCGGCCGGGCTGATCCAGGAAGGCATGTCGCCGTGGCAGGCAGTGATGACCGTGCTGCTCGGCAACCTGATCGTGCTCGTGCCGATGCTGCTGATCGGCCATGCGGGCGCGAAGCACGGGATTCCGTACGCGGTGCTCGTGCGCGCGTCGTTCGGCACGCAGGGCGCGAAGCTGCCGGCGCTGCTGCGCGCGATCGTCGCGTGCGGCTGGTACGGCATCCAGACCTGGCTCGGCGGCAGCGCGATCTACACGCTGCTGAACATCCTGACCGGCAACGCGTTGCACGGCGCGGCGCTGCCGATCGTCGGCATCTCGTTCGGGCAGCTCGCGTGCTTCCTCGTGTTCTGGGCGCTGCAGATCTACTTCATCCTGCACGGCACCGATTCGATCCGCTGGCTCGAGAGCTGGTCCGCGCCGATCAAGGTCGTGATGTGCGTGGCGCTCGTGTGGTGGGCGACGTCGAAGGCGGGCGGCTTCGGTTCGATGCTGTCGGCGCCGTCGCAGTTCGCGGCGGGCGGCAAGAAGGCCGGGCTGTTCTGGGCGACCTTCTGGCCGGGCCTGACCGCGATGGTCGGCTTCTGGGCGACGCTCGCGCTGAACATTCCCGATTTCACGCGCTTCGCGCATTCGCAGCGCGACCAGATGATCGGGCAGTCGATCGGGCTGCCGCTGCCGATGGCGCTGCTGTCGGTGGTGTCGGTCGTCGTGACGTCGGCGACCGTCGTGATCTACGGCAATGCGATCTGGGACCCGATCGACCTGACGAGCCGGATGACGGGCATCGGCGTGGGCATCGCGCTCGTGATCCTCACGCTCGACACGATGTGCTGCAACCTCGCCGCGAATCTCGTCGGCCCCGCGTACGACTTCTCGAGCCTGTGGCCGAAGGCCATCTCGTACCGCGCGGGCGGGATGATCACCGCGACGATCGCGATCGTGATGATGCCGTGGAAGATCCTCGCGACGACGGACGGTTATATCTTCACCTGGCTCGTCGGTTATTCGGCGCTGCTCGGGCCCGTCGCGGGCATCCTGATGGTCGACTACTTCCTGATTCGCGGCACGCAGCTCGACACGCGCGCGCTGTTCGACGAGCGCGGCGGCTTCAGCTACGCGCGCGGCTGGAACCCGGCCGCGCTGGCCGCGCTCGCGGTCGGCGTGCTGCCGAACCTGCCCGGCTTCCTGCACACGGCATTTCCGGCGTCGTTCCCGAACGTGCCGGCGTTCTTCAATACGCTGTACACGTACGCGTGGTTCGTCGGCCTCGTGCTGGCGTCGGGCGTGTACGGCACCTGGATGAAGTGGCGCGCCGGACAGCGCGCGCAGATCGCGAGCGCATGACGCGCGGCGCAGCATGCGGCACCCGACAGTCAACGAGGAGGCAACCCTATGGCAATCCTGATTCGTGGCGGCACCGTGGTCGATGCGGACCGCTCCTACCGTGCGGACGTGCTCTGCGCCGACCCGCAGGACGGCGGCACGATCCTGCAGATCGCCGAGACGATCGACGCCCCGGCCGGCGCGAGCGTCGTCGACGCGCACGACCAGTACGTGATGCCGGGCGGCATCGATCCGCATACGCACATGGAACTGCCGTTCATGGGCACGACCGCGAGCGACGATTTCTACTCGGGCACGGCCGCCGGGCTGTCGGGCGGTACGACGAGCATCATCGATTTCGTGATCCCGAGCCCGAAGCAGCCGCTGATGGACGCGTTCCGCGAATGGCGCGGCTGGGCCGAGAAGGCGGCGGCCGACTACGGCTTCCACGTCGCGGGTGACGTGGTGGGACGAGAGCGTGCACCGCGACATGGGCACCCTCGTGCGCGAGCATGGCGTGTCGAGCTTCAAGCACTTCATGGCCTACAAGAACGCGATCATGGCCGACGACGAGATTCTCGTGAACAGCTTCTCGCGTTCGCTCGAACTCGGCGCGCTGCCGACCGTGCACGCGGAGAACGGCGAACTCGTGTTCCGGCTGCAGCAGGCGCTGCTCGCGCGCGGGATGACGG
Organism: Burkholderia pyrrocinia; assembly: GCF_001028665.1. Lineage (NCBI taxonomy): Bacteria > Pseudomonadati > Pseudomonadota > Betaproteobacteria > Burkholderiales > Burkholderiaceae > Burkholderia > Burkholderia pyrrocinia. The sequence continues at coordinate 1,047,462 of NZ_CP011505.1, forward strand.
GGCCGGAGGCGCATCCGCTGTCGCGCCCGCCGGAGGTCGAAGGCGAGGCCGCGAACCGCGCGATCCGCATCGCGCAGGTGCTTGGCGTCCCCGTGTATATCGTGCACGTATCGTCGAAGGATGCGGTCGATGCGATCACGCGCGCGCGCAGCGAGGGGCTGCGCGTGTTCGGCGAAGTGCTGCCGGGTCACCTGGTGATCGACGAGGCCGTCTATCGCGACCCGGACTGGACGCGTGCGGCAGCGCACGTGATGAGCCCGCCGTTTCCGCTCGGCCGAGCATCGCGAGGCGCTGTGGCGCGGGCTGCAGGCGGGGCAACTGCATACGACGGCGACCGATCACTGCGTGTTCTGTGCGTCGCAGAAGGCGATGGGCCGCGACGATTTCACGAAGATCCCGAACGGTTGCGGCGGCGTCGAGGATCGCATGTCCGGTGCTGTGGCATCACGGCGTGAATCACGGCCGCATCACGCCGAACGAGTTCGTGCGGATCACGTCGACGAACGCCGCGCAGATCTTCAACCTGTATCCGCGCAAGGGGGCCGTGCAGGTGGGCGCCGATGCCGACCTCGTCGTGTGGGACCCGGCCGCGACGAAGACGATCTCGGTGAAGACCCATCACCAGCAGGTCGACTTCAACGTGTTCGAGGGGATGACCGTGCAGGGCGTCGCGACGCACACGCTCACGCGCGGCGCACTCGCCTGGGCCGACGGCGACCTGCGCGCGGTGCGCGGCGCGGGCCACTATCTGAAACGGCCGCCGGCGGCCGGCTACTACGAGGCGGCTCGCATCGCGAACCGGCTGCGCGAACCGCATCCGGTCGAGCGCGCGGGCTGAACGGCGTGTGTCGCGCGGGGCGTGCCGGTTCGAGCGGCACGCCCCGCACGCATTTGAGCGCGCCGAACGAGTAATATCCACCGACAGCGTCACAAGAGCGTTCCGGGCCGCGTGCCGGACAAGATCAATAACATTGAGAGAAAGGAGCACAAAGTGGATATTCTGCGCAGTCTCCTGGGTATGTCGTTCCTGCTGTTGGTGGCTTACCTGCTGTCGAACAACCGCGTGCGGTGAGCGGCCGGACCATGATTGCCGCGCTGCTCACGCAGCTCGCGATCGGCGCACTGGTGCTGTTCGTGCCGTCGGGCCGCGCGGCGCTGGCTGCGGCCGCGCACGGCGTCAATCGCGTGCTCGACATGGGCAATCACGGCATCGCGTTCGTGTTCGGCGGGCTGGTCGACAGCCGGATGTTCCAGCTGTTCGGCGACGGCGGGTTCGTGTTCGGCCTGCGCGTGCTGCGATGATCATCTTCGTCACCGCGCTGATCGCGGTGCTGTACTACATCGGCGTGATGAAGTGGATCGTTGCGATCCTCGGCGCGGGGCTCGCGAAAGTGCTCGGCGTGAGCCGTATCGAGGCGTGCTCGGCCGTCGCGACGATCTTCCTCGGGCAAAGCGAGATGCCGCGCTCGTGAAGCCGTTCGTGCGGAACATGACGAGCGCCGAGATCTTCACGGTGATGGCGAGCGGCATGGCGTCGGTCGCGG